>NZ_CP032514.1:1209964-1512456 GCF_003606385.1 Actinomyces lilanjuaniae | reverse complement strand
GGACCTCGACGACCTTGTCCTCCCGTTCCAGGTGCCGCAGGACGTCCTGGACGACCAGGACCGTCTCCAGCACGTGGGGAGAGCAGGTGACGTAGGCGACGACTCCCCCGGGGCGCACGGCAGACAGCGCGCTGGAGAGCAGCTCGCGCTGGAGAGCGGCGAGCCCGACCACGTCGGCCTGGGTGCGCCGCCACCGGGACTCGGGGCGGCGCCGCAGGGAGCCCAGCCCCGAGCACGGCGCGTCAACCAGCACGCGGTCGTAGTGCCCCGGCTCCTCCTTGCCGATGTCGCGTCCGTCGCCACTGCGGACCTCGACAGTACCCGGTGGTAGCGCGCGGATAGAGTCCCGCACCAGGTCAGCCCGGTGGGCGGCAGGCTCGTTAGCCACCAGGTGCGCGCCCCTCTGGGCGGCCAGGGAGCCCAGCAGCGCCGCCTTGCCCCCGGGACCGGCGCACATGTCGAGCCAACGGGAGTCACTGCCATCAATGCCAGCCCGGGCCAGCAGGAGAGCCACCAGCTGGCTGCCCTCGTCCTCCACGCCAGCCCGGGCCTGGGCGACCGCGGTGACCCTCCCAGGGTCTCCCCCCTCCATGACGACGGCCAGGGGGCTGACACGCCCGGCCTGCGCCCGCTGCCCGGGGTCGGAGGAGGCCTCATCCACGAGCGCGGGGACCGAGACGAGCCCAGGACGTGCGCACAGCACCACCTCAGGGTCCTGGTTGTCCGCCGACAGCAGGTCGCCCAGCTCCTCGGCAGACCTGCCGTGCGCAAGAAGTGCCTGTCGCATGGCCTTGACAACCCACAGCGGGTGGGACTCGGTAGCCGCCAGCGCCTCCAGGTCATGGTTCGTGTCCTGGCGCAGCCGGGCGAGCCACTCCCCAGGGGCCTGCGCCCCACGCGGCGCAGCACCGCGTTGACCAGTCCCGAGGCCCGGCGTCCCGACGTGCCCCCACCAGGTCCACCGAGGTCGACACGGCGGCGTGGGCCGGGACGCGCATCCCCAGGAGCTGGTGCGCCCCAAGGCGCAGGACGTCAAGGACGACGCCGTCCAGCGTGGCGATCGGCTGGTCAAGGCACAGGCCGATAATGGCGTCGTAGCGGCCTTGGAGGCGTAGCGTCCCGTAGGTCAGGGCGGTGACGAAGCCAGCGTCGAGCCGGCTCAGCCGGGCCTCCTTGACCAGGGAGGGCAGCACGAGGTTGGCGAAGGCGCCCTCGGTGCGCACCCTGGTCAGGACCTCCAGGGCGATGGCGCGGGCGGGATCAGCCTGCCGTGGTCCCCGTGGACGTCCTGGTGCGCCGAAGCCGGCCGGGTCGTGGGTGCCGTCTCTGCGCGAGGAGGCCCTGGACGGCCCGCCGCGCCGAGGCCGTTGCCCCCGCTGGCCACGGGACGGGACTGGTAGGTCACGGCCGCTGTGTGCGGGCATCACGACACCGCCTCGTCCTCGACGCGCGGCTCAGTCCCCAGAAAACTGCCCTGCGGCGGACGCGCTCCTCGCGCCCAGTCCTCGGCGTCCATCCAGCTCCTCCCCGCTGGTGCCACCCTGCCCAGACGCACGGCGCAGCTACCGGTACCGACAAGGACCTCGTGCTTGGAGACACGCAGCTGACCGGGCTGGAGGACGGTGTCCGGCGGTACCGGGACGACGCTGCCCAGAAGCAGCCTCCTGCCCTGGAAGGTGGTGTAGGCACCTGGGGCCGGGGTGACGCCCCGGACCTGGCGCGCCACGGTCGAGGCCTCCTCAGCCCAGCGGATACGCCCCTCCTCCGCGGTGAGCGCGGGAGCCAGGGTGGCCCTGGACCCGTCCTGGGGCTGCGCCCGGGCCGTGCCCTCTGCCAGACAGCGCAGCACGTCGAGGACGAGGGGGGCGCCTGTGGCGGCCAGGCGTCCCAGGAGGTCACCGCTGGTGTCCTGGGGGCCGACCGGCTCCGGGAGCCTGGCGTATACCGGCCCGCTGTCCAGCCCCTCCTCCAGCCGGAACACGCTGACGCCTGTGACCTCCTCACCTGCGAGAACAGCACGCTGGACAGGAGCGGCCCCCCTCCAGCTGGGCAGCAGGGAGAAGTGGAGGTTGAGCCACCCGTGGTCAGGCACCTCCAGCAGCGTCGGCGGCACCAGCCGGCCGTAGGCCACCACGACGGCGACCCCGAGGTCCAGGGAGCGGACCCACTCACCCACGCCCGGATCCCTCAAGGTGGTGGGAGTACGTACATCCAGTCCCGCCTTCCGGGCCAGGGCCGCGACGGGAGAGGGCTGTAGTGCCCGCCCTCGTCCCCGGCGCGCGTCCGGCCGGGTGAGGACCCCGACCACCTCGTGCTCAGAGTCCAGGAGGGCGTGCAGGCAGGGAAGAGCTGTCTCGGGGGTTCCGGCGAACAGGACGCGCATAGGTCACACTCTACGAGGTCTGTGAGGTCCCGAGGCTTGTCGACCTACAGGTCGACCTGCAGACCCGCGCGTCCTGGACTCGCCCTTCACGCCAAAGTCTGGTACGCTCGTACCACTTCAAGGCGCGAGCCCCACGGCTGTGCTGGCCGGTACCAGGCAGCGCGCGGCGCGCACCGACAGTCTTGGCACACCGTCGTGCCAGAGAGGGAATCATGAGTTTCTCTGTGGACTCCGAGATCGGCAGGCTCAGGCAGGTTATCTTGCACCGGCCGGGACGCGAGATGCTGAGGCTGACCCCGCAGAACAAGGACAGTCTCCTGTTTGACGACGTCTTGTGGCTGGAGAGGGCGCAGCAGGAGCACGACCAGCTGGCCCGCACTCTCACCGACCGGGGAGTCGAGGTCCTCTACCTCGGCGACCTGCTCGCCCAGACCCTGGAGGTCGCCGAGGCCCGCGACTTCGTCCTGGCCAACACGTTCAACGAGAACACCTGCGGCCCCCGGGCCGCCGAGGCCCTGCACGGGCTTATGCAGGGGCTGCCCGCCGCGGAGCTGGCCGAGATCCTCGTCGCGGGCGCCACCAGGCGCGAGCTCCAGGAGCGGGTGCCCGTCGCGGACTCCCTGGTCCTGTCCCTCCTGGAGGATGACGACCTCCTGCTCGCTCCGCTGACCAACCACCTGTTCACCAGGGACACCTCCTGCTGGGTGTACGGCGGGGTGTCCATCAACTCCATGACCAAGCAGGCCCGTCGGCGTGAGACCGTCAACTACCAGGCCATCTACCGATGGCACCCCTTCTTCGCTGACCAGGAGTTCCCGGTGTGGTCCGAGGGGCTCGCGGCGGGGCCTGCTACCGTGGAGGGAGGCGACGTCGAGGTCATCGGCAACGGCGCCGTCCTCGTAGGAGTCTCCGAGCGTACCTGTCCCCAGGGCGTCGAGAGGCTGGCCTCACGGCTGTTCACCAGCGGGGAGGTCTCCCAGGTGATCGCTGTGGAGATGAGCAGGAACCGGGCCCAGATGCACCTGGACACCGTCATGACAATGGTTGACGTCGGCACCTTCGTCAAGTACGCCGACCTGGGAATGCTTCCCACCGTGACCCTGCGTCCCGACGGGGCGGGAATGAGCGTGACACGTCACGCTCCCGAGGACATGCACCGTGTCATTGCCCAGGCCCTGGGCCTGGACGACCTGAAGGTGCTCACCACCCCCCAGGACAGCCTGGCCGCTGCCCGCGAGCAGTGGGACGACGGCTGCAACACCCTGGCCGTCTCCCCCGGTGTCGTCGTCACCTATGAGCGCAACGTGGCGACCAACGACTACCTCGCCAGCAACGGGATCGAGGTGCTGCCGGTTCCTGGCTCCGAGCTCGGCCGGGGACGCGGCGGTCCTCACTGCATGAGCTGCCCCGTCCTGCGTGACCCGGTCCCGGCTCTCTAGGCAGGACCTGCCGGGGCTCACTAGGATACTCGCTCCCTCACTGCTCTCTTTCCCCCAAGCAGCACCTATTATCACCAAGGAGAAGTGATGACCCACCACCCACTGCACAACCGCAGCTTCCTCAAGGAGCTCGACTTCACCGCCGAGGAGTGGAAGTCCCTGCTCGACCTGTCCGCACAGCTCAAGGCGGACAAAAAGGCGGGACGCGAGGTCAGGCGCCTGGTGGGCAAGAACATCGCCCTCATCTTCGAGAAGACCTCCACGCGCACCCGCTGCTCCTTCGAGGTCGCCGCCTACGACCAGGGTGCGCAGGTCACCTACCTGGATCCCTCGGGTAGCCAGATGGGTCACAAGGAGTCTGTCGCCGACACTGCCCGCGTACTCGGCCGCTTCTACGACGGGATCGAGTTCCGCGGCAAGAAGCAGGAGCACGTCGAGCAGCTTGCCGCCCTGTCCGGGGTCCCGGTGTGGAACGGCCTGACCGACGAGTGGCACCCCACCCAGATGCTCGCCGACCAGCTCACCATGCTGGAGCACTCCGGCAAGCCCATTGAGGAGATCTCCTTCGCCTACCTGGGCGACGCCCGCAACAACGTCGCCAACTCCCTCCTGGTCGCTGCGGCTCTGACCGGCATGGATGTGCGCATGGTGGCCCCCGTCGAGCTGCAGACACCCCCCGAGGTCGTGGCCGAGGCGCAGCGCCTGGCCGAGTCCAGCGGCGCGAGGATCCTCATCACTGACAACGTCGCCAAGGGCGTGGCCGGGGTGGACTTCCTCTACACCGACGTGTGGGTCTCCATGGGCGAGGCCAAGGAGGTCTGGGACGAGCGCATCGCCCTGCTACGGCCCTACCAGGTCAACGCTGCGCTCGTGGAGACCACGGGCAACCCTGACGTGAAGTTCCTCCACTGCCTGCCGGCCTTCCACGATCGCAACACCACTGTCGGCGAGGACATCTTTGTCAAGACCGGCATGGACGGCCTGGAGGTCACCGACGACGTCTTCGAGTCGGAGCACAACGTGGCCTTCGACCAGGCGGAGAACCGTATGCACACGATCAAGGCCGTCATGGTCGCGACCCTGGGCGAGTGGGACTGAGCATGCGTGTCGTAGCCGCACTAGGAGGTAACGCCCTTCTGCGTCGTGGTGACAAACCAGACGCCCGTATCCAGATCGCCAACGTGGAGCGCGCCGCTGGCCAGCTCGCCAGGCTGGCCAGGGACCACGAGCTCGTCGTCACCCACGGCAACGGACCCCAGGTGGGTGTCCTGGCCCTGGAGTCGGCCAACGACGACCGGCTGAGCGAGCCCTACCCCTTCGACACCCTCGGTGCCCAGACCCAGGGGATGATCGGCTACTGGCTGCTCCAGGCCCTGCGCAACGAGCTGGGGCAGCGTGAGGTGGCCGCCCTGGTCAACCAGACCCGTGTCCGGGCCGACGACCCGGCCTTCGCCAGTCCGACAAAGTTTGTCGGAGAGGTCTACGACGAGGCGACCGCAAGGCGGCTGGCGCGCGAGCGCGGCTGGCAGGTCCGGGCCGACGGTGAGCACTTCCGCCGGGTGGTGGGCTCTCCCGAGCCCCAGGAGGTCGTCGAGACCGAGACGGTCCGTGCCCTGGTAGACGCCGGGACGGTGGTCATCTGTGCCGGAGGAGGAGGTGTGCCGGTCGTCCGTGACGAGGCGGGCAGGCTCACCGGTGTCGAGGCTGTCATCGACAAGGACCTCACCGCCTCGGTCCTCGCCCGGGCACTGGGGGCCGACGCTCTGCTCATCCTCACCGACGTCGACGGGGTCCTCACCGACTTCGGCACCCCCAGCCAGCAGCGCCTCAGCCGCACCACTCCCGACGTGCTGCGCAGCATGGGCCTGCCAGCAGGATCCATGGGCCCCAAGGTTGAGGCGGTGAGCCGCTTTGTCGAGGCCACCGGCGGCATGGCTGCCATCGGACGCCTGGAGGACGCCACTAGGCTCCTCACGGGCGAGTCCGGAACCCTCGTCACCCAGGACGGGAGCAGGCACGAGCCACGGGCCGCCTGACCGACAAGAGTCGTGCCGCGCACAGGAGAGGAGGCGATGCCGACCCGCCACACCGTATGGCACGCACGGTGCCCTTGCCCCGGCCCTCCGGGAACGGGCACGCCACCTGTCAACGTGAACCAAGCACAAGGAAGTGACAACAATGACCAAGATCGTCAGCTCGTGGAACGACTTCGACCCGCTCAAGCACGTCATCGTGGGCCGCGCTGACTTCTCCGTCATCCCCCCGGAGGAGCCTGCTACCTCTGAGAAGGTTCCGATCGACTCCGAGATGCGTGGGATGTGGGGGCCGCGCCCCACCGCCACGGTCGAGGCCGCCAACGAGCAGCTGGACAACTACGTCAAGATCCTTGAGGGTCTGGGCGTCAAGGTTGACCGGCCGACGCCGCTGCAGTGGAACCAGGCGATCACCACGCCTGACTTCCGCACCGAGTCCGGTATGACGCAGATGCCTCCGCGCGACATCCTGCTGACTATCGGCAACGAGATCATGTCCTCGGCGAACTCCTTCCGCTGTCGCTACTTCGAGTACCTGGCCTACTGGCCGCTCATGAACGACTACTTCGACAACGACCCGGAGTTCAAGTGGACCCAGGCGCCTCGCCCGCGTCTGACCGACAAGTCCTACAAGCACAACTACTACGACGAGCAGATCTCGCTGGAGGAGCGCCTGGAGCGCACCGCTGCCAAGGACTTCGTCACCACCGAGGTGGAGCCCATGTGGGACGCCGCCGACGTCATGCGTGTGGGCAAGGACCTGTTCATCCAGCACGGCCTGACCACCAACCGCAAGGCCATGGAGTGGTTCAAGCGCTACTACCCCGACCTGCGGGTGCACGCGGTGAACTTCCCTGGTGACCCCTACCCGATCCACATCGACGCGACCTTCGTGCCGCTGCGGCCGGGCCTGATCATCAACAACCCGCACCGCCGCCTGCCCGAGGAGCAGCGCAAGATCTTCGAGGCCAACGACTGGGAGATCGTCGACGCCGCCCAGCCGGCGCACGACACGCCCCCGCCGCTGTGCTACTCCTCCGTGTGGCTGTCCATGAACTGTCTGGTCATCGACCACAAGACCGTGTGCGTCGAGGCCAGCGAGGTCCACCAGATGGAGCAGATGGACAAACTGGGCATGAACGTCATCCCGGTTCCCTTCCGTGACGCCTACGCCTTTGGTGGCGGCCTGCACTGCGCGACCGCCGACGTCTACCGCGAGGGCACCTGCGAGGACTACTTCCCGAACCAGATCGAGGACCCGACCCTCGTCTGACTCGGCACCACCGGGGCGGTGGCCGTCAGGCCGCCGCCCCGGCCGCCCGTCCGCCCCAGGGCGCGCACCGGCACAGCTCTTCCCATCACTACAGACAGTACCCACCTGCCGAGAGGACCGAGCGGCAGTGGCGATAACCGCAAAGGAGCGGACGTTGGACTCAATGGGTCAAGCAAAGCTGAAGGGCTTTGCCTTCATGTTTCTTTCCTCCAGCCTCATGGGCGGCATCGGCGCGTTCGCCCGCTACATTGAGGCCCCGGGTATCTTCATCTCCTTCAACAGGAGCTTTGCAGGGTTCATCGGGATGACCCTGATCTTTGTCGCCACCCGTCGGTTCCACAAGTTCAAGGGGTTCCGCCTCACCCCGGCCGTCCTGCTGACCGGCGTGTTCCTCGGACTCCTGTCAGGGCTGTACGTCATGTCGACACAGATGACGACGCTGTCCAACGCGGCGTTCCTCATCTACACCGGCCCCATCTACTCGACGCTCCTGGCCACGATATTCCTCAAGGAGCCCTTCACCAGAACCACCGCCTTCTCCCTTGCCGCTGTGGTGGTGGGGTGCCTTATGATCATCGGTGTCATCAACTACACCGCCGAGGGTGGGCTCGACGTCAGCCTCAGCCTTGACCCGCAGTACATGGTGGGCAACCTCGTCGCCCTGGCCTCTGGCGTGGCCTACGGCCTGTTCCTGTTCTTCAGCCGCTACCGCACCGACGTCGACTCCGACGTCCGCTCCTACTGCAACTTCACGTTCGCCATCGTCACGCTGGGCGTCATCCTCATCTTCATGCGCCCCGACCTCAGTGAGATGACGACCCGCGGATGGCTGACCCTGGTGGTCGCCGCCTTCGTGACTGGCTTCGGCGCCTTCTTCTTCCTGACCGTCGCGTCACGAATCCTGCTGGCCGGGGAGCTGGCAACTATCTCCTACCAGGAGACGATTATGGCGACCCTGCTGGGCATGGTGCTGTTTAGCGAGCCCCTCACCCTCATGCAGGCGCTGGGTGGGGCGCTCATCATCACGGGCGGGGTGTCACAGATACTCTTCTCCACCAGGAGAAACAACGGCCAGGACAAGGAGGTCTCTGCCGTCAGCCGAGATGACGCGACCGGTGAGGACGATGACCAGGACGCCGTCACGAAGGCCCCGGCAGTGCTGAGCCAGCATCCGCGGTGACTCCGCGCCCCCGGTGGCGGCGTCCTGCGGTAGCGGTCCACTCGCCGCCGAGCACTCCTGCCTTCCGGGAGCCCACCGGGAACGAACCTTCCGCCTACCTGATAAGAAAAGGACTCTCACACATGACTGACGAGCACAGCATCACGCGGATGGACGCCTTCACCTACCGTCGGGTCCTGGCTGAGGAGGACCCCGTGGTCCTCATTCCTGTCGGGGCCATGGAGCAGCACGGACCGCACATGCCGATCAGCGTCGACGTCCTGCTGTCCACCAGGATCACCGAGCTCGTGGCCGAGGAGCTCGGGGCCGCCCTGGTCGCCCCCGCCGTCACCACCGGCTACAAGTCCCAGCAGCGGTCAGGGGGTGGAAACCACATCATCGGGTCCTTCGGCTTTGACGCCAGCACGGTCGTGTCGGTGTGCCAGACCCTGGTACGCGAGCTGGCGCGCCACGGTGCCCGGCGTATCGCCTTTGTCAACGGGCACTACGAGAACTACCAGTTCATCTACGAGGGCGTCGACCTGGCGCTGCGTGAGCTTGGCGGGCAGCGAGCCGGGGTCCAGGTCATGATGCTCTCCTACTGGGACTACGTCACTGACGACGTAATCTCGCGGCTCTACCCGGACGGCTTTCCTGGCTGGGACGTCGAGCACGGGGGTGTCATGGAGACCTCGCTCATGCTGGAGTACTTCCCCGACCTGGTCGCCATGGACCGGGTCATGGACCTTCCAGCCGCCCAGCTGCCCCTGTACGACCTGCTCCCCGTGGACCCAGGCCTGACCCCCGACTCCGGCTGCCTGTCGTCCGGGCGGCAGGCCAGTGCCGAGAAGGGCAGGGTGCTCGCCTCCTCCATCGTGCCGGGTATCGTCCAGGCGGTCCGCAACCGGCTGGAGGTGTAGCGCAGGTGTCGGGGCTCGTGGCCCGCCGCCTGTCAAGCCAGCCCTACCTGGACAGACCATGAGGGCAGACAACCAGGGTAGACCATGGCCCTGAGACAGACGGCGGGCCGCCTCTTCCCGTTGCTATATAGTTGCGGCCGACACGTTCACACAGTGCGGGTACCGCGGGTACTAGGCCTCTAGCCTCCGGGCCTGCGCTGCCAGCAGATGCCTCAGCTGCCTGCACCGAACGACGAGTACTCACAGGACTGGGACCAATGGGCACCACACCCTCTCATCACGCCACCGACGACCACAATGACACCAGTGCCGGTCCTGTCTCCAGGCCCTCGCCCCTGGCAGCGGGGTCAAGCCGACGCCGTGAGGACTGGACGGTCAAGACGGTCAGTCTCCTGCTTGTCAGCCTGGTCATTATCCTCACCGTAGCGCACGGCGACACCGCAGCCAGCGTCATCAGCTCCTTCAGGACCGCGGTCACCAGCAACTTTACCTGGTACTTCGTAGTCCTGGCCACGCTTGCCCTTCTCTTCTGCGTCTACATGGCTACAGGACGGCGTGGGGCCATTGTCCTGGGCGGCCGAGGCGCGAGACCCGAGTACGGCCGATTTGCCTGGTACTCCATGCTCTTCGCCTGCGGGCAGGGAATCGGGCTCATCTTCTGGTCCGTTGCCGAGCCTCTCCTGCTCCGGTCGGACAATCCTCTCAGCGACGTGGTCGGCACTGACGACACTGACGGCGCCCTGATCTGGACCTACTTCCACTGGGCGGTCCACGGGTGGGCCATCTACTGCGTCGTCGCCCTGTGCCTGGCCCTGTCGTTCCACAACCGAGGGTCCTTCATGACGTTCAGGGACGCTGTGACCGACATGTTCCCCGAGCGCGTCCGGGGCGTGGTCGGCGTGGTCGTGGAGACCACCGTCATCCTGGCCACCGTCTTCGGCCTGTCCACCTCCTTCGCCTTTGCCGCCATGCAGCTGTCCTCGGGCATCGGCCAGACCTTTGGTGGCGTCCCCGGCCCGGCCGTGCGCACCGTCGTGATCGGCGTCATCGGCCTCCTGGCGGCGCTCAGCGTCTACCTGGGCGTCGAGAAAGGCATGAGGAGGGTCAGCGAGGTCAACTCTGTGCTGAGCATCGTCCTCATGGCCGGGGTCCTTGTCGCAGGCCCGACGGTCTACCTGTTGTCCGTCCTCCCCCAGACGACCGGGCAGTACCTGTGGTCCATGTGGTGGATGGGAACGTGGACAGACGCCGCCTCGGCCGCCACCGCCCTGGAATCATGGGACTCCAGCTGGAACGGGACCTGGACGGTGTTCATCTGGTGCTGGTCCTGGGCCTTCTCCACCTTCGTCGGCTCCTTCATCGCACGCATCTCCCGGGGGCGCTCACTACGCGAGTTCGTTGTCGGGGTCCTGGGCATCCCCTCCCTGGTCTGTGTCGTGTGGATCGGGCTGCTGGGCGGGGCAGCGCTCTACTACGACGACGCCGGGCAGGGAGCCGTCAGCCGGGCCACGCAGCAGGACACCTCCCTGGGGCTCTTTGTCATGCTCGGCGAGATTCCCTACCGTCCGGTAGCCCTGGCGCTCCTCCTCATTGCCACCATACTGGTGGGAACGTACTACCTCACGTCGCTGGACTCCGGTATCCACGCGCTGAGTGGATTCGTCTCCTCCGCAGCGCAGCCGTCGAGGTTGTTCCGAGTGGCGCTAGTAGCAGGAATAGCCGGGATCGCTTTCCTGCTGCTCACTATCGGAGGCGAGACCGTTGTGGGAACCGTCCAGACAGGAACTATTATCGGGGCGCTCCCCTATACTGTGGTTACTTTACTCATGATGGCCAACACCTTTCGTCACGTCTCGCGGGAGACGCGTGCCGGGCAGGAACTGGGGGTGGAGATATAAAAGGGGCACGCGTTGCTGTTGCCGCCGACGCTGCCCACCGACGTCAATAGGGTTCCAAAATACCCTAGGCACTTACGGCACGTCCTGGGCGCAGCACGGCATCATACGCTATAGTATGACGAACTTCACCCATTAGGCTCCGCCGCGAAATTGACGGACGGATAACCTTTTCTGCCCGTCCGGACCCACGTCGCGGTCGGACGCCCCCAGACACTGGAGACCAGAGTCAGCATGACTGAATCCACGACACGTGCCGACATGCACGACAACCGCGCCCAAGCCTTAAGAAAGGCGGCAACGGCAAGCTTTATAGGCAACTTTATCGAGTGGTTCGACTATGCCTCCTACGGCTACCTGGCTGTTGTGATCGGTAGGGTATTCTTTCCCGAGAGCGACGAGTCGGTCCAAATCATGTCCTCCTTCGCGGTATTTGCCATGTCCTTCGTGCTGCGGCCAGTCGGGGCGGTAGTATGGGGGGCATGGGGCGACCGCAAGGGGCGCAGGTGGGCACTGTCGTGGTCCATCCTCCTGATGTCCGGCTCCACCTTCCTCATTGGGCTGCTGCCCGGCTACGCCACGATCGGCCTCGGCTCAGCCGTGGGCCTGCTCCTGCTGCGCATGGTCCAGGGCTTCTCCGCCTCCGGGGAGTACGCCGGCGCGGGCACCTTCCTCGCGGAGTACGCCCCCACCAGCCGACGCGGGATGTACACCAGCCTGGTTCCGGCCTCGACCGCGTGTGGACTGCTGGCCGGCTCCCTTATGGTCTCCGGTATGTTCGTGCTCCTCGACGACGCGGCGATGTCCTCCTGGGGATGGCGTGTCCCCTTCCTCCTGGCCGGACCCCTGGGGCTCATCGGGCGCTATATCCGTGTGCACCTGGAGGACTCACCCGTGTACCAGTCCATGGTCGAGGACATGGGCGCCGAGGACACGCAGGAGACCCCGGACCGGCCTGGGACACGGTGGGTGGAGCCGCTGCGTGAGCTGCTGGCCCACCACAAGCGCGAGACTCTCATCACCTTTGGTGTCTCCTGCCTCAACGCCGTCGCCTTCTACATGCTGCTGACCTACATGCCCACCTACGTCCACGAGGAGCTGGGCTTCTCCCAGGACACCGCCACGATGGCCACCTCCGCCATGCTTACGGTCTACATCGGCTCGATCTTCCTCATGGGACACCTGTCGGACTCCTTCGGGCGCCGCAAGATGCTCATCGCCGCGTGCCTCACCTTCATCGTGCTCACGGTCCCGCTGTTCGTCGTCATGATGAACGCCTCAGGGAACCTGCTGGTCGTCATCGCGTGCCAAATCGTCTTCGCGGTCGTCCTTACGGCCAACGACGGGACCCTGGCGACATTCCTGGCCGAGTCCTTCCCCACCAGCGTCCGCTACTCCGGGTTTGCCCTGTCCTTCAACGGCGCCAACGCGATCCTCGGAGGCACGACCCCCTTCATCGTGACCTGGCTCATCACAGCCACCGGGTCAGGACTGGCGCCGGCCGTCTACCTCACCGTTGTCTCCCTGGTCGCCCTGGTAGCGATCACCATGTCACGCACCCTCCACGGCTCTGAGCTCACGCAGGTTGGTGGACACCAGTCGTAGAGCCGACCCCGGAGGGGCTACGCGGGCAGGGACACAAGCAGCCGCACAGGCGTGGCCTGTCTCAGCGCCTACGCGGCACCTCTGTCCCGCCCTGGCCGAGGCAGACGCATCAGGCACAGTGTCATTGTCGATATAATTCGATATAAATGGGGCCGTAGCACCGACACCGTCTTACCGACACCGTCTTGGAGTGCCACCACCGCCGACAGCCAAGGAGCCCGTCATGACCGGTACCGGACCAGGAACGCAGGCTGGCGCGCCCTCCTCGTGGAGCACACGACCAGAGGCAGGCAGCACCTCGCGCGGGGAGGACCGCAAGCAGGCCATTACCGAGGCCGCTGCCGCTCTCATCCGTGAGGCAGGTCCTTCTGCCGTAAGCCACCGCAGCGTAGCCAGGCGGGCCGGGTGCTCGCTGTCTGCGACCACCTACTACTTTGATGGGCTCGACGACCTCCTCCACCAAGCAGGTCTGCTCAATATCGGGCTGTGGGCCTCGCGTGCTGAGCGCGTCGCTGACTGCGTGGAAGAGCTGGGCGAGACTCCCAGCCCCGCACGACGGATCGAGCTCCTGCTCCAGGCGACCCTCCCCAGCCACGGACGCTACCTGGGCCACTACCTCCAGCTCATCGGAGCGGGCAAGGTCGAGCCCGTGGAGCAGGCCTACCGGCAGGGTCGTCAGCGTCTCAACACTGCTGTCGGCAGGGTGCTGCAGCGCCTCGGCAGCCCCTTGGAGCCCGAGATGGTTATCGCCGTCGTGGACGGCGCCGCCGTCACTGCGCTCAGCGAGGGCCGCGACGTCAAGGCGACTGCCACCACGCTGCTCTCCCAGCTGACAGCATGGGCGCACCCGGGTCCCGCGGTGCAGTCGACCACACCAGCATCTACCACAGGGAGGTCGGGTCCAGCTCAACACGAACAGGATCCTCACGACGAACTGACCTCTCCCGAAGGTGGTGGCGCAGCATCGCGGCAAGCTCAGACCCCCTGGAGGCAGGACAACGGATAAGCCCCCTGGCCTCCCCCACTCCGCCGTCACCCGCGGTCTCCCCTACCGGTCCCGGCAGCACCGGTCCCAAGGTCTCGAAGCCCTGCTCCTGCGCCTGGGCAAGGAAGCCCTCCACGGACCACTCGTGCCCGTCCAGCCGTGCGGCCCTCCACGCGGGAGGGAGATGGAGCTCGTCACGCTCACGGAGTTCACGACGGGCGAAGCCGACGTGGTCCCACCGCAGGAACGCCTGAGCCACAGCCGGGGCCGGACGTCCAAGGAGAATGACCCGTGCCCCGGGGGCAGCAAGAACTGCCGCCCCCGTCCACAGGCGGAGAGCCTCCTGAGCGGACCCCAGCTCAGGGCGGCTGGAGATGACCGCTCCGTCGAGGATCAGCACCGCCCGGTATCCGCCGTCAGCCACGGGCTCAGCGCCAGGCGTCGCCACGATGATCCGTGGCCGTGGCCCCACGGTGCTGACCACGCCGTGGTCCTCCCTGGCGCCTGAGACCAGGACAGGGACGTGGGGGAAGGCCCGGCCCAGCTCCTCACCGGTACGGGAGGAGCCGACGGTGACCATCCGAAGCCTCGTCCCACCACACTGGGGGCACTGCCACTGCCCAACCGGACGCGCGCACCAGCGGCAGGTGGTACGCCCCCCGCGCGACATGGCCAGAGGTCCTGAGCAGTGAGGGCAGCGGGCGACCTCGCGGCACTGCAGGCAGGCAACTACCGGGGCGTACCCACCTCGCGGCACCTGGACGAGGACAGGCCCTTCTGTCAGTGCCGAGACCAGGGCACGGTGCGCCAGGGACGGCACCCGGGCGGTGCCGGAGGCCCCCTCGGCCTCGAGCTCGGGGGCACCGGGGACCTCGATCCGAGCCGTCGCACGACGAGCCACCTCGCGTGGCGCCGACAGCTCGGTGCACCAGCCCCGCTCAACCAGGGCCTGCGTCTGCGCAGAACGTGAGTATCCTGCAAGAAGAAGACCGGCTCCCTCCAGGGAGGAGCGTAGTGCCAGCACGGTTCGCGCGTGCACGTAGGGGGCGTGGCGCTCCTCAAGGCGGCTGTCACCGTCGTCCCACACGACCGCCAGTCCCAGGTCAGCCACGGGTGCAAACGCCGCCGACCGGGTCCCCACCACGACACGGGCACGCCCTAGCAGGACCTGGAGGAAGGCACGATACCGCCGAGAAGCCCCGTGCTCGGCCGACAGGAGCGCAACCCGCTCCCCCGGGAGCTCACGCCGCAGCACGTCGGCAACAGCCTCCGCCTGCCCCGTGGTGGGTAGCACCACCAGCACACCTCGGCCGCTGGCCAGGCTTGCCTGCGCAGCCACCGCCACACAGCGCTGCCACGCCGCGCTGACACCTTCCCGACGGGGCAGCGCGCACCACCCTGCTCGCGGAAAGCCTCCCGCGGCCAGGTCGGCAAGGAGCTGTGCGCCACCGTCGTAGACCCCCCAGGTACCCTCAGCCGACGGCACCGCCCACGCCGGGGACTCCTCGGGCGGCGACGACGTCCGCTCCAGGCGCTCCGTCGCCGCGTGCCGTGAGGGCAGTGCCAGCCGGACCACGTCGGAGCGCACGCCGGCACTACGTGCTGCCACGGCCTCCACCAGCCGCCGGGAGGCGGCTGGCAGCACAGACAGGTCCGAGATCACGCGGCGCAGGGGCGCCAAGCGTCCCAGGTGGGTGGTGGTATCAGCGCGTTCCCAGACCCAGCCGCGCATCTCCTTGCCGCCGAAGCGGACCACGACCCGTGTCCCGGGTGCCGCCTCCTCCGTCATGGTGTCAGGGACGCTGTAGTCGAAGGTGCGGTCCAGGTGTGGTACCGGGGAGTCCAGAAGCACCCGGGCCACAGGGAGCCCGGAACCTGGCACCTGTAGCGGACGGTCGTTACCACGCGGCACGCTGAGGAGCTCCCCCTGGGAGCCGGTGCGCTGCCTCTCCTGGTTGGGCGCGATCCTGGCCACGCCGCCGACCACGTCCATGAGGGGCCTCCCTTACCGCGCTTCACCGCGGCTCTCGTGCCAGCGCACCGGCGCCCGCCACGGCCTGGACATACTAGCCGGACAGGCTAGACGGCACGGAGAAGCTCCTGTGTGCGGTCAAGCCTCTCCCAGGCGAACCCGGGGCGTCCGAAGTGTCCGTACGCACTGGTGGAGGCGTAGATCGGACGCCGCAGGTCGAGGTCACGCACGATAGCAGCCGGACGGAGGTCGAAGACCTCCTCGACAGCCGAGGCGATACGCTGCGTCGGCACGGTCTGCGTGCCGAACGTCTCCAGGTAGAGGCCGACAGGACGAGCCGAGCCGATGGCATAGGCGACCTGGACCTCGCAGCGCCGGGCCAGGCCCGCTGCCACCACGTTCTTGGCGACCCACCGCACGGCGTAGGCAGCCGAGCGGTCGACCTTGGAGGGGTCCTTCCCGGAGAACGCCCCGCCGCCGTGACGGGCCATGCCCCCGTAGGTGTCCACGATGATCTTGCGGCCGGTAAGCCCCGCGTCGCCCGCGGGCCCGCCTACCACGAACTGGCCGGACGGGTTGACCAGAATCTCCGTGTCGTCTGCGGCCAGGTCAAGCCCCTGCTCTGCCTGCTCCTGAAGGACCGGGGCGACGACCTGAGTAGTCAGGGCGTCGGTGAGCCAGGCTCGGGTGCGGTCCTGGTCGTGCTGGGCAGAGACCACGACCGTCTCCAGGCTGACCGGGCGGTCTGCCTCGTAGCCAACTGTCACCTGGGTCTTGCCGTCCGGGCGCAGACCCTCCACGATCCCCTCCTTGCGCACCTCAGCCAGTCGTTGCGCCATGCGGTGGGCAAGAAGGATGGGGGCGGGCATGAGGACCGAGGTCTCGTCACAGGCGTAGCCGAACATGAGCCCCTGGTCCCCCGCACCCTGGAGGTCCAGGGGGTCGGCCGGATCGTCACCGCCCTCACGCGCCTGCAAGGAGATGTCCACCCCGGCGGCGATATCCGGGGACTGCTGGCCGATCGACACCGAGACACCGCACGACCCAGCGTCAAAGCACACCTGGGAGGAGGTGTAGCCGATCCTCGAGATCTCCGAGCGGACGATCTCGGGAATCTCCACGTAGGCGTGCTCAGTGGTCACCTCCCCAGCGACGTGGACCAGCCCGGTCGTCACCATAGTCTCCACCGCCACCCGGGCACCAGGGTCCTGCTCCAGGATGGCGTCCAGGATGGCGTCTGAGACGCGGTCACAGACCTTGTCCGGGTGACCTTCCGTAACCGACTCCGACGTAAAGAGCCGCACCGTTGACTTCACCAGTCCATCCTAACCACTGGCCACGGGCGCGAACCGGCAGTCGCGCCGTTAGTCCTGCCGCTACCGCCCACCCGCAGGCAGGCACTGTACGACCAGGTCAACCAGGGCCTCGGCAACCTGCGCCTTGGTACCTCGGGCACGGGTGACCTCGTGCCCCTGGTGGTCCAGCACGACGACGGCGTTAGGGACGTCCCCGAACCCCAGGCTCTCCCCCACCACGTTGACCGCCAGCAGGTGCGCCCCCTTCCGACGGGCCTTGGCCGTGCCGTGGGCAAGAGCGTCCTGGTGGCTGTCCCCGGTCTCAGCGGCGAACCCGACCAGGAGCTGGCCCGGTCGGGGCGGGTCGGAGACCAGGCCAGCCAGGATATCGGGGTTCTCGACAAGCTCCACCGTCGTCAGCCCCGCAGGCTTCCCGTCTTCTGGCTGCGGGAGGCTCTTCTTGAGCTTGGTCGCCGAGACGCTGGCAGGACGCATGTCGGCCACGGCCGCCGCCATGACCACGACGTCCGCGTCTCGCGCCTCCTGGCGCACGACACGCTCCATGTCGACGGCAGTGCCCGCCTCCAGGACACGTACCGTTCCCGGCAAGGTGTCCAGGACGGCCTGCTCCACATGGGCGTGGACCAGAGTGACCTGCGCGCCCCGTGCGGCCACGGCCGCCGCCAGGGCTGTGCCCTGGCGGCCCGAGGAGCGGTTGCCCAGGAACCGCACGGGATCAAGTGGCTCCCGTGTGCCCCCGGCCGTCACTAGTACGTGACGACCCTGCAGCGCTGGTGACGGTGCTGCTGAGGGTGCCGCCGACACTGCCACTGACTGGGCGCCCGCAGCCGGGTCGGCTGGCGTCGTCTGGGAAGAGGCAGCGACAGGATCCTGGGAGTTCGAGACCGTGCCGCCCGGTGCACTACGGTCCAGGGCCGCCACGGCCTCGCGGATCACACGCTCAGCCTCTGGCAGACGGCCGGGCCCCCAGTCCCCACTGGTAAGAGGCCCCGAGTCGGGCTCGATCACCCGCACCCCACGGCGACGCAGCACCGCGACGTTGTCCACCGTGGCCGGGTTGCGCCACATCTGCGTATGCATGGCCGGGGCCAGGACCACCGGTGCGGTCGTGGCCAGGATGGTAGCGGTGAGCAGGTCGTCCGCCCTGCCCGCACGGACCCGGGCGATGAGGTCGGCTGAGGCCGGGGCGACCAGGACGAGCTCAGCCCACTCAGCCACACCCACGTGCTCGACAGCCGCGGGGTCGTCAAAGAGGCCGCTGGAGACCGGAGCACCTGAGACCGCCGCCAGCGCTGACTTCCCGATAAATCTCAGGGCCGCCTGCGTGGCCACCGTGCGGACCTCGTACCCGGCCTGCCTGAGGCCGCGAATCACAGACGGTGCCTTGTAGGCGGCCACAGACCCGGCGACACCGACCACCACCCGCCGGGCCTTAACTCCTGTCACGGCGCCGTCACCTCCGAGGGCCTTCCCACCAGTCTCCTTGTCCGGCCCCTGCCCTACCGGATCCCGGACGGCCCTGGCCGCCTGGCACCGCTCGCTTGCACCGGCAATACCGCCCAGGAGCGGTCCAGGATCAGAACTGGATGTCCTCAAGACCGGTGACGTCACCCGCGTCCAGGTCCTCCGTCTCCGTCATTGAGACCTCCGTCATTGAGACCGGGGTGCCAAGATCGATGTCAGCAAACATGTCCGCCTCTGCCGCCCGCCGGGCCTCCTCCGCCTCGGCGCGACGGGCGCGCGCTACGTCGCCGGGGATAACCTCCAGCTTGTCCTCAGCGATCTCCCGCAGGGCGATACCCAGCGACTTCTCCTCCAGCTCCGCCTCAACGAGCGGACCGAAGAACTCCATCTGGTTGTCCTCCAGCTGCTGGGTGTAGGCATTGATCTGACGCGCGCGCTTCGCTGCCTCCACGACGAGCCCGTACTTGGAGTCGACCTTGTCCAGGAGGTCGTCAATCGGCGGGTTGGTGATGCCCTCGGGCTGCGGGGAGGTTCCGAGCATGGCGTGGCTCCAGTTCTGTCACGACGGTACTGCGGCCCGCCAGTTTACTCCTCCAGTCCCATGAGAGCCTCCAACTCACTCGTGGCACGCGACACGGTGTCGTTGACAACGGTGTAGTCAAACTCTCCTGCGGCCTCCATCTCCACACGGGCCGTCACCAGGCGGCGCTCCTGCTCGCGACGGTCCTCGGTGCTGCGCCGGGTCAGCCTGCTCACGAGCTCCTCCCAGCTGGGCGGCAGCAAGAACACAAGCTGGGCCTGAGGCATCGCGACCCTGACCTGGCGGGCACCCGCCAGGTCGATCTCCAGCAGGGCAGGACGTCCGGCCCCCAGCTGGTCCTCGACCGGTCCCCGAGGAGTTCCGTAACGGAAGCGCCCGTGGACCTGTGCCCACTCCAGCATCTGCCCCGTGGACACCAGGTCGTCGAAGTCCGCCTCCGACACAAAGTAGTAGTGCACGCCGTCCACCTCACCGGGACGAGGACGACGCGTCGTTGCCGAGACCGACACGAACAGGTCGGGATGACGGCGACGCAGTTCAGCCACGACGGTCCCCTTGCCGACTGCTGTCGGCCCCGCCAGGACTGTCAGACGAGCCGGCCTCGGTACGGTGGCAGCGGGTGCCGGGGCGGCAGCATCACTCATGGGCACATCATGGCTCACCGGAGCGGCTCGTACCAGCCTGCACACAGCAGGGGGCTGCCGCACCACCCGGCGGGAGCCGGAGTGGGGCGGCAGACCGTGAGACAGCCCCGGGCGCTCGTCCCTGTCGCCTCAGCCGAAGCGTCTGATCAGCTCGGCACGCTGCTGAGAGCCCAGACCACGCACCCGCCTCGACGATGCGATACCGACCTCCTCCAGAACGGTGTCGGCCGTCGTGTCTCCCACGCGTGGCAGGGACAGCAGCAGCGCCCTGACCTTCATCCGTCCCAGGACCTTGTCGTCCTGGGCCTCCTCCAGGAAGCGTGACAGGCTCAGCCTGCCGCTCTTGAGCACTGACTTGACCTCAGCCCGTCGTGCCCGCGCCGCTGCCGCCTTCTCCAGGGCAGCAGCCCGCTGCTGCGGTGTCAGCTCCGGAAGCACCATAGTCCCCTCCCCCCTTTCAGTGACCTGAAACACAAGGATACGATGGACGTGACGTCGGCGCACACGGAACGACCTCATGGGCACGACATCGTGCCTCAGCCGGGGTTACAGGCAGCCACGGGCGCAGGCGCCCGGTGGCTTACCAGGCCAGCGCGGCGGCCACCGCCTCGCGGGTCTGCCCCGCCGCTCGCCGCAGCCCGGACACCTGAGGCCCCGCTTCCAAAACTGCACGGGAGGTCGAGGCCAGGACCCGGTGCCGCACCCCGCTGAAGACGCTCCTCAGCTCTGCGGCCCCCGCTCCTTGAGTCCCCACCCCGGGGGCCAGCAGCGCAGCATTGGCCGAAGCCAGGTCAATTCCCAGGTCCCTCACGGCGCCACCGGTCGTGGCCCCCACCACCAGGCCGACACTGCCCAGGTAGCCCGCCTTGTCAGCGGCAGCGTTCGACCGGGCCACAGCCTCGACGACACCTGCCGCCACTGAGCGCGCGTCGCTGCTGCGCGCGTGCTGGACCTCAGCTCCCTCCGGGTTAGAGGTCAGTGCCAGCACAAACACTCCCCTGCCCGTGGCGCAGGCGAGCTCCAGCGCCGGAGCGAGCGACCCGTAGCCCAGATAGGGCGAGACTGTGATCGCGTCAGCCGCAGCAGGAGCGTCCTCACCCAGGTAGGCCTGGGCGTAGGCCCCCATCGTGGAGCCGATGTCGCCCCGCTTGACGTCAAGGATAGACAAGGTCCCGGCGTCCCTCAGCGCTTGCAGGACCTCCTCCAGCACCGCCACCCCCGCGGAGCCGTGCCGCTCAAAGAAGGCAGCCTGCGGCTTGACGGCAGCCACTCGGCCGGAGACGGCCTCCACCACCCGCAGGGAGAAGTCGCGCAGGCCGACAGGGGAGTCCGCCAGCCCCCAGGCCTCCAGGAGGCCTGGGTGCGGGTCGATACCCACGCACACGGGACCGCGCTCTGCCATGGCCTGGGCCAGCCTGGCTCCGAAGGGCGGACGTGCGGTACGGCGACGCGGATCACGAGCTGCTGCGCTCATAGCACCGGGTTCTCCATGGTTGTCACGCTGTCTGTCCCGCTCTGGCAGAAGCCTGCACCACGTCGGCGGAGACGGGCACTCATATGCTCCTGCAGGCTGCGAACTGTGAACGGTCCCCGCAGCTGGGCCTCCAGCGCCTGGACCACGGCCTGAAGCTGCTGGACAGTGGTGATGATAGGACGGTCGGCAGCGGTTGTCGCGGCACGGATAGAGTAGCCGTCAGCACGGGCGCCCTGCCCCCTGGGGGTGTTGACCACCATGTCGACCGCGCCGGACTCGATAAGCCCCACCACTGTCTGCTCCCCGTGCGCCCCCACGCCCTCGCTGACCTTGCGCACAACCGTGGCGCTCACACCGTTACGCCGCAGCACCTGGGCAGTACC
Organism: Actinomyces lilanjuaniae; assembly: GCF_003606385.1. Classification (NCBI taxonomy): domain Bacteria; kingdom Bacillati; phylum Actinomycetota; class Actinomycetes; order Actinomycetales; family Actinomycetaceae; genus Actinomyces; species Actinomyces lilanjuaniae. The sequence continues at coordinate 1,490,970 of NZ_CP032514.1, read as the reverse complement.
TGTCGTGGCCAGCACGGTGAAGCCGAGCTCAGCCAGGCGTGCTACCGGGAGGATGACGGCCCTCTTGTCCCGGTCGGCCACGGAGACAAAGAGAGTCCCCTCGCGAGGCAGGCCGCCGTAGGCACCCGCCTGCGACTTGGCAAAGGCACGAGGAAAGTCCAGGTCATAGCCCATGACCTCTCCGGTGGAACGCATCTCGGGGCCCAGCAGCGAGTCCACCACGTGCCCCTCAGCCGTACGGAAGCGCCGGAAGGGAAGCACCGCCTCCTTGACCGCCACGGAGTCCTCCGGGTCCCAGAAGGCCGCGTCCTGCGCAGGCAGGTCCCCACGGCGCCTGAGCGAGGCGATGCTGGCCCCGGCCATCACCAGGGCGGCAGCCTTGGCCAGAGGCACACCTGAGGCCTTCGAGGCGAAGGGCACCGTCCGAGAGGCACGGGGATTCGCCTCGATGACGTAGAGGATGTCAGAGGCCAGGGCGAACTGAATGTTGAGCAGGCCTCGTACGCCCAGTCCTGACGCGATGGCCTGCGTCGAGCGGCGGATGCGAGAGATCTCGGCATCGGACAGCGTCATAGGGGGGAGCACGCAGGCGGAGTCACCGGAGTGGATACCGGCCTCCTCGATGTGCTCCATGACGCCGCCCAGAAACAGCTCGGTGCCGTCATAGATCGCGTCCACGTCGATCTCGACGGCGTCGTCCAGGAAGCGGTCGACGAGGAGCGGGCCACCGCCGTAGGCACCGCCGGGCTCCTGGCCCGCACGCTCAAGGTAGTCGACCAGACCGTCGGCGTCGTAGACAATCTCCATGCCGCGCCCCCCCAGCACGTAGCTGGGACGTACCAGCACCGGGTAGCCCACGTCGGCCGCCACGGCCCGCGCCTGCTCGTCGCTCAGCGCAGTCCCGTGAGCGGGCACCTCCAGCCCGGCCGCCTCCAGCACCAGCCCGAATACCTCACGGTCCTCTGCGGCGTCAATGGCCTCGGGAGTGGTCCCCAGGACCGGGACCCCGGCGTCGTGGAGGCGCTGCGCCAGGGACAGAGGCGTCTGTCCTCCCAGCTGGACGACCACCCCAGCCACGGGGCCGGCACGGCGCTCGGCCTCGTAGACCTCCATGACGTCCTCGAAGGTCAGCGGCTCGAAGTAGAGCCGGTCGGAGATGTCGTAGTCGGTGGAGACAGTCTCCGGGTTGCAGTTGACCATGACTGTCTCATAGCGCTGCGCCAGCGCCATCGAGGCGTGGACGCAGGAGTAGTCGAACTCGATCCCCTGACCGATCCGGTTGGGGCCGCTTCCCAGGATGATGACGGCCTCACGCTGGCGGGGTGCCACCTCGGTCTCGACCTCGTAGGTGGAGTAGAGGTAGGGAGTACGGGCCGCGAACTCGGCAGCGCAGGTGTCCACCGTCTTGTAGACCGGTCGTAGTCCAAAGGCGTGGCGCACCTCCCGGACTGCTTCCCGGCTGATGCCACGCAGGCTCGCCACCTGGGCGTCGGAGAAGCCGTGCCGCTTGGCCCGCGCCAGGACCTCAGGTGTCAGTGCCGCAGCGTCCTTGACCTCCTGGGCCACCTCCTCCACAAGGAGCACCTGGTCCACGAACCAGGGGTCGATCGCCGTGGCCTCGCTCAGCCGCTCGGGGCTGGCGCCTCCCCGGAGCGCCTGCTGGAGGTCGACCAGACGGTGCTCGCTGGGGGTGCGCACGGACTCCATCAGCCCGGCCACCTCCTGGTCGCCGGGTGCCTGACCCTCCCAGTGAAAGACCGTCCCCGGCTTGTCCAGGGACCGCATGGCCTTCTGGAGGGCCTCGGTGAAGCAGCGGCCGATGGCCATGGCCTCCCCCACTGACTTCATGGTGGTCGTCAGGGTCGGGTCCGCACCCCGGAACTTCTCAAAGGCGAAGCGCGGGACCTTGACCACGACGTAGTCCAGGGTCGGCTCGAAGGACGCCGGGGTGGAGCCGGTGATGTCGTTGGGGATCTCCTCCAGGGTGTAGCCCACCGCCAGGCGGGCGGCGATCTTGGCGATGGGAAAGCCCGTGGCCTTGGAGGCCAGGGCAGAGGAGCGTGACACACGGGGGTTCATCTCGATGACGATGACACGTCCCGTGGCGGGGTCGACCGCAAACTGGATGTTGCAGCCCCCGGTATCGACTCCCACCTCCCGGATGACCGCGATGCCGATGTCACGCAGCCGCTGGAGCTCGCGGTCGGTCAGCGTCAGAGCCGGGGCCACGGTCACGGAGTCTCCCGTGTGGACCCCGACCGGGTCGATATTCTCGATGGAGCACACGACGACGACGTTGTCCGCCGAGTCGCGCATGAGCTCGAGCTCATACTCCTTCCACCCCAGGACGGACTCCTCCAGGAGTACCTCCGTGGTCCGCGACGCCGACAGTCCCTGGCCGCAGATACGCTCCAGGTCCTCAGGCCCGTAGGCCACCCCGGAGCCCAGGCCGCCCATGGTGAAGGAGGGCCGTACCACCACCGGGTAGCCGCCCAGCTCCTCCACGCCGGCACGGCACTCCTCCATAGAGTGGGCGACGAGGCTCCGGGCTACCTGTGCCCCGCACCGCTCGACGACGGCCTTGAACTCGTCGCGGTCCTCCCCCGCCCTGATCGCGGCCGCCGAGGCGCCGACGAGCTCGACACCGTAACGCTCCAGCACCCCGGACTCAGCCAGGCTCACAGCGGCGTTGAGCGCCGTCTGCCCTCCCAGGGTTGGCAGGAGCGCGTCAGGTCGCTCACGCTCGATGACTGTGGTGAGCACCTCAGGCGTGATCGGCTCGACATAGGTGGCATCGGCCAGGTCCGGGTCGGTCATGATGGTGGCCGGGTTGGAGTTGACCAGGATGACACGTAGGCCTTCGGAGCGCAGCACCTTGCAGGCCTGGGTACCGGAGTAGTCGAACTCGCAGGCCTGGCCGATGACGATGGGTCCCGAGCCGATGACCAGCACGGAGGAGATGTCAGGACGCAGCGGCACTGGGACCCTTACCTTCCCTGGTTGTCCCGCATGAGACGCATGAAACGGTCAAAGAGGTGCTCGCCGTCATGGGGCCCGGCGGCGGCCTCCGGGTGGTACTGCACAGAGAAGGCAGGCAGGTCCAGGGCGCGCAGCCCCTCAACCACACCGTCGTTGAGTCCCAGGTGTGACACCTCTACCCGTCCGTACCTACCGTTGTCGAAGGGAGCCAGCGAGGCCTCGTCCACGGGCGCGTCGACCGCGAACCCGTGGTTGTGGGCGGTGATCTCCACCTTCCCGGTGGAACGGTCCACGACTGGCTGGTTGGTACCCCGGTGCCCGTAGCCGAGCTTGTAGGTGCCGTAGCCCAGCGCCCGCCCCAGCAGCTGGTTGCCCAGGCAGATCCCGAAGAAGGGGATCCGGGCGTCCAGGACCCCGCGCAGCAGCTCCACCTCGGTGTCCGAGGCACCGGGGTCGCCGGGCCCGTTGGAGAAGAAGACCCCGTCGGGACGGAGTGCGAGCACCTCCGCCAGGGTCGTCGACTGGGGCAGGACGTGGACGCGAGCGCCTCGCTCAGCCAGCTGCCAGGGAGTCCGGGCCTTAATACCCAGGTCCACGGCGGCCACGACAGCCCGTGGCTGGCGGCCCTCGAACTCGCCCGAGGGCTCCACCACGTAGCCACGGCTGGTCGTGACCTCGGCGGCCAGTGCCTGCCCGGTCATGCCGGGCTCGGAGCGCACCGCCTCCAGGCATATCTCCACCGCAGCCGGGCTCGGACCCCCGGCGTCCTCAGCACCTGCAGGAAGAGCCTGCCCGGAGAACACCCCCGCACGCATGGCCCCGGCCTCACGCAGGTGGCGGGTCAGTGCCCGGGTGTCCACCTCGCACAGGCCCACGACCCCGGCCGAGCACAGCTCGTCCTCCAGCTCGCGGCGCGAGCGCCAGCTTGACGCCCGCCGGGCGGGATCACGCACGACGTACCCGGCCACCCAGATGCGTGCGGACTCTGGGTCCTCGTCGTTGACCCCCGTGTTGCCGATGTGGGGAGCCGTCTGGACCACGATCTGACGATGGTAGGACGGGTCCGTCAGCGTCTCCTGGTAGCCGGTCATCGCTGTGCTGAAGACGATCTCCCCCACCGTACGTCCCACCGCCCCGTAGCTGCGGCCGCGCAGAACGTAGCCGTCCTCCAGCACGAGCAGGGCGGTCTGCCGCCCGCGGCCTCCCGTGACCACGGTAGCCACCGTGGTCACGCCCTGCTGCCCGCGGCCACCACCGGTACGCCGTCCAGGACGGTAGGCCGCCCGTGCAGGAAGGTCGCCCGCACCTGGCCAGGCAGCTCCGTGCCCGCGTAGGGGGTGTTGTCCGAGCTGGTCCACTGCGCCGCACCGTCCACGGTACGCCGTACGTCGGGGTCCACCACCGTGACGTTGGCCGCGGCACCAGGCTCCAGGTCCTGGCCCTGGTCACTCAGACGACCGATACGCGCCGGGGTGGCGGACATGACGCGGGCAAGGTCGCGCCAGCCCATGCGACCGGTGGAGACCATGGTCTCGATGAGGACGCTGAGTGCCGTCTCCAGACCTGTCATGCCAAAGGCCCCTGCCGCCCACTCGCAGTCCTTGTCCTCCAGGGGGTGGGGCGCGTGGTCAGTACCGACCACGTCGATGGTGCCGTCGGCCAGGGCCTGGCGCAGTGCCTCGACGTCAGCCGAGGTGCGCAGGGGCGGGTTGACCTTGTACAGCGGAGAGTAGGTACGTGCCATCTCGTCAGTCAGGAGGAGGTGGTGCGGAGTCACCTCTGCGGTGACGCGGATACCACGGGCCTTGGCCCAACGGATGATGTCGACGCTGCCCGCCGTGGACAGGTGGCACACGTGCAGGCGGCTACCCACGTGCTCGGTCAGGAGGACGTCACGGGCGATGACAGACTCCTCCGCCACCGCGGGCCAGCCCTGCAGGCCCAGCTCGGCGGACACGGCGCCCTCGTGCATCTGGGCGCCCTCGGTCAGGCGAGGGTCCTGGGCGTGCTGGGCGATGACGCCGTCGAAGGACTTGACGTACTCCAGGGCACGACGCATGAGGACAGGGTCGGACACGCACCTGCCGTCGTCGGAGAAGACACGGACACGGGCGGCCGAACGGGCCATCGCCCCCATGTCGGACAGGCGGTCACCCTTGAGGCCGGCAGACACCGCCCCCACCGGGTGGACGTCCACCCACCCTGCCTCCCTGCCCAGGCGCAGGACCTGCTCGACCACCCCGGCGCTGTCCTGGACGGGAGTGGTATTGGCCATGGCGAACACAGCGGTGTAGCCGCCGACGGCAGCCGCACGAGTGCCGGTAAAGACCGTCTCCGCCGACTCGCCCCCGGGCTCGCGCAGGTGGGTGTGGATGTCAACGAGGCCAGGCAGGGCCACCAGCCCCTCTAGGTCGTGGCGCACGGTGTCCTGAGACGCCTGGGCCGAGGCCTCAGGGCCGACCGCCGCGATCGCGCCGTCGACCAGGAGGATGTCGGTCGGGTCCTCGCCGTAGGGACGGACTCCGGTCAGAAGGTGGGAGGTCACAGCTGGTTCCCTTCGTCAGCCAGGAGGAGGTAGAGAGCGGCCATGCGCACGGACACGCCGTTGCCGACCTGCTCGATAATGCGTGAGCGCGGGTCGTCGGCGGCCTCAGCGGTGATCTCCAGACCGCGGTTCATAGGTCCGGGGTGCATGACGATGGCGTGGTCGGGCATGGCCGCGCGTCGGGCCTGGTCCAGGCCGAAGGCGCTGGAGTACTCGGCGGGGCTGGGGAAGAACCCGCCACCCGCGGCGCTCATGCGCTCACGCTGCACCCGCAGCATCATGACGGCGTCGGGCCTGATACGGGCAATAGCCTCGTCCAGGTCGTAGGAGACCTGGCAGGGCCAGTCCTCCATACCAACCGGCAGCAGCGTGGAGGGAGCCACAAGCGTCACCTGTGCCCCAGCGTGCTCAGCAGGTCCACGTTGGAGCGGGCTACCCGGGAGTGGAGGACGTCCCCGACGATGATGACCCGCGCCCCGTCCAGGTCGCGGCCCTGGGGCGACGGGGAGCCGTCCGCGCCCGTACCCCGCCCCTGAGGACCGGGGGCGTACCAGCGCCGCAGCGTCATGGCGTCCAGGAGCGCCTGGGTCGGGTGCTGGTGGGTGCCGTCCCCGGCGTTGAGCACCGGGACGTTGATCCACCCCGCGTGCGCCAGCAGGTGCGCGGCACCACTGGCCGAGTGGCGCACGACGACCGCGTCGGCGCCCATGGCCATGATGGTCTGGGCGGTGTCCTTGAGGGACTCCCCCTTGGAGAGGCTGGAGCCCTTGGCGGAGAAGTTGATGACGTCGGCGCTGAGCCGCTTGGCAGCGGCCTCGAAGGACAGCCGGGTGCGGGTGGAGTCCTCGAAGAAGAGGTTGACCACTGTCTTGCCCCGCAGGGTCGGCAGCTTCTTGACGGCGTGACGCTGAGTGGCTGCCATGGTCTCGGCCGTGTCGAGGAAGGACACGGCCTCGTCGTGGCTGAGGTCCTTGGCGCTAAGCAGGTGCTTCATCGGCCGTCCCCCTCCCGGGCCTGCACAGTGTCCGGGTCCAGGGAGCCGGAGGAGGGCGCGCGCACGATAGCGACGGAGTCGGAGGGGGCGCCCAGCTCGGTGAGGCTGACCACCACCGTCTCGCTGCGAGAGGTAGGCAGGTTCTTTCCCACGTAGTCCGCCCTGATGGGCAGCTCACGGTGGCCCCGGTCCACCAGGACGGCCAGCTGGACGGCCCGTGGGCGGCCCAGGGCGCCGATCGCGTCCAGGGCGGCACGGATAGTGCGGCCCGAGTAGAGGACGTCGTCAACCAGGACGACAGTCCTGCCGTCGATACCACCCTGGGGGACAGAGGTGGGCTGAGGCACCCGGATAGGGTGGCGGCCCAGGTCGTCACGGTACATGGTGATGTCCAGGGTTCCCACGGGACCTCCGTGGACACGCCTACCTGGTCCTCTCCCCGGCTGGCCGCCTCCAGCGCGGCCGCCAGTCTCTGCGCCAGCGGCACCCCGCCGCTGGGGATCCCGAGGACGACGATGTCACCCGTTCCGCTGTTGCGCTCCAGCACCTCGTGGGCGATCCGGAACAAGGACCGGGCCACCTCCGCAGGGCCAAGGATCTCCTTGCCCTGTGACGGTGCGCCTGTGGCGCCTGACAAACGTTCGGCCACTGCTGGCCTCCTTCCCCGCCTCGCTGGACGGACTTAAAGGATGTCGGTCGGCCCTACCCTAGGGCACGACTCCTGTCGCTGCACGCGCCTGGACTCCTGTGCACCAGTGAAGAGACCAGCATCACCTCTGAAGTATCACCTCACCACTGCCTGCCGACAGCGGGGCCAACCGTGCCCGCCCGCGCCGTTGCCACCCGGGCGGCAGTGGTGCTCCCACGGCAGCCCCGCTAGCATCTCGGCATGTACGTCCCCCGCCACTTCGAGCTTCCTGAGGGGTACGCCGCCAGCCTGCTCACCCAGGTGCGTGTTGGCAACCTCGTGACCGTCCACGCGGACGGACCTGCTGCCACGCTGGTGCCCTTCTACCTTGATCAGGACCGCGACACGCTAGTGACACACCTGGTACGCAACAACCCCCAGGCCCGCTTACCGGCCCTGGGACCCGCGCTGGTCATCCTGGATGAGGCTGACGCCTACGTCGCTCCTAGGTGGTACGCCACCAACGAGGTCAAGGCGAACGTACCTACCTGGGACTACATCACCGTCCACGTCACCGGGAGGGTCCGGGTCGACCCCAGCCCTGCGGCTGCCCTGAGGGCGGCCCGCGAGCTGACCCTGCGCACGGAGCCTCAGGAGGTCCTGGACCGGGTCGGTGAGGACAGTCTGGAGAGGATGGCCCGCGCGATCGTTGCCGTGGAGGTCCAGGTCGAGCAGGTGACGGGCAAGGCCAAGATGAGCCAGAACCGGCACCCTGACGACATCCGCAGCCTGATCGCCGCCCTGGAGGAGCAGGGGCAGACGAGGCTGGTGAACTTTCTGCGGGAGGTCAGCCTGCCCTACGCTGAGGAGCGCTTTGCCACCATCAGCAGCCTGCGCAGTCGCACCCGCAGCGCGCAGGAGAGGTCCCAACGTCCTGCAGCCCCTCAGGAGCTCCCTGAGCACCCCTGACGAGCCCTACCCTGTCCCGATACGCCCCTTGCGGCGCATCTCTCGGTGCACCCGGTCAGCGCAGCGTGTCCGCCAGGTCACCGATACGGCCTAGCAGGCCGCTCAGGAACCTTGGGGACTCCTCGGTCGACAGCAGGCGCGCCAGAGTCACCGCCTCGTCCACCGCTACGGGGACGTCGACGTCGTCGTTGTAGACAATCTCCCAGGTGGCTGCACGGGCAATTGCCCGGTCCACGGCAGGCATGCGCATGAGCACCCACCCTTGGGCATAGGTCTGAATGGCCTCGTCAATGTCTGCCAGGTGGTCGCAGACCCCCTCGACCACCTGTCGGGCGTAGGCAGGGGCCTCAGTGTGGTTCGCGGAGTGGACCGCCCGCTGCGCGGCAAAGCTCCTCAACCTGCGCGAGGCCTCGCGGTAGGAGGCGTCGTGGTAAGAGGCGTTATGGACGCCCAGATCGGGAGTGTCACCCTCGGTCTCCTGCGCCCCTCTGCTGGTGGGTACCAGCAGCCCACGCTGGTCGGCCTCGAAGAGAATCTCCACGGCGCGACGCCGGGCCTTGGTCCGCGCAGTGACCGTGTGCCTAGCCCGCCTGCCGCGGCGGGAGGATGACGCCGCGGCCCGAGCCCCGCCGCCCGGATCCTCCCCCTGGACGCCAGCACCAGGCCGGTCACTACCTGCCACGGCTTCCGCTGGCGGTGAGGAGCCCTGGACAGCAGGATCTGTCATCAGTCAGTGACGCGGGAGATGTAGGAGCCGGTACGGGTGTCAACCTTGACCCTGTCACCGGTGTTGAGGAACAGGGGCACCTGGATCTCTGCACCGGTCTCAACAGTGGCAGGCTTGGTACCGGCGGAGGAGCGGTCGCCCTGCAGGCCCGGCTCCGTGTGCGAGATCGTGAGGACCACGGAGGGGGGAAGCTCGACGAACAGGACGGCGTCCTCGTGGAAGGCGACCGTGACGTCCTGGCCCTCAAGCATGAAGGTTGCGGCCTCTCCCACGGTCGCCGCAGAGACGTAGACCTGGTCGAAGGTCTTGACGTCCATGAAAACGAAGTCGTCACCGTCCTTGTAGGAGTACTGCATGTCACGGCGGTCGACGGTCGCCGTCTCCACCTTAAGACCGGCGTTGAAGGTCCTGTCCACAGTCTTACCCGACAGCACGTTCTTGATCTTGGTACGTACGAAGGCGGGCCCCTTGCCCGGCTTGACGTGCTGGAACTCCACCACCTGCCACAGCTGCCCCTCCAGGTTGAGCACCATGCCGTTCTTCAAGTCGTTTGTCGTGGCCACGAGCACATCCTCACTGTCTGTTCAAGGTCTGTCTGTTCAGGGTCTGTCTCAGGATCTATGGCGTCTTGGGTGCGGGGACTGCGGAAGGTCCGGGAACGGCGAAAGTGTATCGTGCCCCCGGTCCTCCTGCCCCAGACGGGCTCCTGTCAAGCCGGTCACGAGCCCGCTGCGGCTGCGCAGCGCTGCACCACCTGCTCAGCAGCCTGGCAAGGAGTGGTACCCGTCGTGTCGACGACGACGTCGGCCAGCTCGCGGCAGGCCTGCTCGCGCTGCCGCAGCATGCGCGTGAACTGCCGGTGGACGTCTCCCAGCGCGATGGAGCGTGGTGCGTCCAGGCCGTTGCGAGCTGCCAGGGCCCGCGCGCGGGCCAGCAGTGCCACCACGCAGCCACCCGCGCCCCGTATTCTGCCGACCGCGGCACGGACCTCATCTCGGTCCAGGCAGCCCGAGCCCAGGGCCAGCACGGCTGCCGGGAACTGGTCCTCGGCCTCGCGCAGCGCGGCGCACGCGCAGCGGGCCTCAGCCTCCCGGTACCGCTCCTCCGGCACCTCGACCAGCGCGGTTGACGGGTGGACGCCCAGCTCGCGGGCCACTGTGGTCCGCAGGTCCGTGAGCACCCGGCCCGTGGTCTGGGCCAGGGCGTGACCGACGCTGGAGCACCCGGCTCCCGGCGGTCCCAGGAGCACGACGGGACCACTGGCCCTCACCGTGCCGCCCCGTGCCCACCAGCGGTGACAGCCTCGTGGGCCAGGCGCAGGACAGGCTCCCCGGGAGCGGTCGTGCGCACCGGGGCTGCGACCCGCTCCAGGAGCACCATCCTCAGCACCCCGCCGCGCACCTTCTTGTCACTCAGCATGATCTCGTGAAGCTCCTCCCAGCGTCCGTGTCCCTGCGGGAAAGAGGTCGGCAGGCCGACAGCAGACAGGACACGGTAGTGCACGGCCAGGGTCTCGGCGTCGAGCCTGCCTGCCAGATGAGCCGTGTGGGCAGCGAACAGGCAGCCTACCGCTACCGCCTCTCCGTGCCGCCAGGTGTACCCGGTGGCCCTCTCTACCGCGTGGGCGTAGGTGTGCCCGTAGTTGAGCACCTCCCGCTGCCCGGACTCGGTCAGGTCCTCGCTAACGACGGCGGCCTTGACCGATACCGAACGGGCTACCAGCTCGGCCAGGACCGGGGAGTCCCAGCGGGTGCAGGCCTGCGGGTCCTCCAGGAGCCTCTCCAGGATGACAGGGTCTGCGATGAGCCCGCACTTGACGACCTCGCCCAGGCCGGCCCGCAGCTCGGCACCCGGCAGGCTCGCCAGCGTCTGCGTGTCCGCCAGGACCACAGAGGGAGGATGGAACGCCCCCACAAGGTTCTTTCCCGCTGCCGTGTTGATCCCGGTCTTGCCACCCACTGCGGCGTCAACCATGGCAAGCAGGGAGGTGGGGACCTGGACCACGGGCACTCCTCGCAGCCAGCTGGCGGCAGCGAAGCCCGCGAGGTCAGTGACAGCCCCGCCGCCCAGGCCGACCACCACCCCGTCACGCCCCATGCGGAAGACTCCCAGGTCGTGCCACACCTTCTCCAGGACCTTCGCGGTCTTGGCCTCCTCCCCGGCAGGAACCCTGATTCGGGTGGTACGCAGGCCGGCACGACCCAGCTCGGCCTCGTAGGTGGCGGCGACGGCACCAAGGTGCTCGTCATGGACCACCGCCACCCCGCCCCTGCCGCCGCCCGCCACCTGGCGCACCGCTGCCTGCAGCTGGTCCTGAAGCCCTCGACCCACAAGGACCTCGTAGGCATGCGGCCCTCTCACGCCGATGCGACGCAGCCCGACTGCCTCTGGGACGGGCGGCTCCTCGTACTGCGCCCCGGCACGGGCAGAGCCGGTCACGTCGCCGGAGCCGGGCGCGACGGGGGCCAGCGCCCCGGCGACCCGGTGGGGCCTGGCTCCCAGGGCCACCAGGACCAGGGCCGCGACCTGTTCGGCGCTCAGCCCGTCGGTAGGGACGGTGATCGAGGCGACCTCCTCGTACAGTGCTGCCCTCTGCGCGTACAGGGCCTCCATCCGTTCCAGGACCGGGTCATGGCTGCCGCCTCCCCCGTCCTGCTTCGCGTCCTGCGGGTCCTGGCCCACAGCCGTGTCAGCCGCACCGGGTGAGGACGTGCCCTGCTCCGGCACGGCACCGATCCGCGCAGGGAGGGTGCCAGCACCACCGGGTGCCTCGTCCCCGGTCGTCATGAGTGGTCGGCCGGACCCGTCCCCGACGTGGACGGCAGCGGTGAGGGGGGTAGCTTCGAGGTAGACCACAACGCGACCCTTGAGGAGCTCGCGGTTCTCCTTGCGCACCACCGCGCCACCGCCCAGCGCCACGACGCCGTGCGCCGCCGCCGGGGAGTCAAGGACGGCCCGCACCGCCCGGTGCTCACGGTCGCGGAAGCGCTCCTCCCCCTCGGAGGCGAAGATCTCCGGGATGGTCATCCGGGACCTACGACGTACCTCGGCATCAGTGTCGGTGACCTGAACGCCCAGGGCGTGGGCAAGCAGCCGTGCCACCGTGGTCTTGCCCGCACCAGGAAGCCCGACAAGGACCAGCGGCAGGACCTCGGCGTCAACAGCAGGAGGCAGCCTGTCGTTGTAGCGGCCTGTCGTGCTCACGGGCGGCTCCTCTCTACGTGTCCTTTGTGTCCTTTCCGGGTGTTCTCCTGGCTCACGCTCCCGCGCGTCTGGCTCTGTCTGGCGCTGCCCGCCCTCCCGGTCACCATCGTGTCCGCTCAGCCACGCGGTCCAGGTAGGAGACGAGGCTGCTACGGGCCTGCACCACGGAGTCACCTCCGGTCTTGTCAGTCAGGGCGTCTGCCAGAACCAGCGCCGTCATGGCCTGGGCGATCACGGCACCCGGGACGACGGCGCAGGTGTCGGAGCGCTGGTGCAGTCCGGTCGCCTCCTCTCCCGTGGCCATGTCCACGGTGCGAAGCGCTCGCGGCACCGTGGAGATCGGCTTGAAGGCGGCACGGACCCGCACCGGGGAACCGTTGGAGATACCGCCCTCCACCCCGCCGGCGCGGTTGGAGGCACGGCTGACACCACCCGAGCGGACCGAGAGGATCTCGTCGTGGGCTGCGGAGCCCCTGAGCTGAGCCTGGGCGAAGCCGTCACCCACCTCCACTCCCTTGACCGCCTGGATGCTCATGAGCGCACCAGCCAGCCGGGCATCTAGGCGCCGGTCGGCCTGAACGTGGGAACCCAGCCCCACCGGGACCCCGGTGGCGACCACCTCAACTACTCCCCCCAGGGTGTCGCCCGCCTTCCTGGCCTCGTCGATGAGCGAGACCATCGCGGCGCTGGTCGCGGGGTCGGTGCAGCGCACCGGGTCGGCGTCCAGGCGTGCGGTGTCCTGCGGCTGCGGCGCGGCGACGTCCTCAGGCAGAGCCACTGTCCCGACACGTACGACATGGCTGACCAGCCTGATCCCGGCAACCTGCGCCAGGAGCGCCTCCGCCACCGCACCCAGGGCGACCCGGGCCGCGGTCTCACGTGCCGAGGCGCGTTCCAGGACCGGCCGCGCCTCCGGCAGATCGTACTTGAGCATTCCCGGCAGGTCCGCATGACCAGGACGGGGCCTGGTCAGGGGCCTGTTGCGAGCCAGCTCCCGCTCGTCCCCGGTTCCTGCGTCCACCAGGAGCGCCTCGGCCTCCACCGGGTCGGCGCTCATGACCGTGGACCACCGGGGCCACTCGGAGTTGCCGATCTGCAGGGACACGGGGCTACCGATCGTACGGCCGTGCCTGATCCCTCCTAGGATCCTTAGCTCGTCGCGCTCGAAGGACTGCCGGGCGCCACGGCCGTGACCCAGGCGACGACGTGCCAGGGCCTCCCGGATGTCCTCGCTGGTGATCTCCACGCCCGCCGGGACGCCGTCGACCACGGCGGTCAGGGCCTCGCCGTGGGACTCCCCGGCCGTCATCCAATGAAGCATGGCACCGATCATCCCACACCGTGGCCCACAGCCGGGCACCCGACCTCTCCGGCCCGGGCGTGCGCCCTACAGGGCACGCCTACAGGGCACGCAGCAGTGCGTCTCGCATGGGTGCGACATCAGGGCCGCGGCCCGTCATCAGCCTGACCTGGGGCACCGCCTGGTGCAGCAGCATGAGCCAGCCGGGTGCCACCGCCCCGCCACCGCGCTCCCAGGCGCTGGCCAGAGGTGTCGGCCAGGGCGCGTAGACGACGTCAAGCAGGACCGCTCCTGCCGTAAGTCTCCCGCCCAGGACTCCGGGCAGGGCCTCAGCCAGCGTGTCCGCACCACCTGCGGGCAGGGTGGAGACCGCTAGGTCCGCCTGGGCCAGAACCTCGGCCACGGCAGAGTCAGAACGTACCTCGCCCGGGGTCCAGGTGAGGGCCTCCACCTCCAGACCCATACGATGTGCTGCACTCAGGGCGCGGCCAGGGCCGGCATGGCGGCGGGCGGCTACGACGATCCGTGTCGCGCCCAGCTCGGTGAGCGCGGCCAGGGCTGAGCACGCCGTGGCCCCAGAGCCCAGGACGACGGCTGTTGCCCCAGAGACTCCCCACCCGTCGGCCCTGCCCGGTGCACAGGTCGGCAAGGCTGGCAGCGCCTGGGCGGACCACGCCGCAGCAGTCTCCCGTACCGCCTCGACGATCCCAGTCACGTCGGTGTTGAACCCCGCCAGCAGGGCCGGTCCCGTGCCCGAGCGCTGGGCCACCACGGTGTTGACCGAGCCCACCGCCTGGGCCAGAGGGTCGACCACGTCCAGCATGGGCACCAGGGCCTGCTTGTGCGGCATCGTCACGCTCAGCCCCGACCAGGCCCAGCCATCGCTGACCGGCGCGGCCAGCTGGGACACCAGGCCCGGCAGCCGCGTGACAGGCAGGTCGATCCTGGTGTAGTGCCACGTGCCCAGGCCGAGCTGGGCGTAGGCGGCACGGTGCAGGACCGGTGACAGGGAGTGGGAGACCGGGTGCCCGACGACCGCGGCCCGGTGGCCCAGTACCTCCCCCTGCCGACTGGCGCTACCCTCCCCGGCAGCACCAGTCCCGGAACCTGCCACAGGCCTCACCGGGCTGGCAGGCCTACGACCCGCCATCAGGGGTAGCCGTGGCCGGATCAGGCGCAGCCGTGGCGGTCGCAGTGGCGCCCTGGCAGACCTCCTGGTTCTCACGGCAGTAGGCGTTGAGCTTCTCCGTGTTGGCCTCCTGCTCCTCCAGCGTCGCGGCAAAGAGCGTCTCACCCGTGGTCAGGTCAACTGTCACGAAGTACAGCCAGTCGCCCTCGGGCGGGTCCAGCACGGCCGCGATAACCTCCTGACCGGGGCTCCCGATCGGGGTTGGCGGCAGGCCGGGGTGCTGGTAGGTGTTGTAGGCGTTGGATGCGTCGGCCGTGTCCTCCGGGGAGGGGATGCCCCCCACTCGGCCCAGGCCGTACAGGACGGTGGAGTCCATCTGGAGCATGCCCTGGGTCTCACCCTCGGTATCCGCGATGCGGTTGTCGATGACCCGGGCCACCTGACCGTAGTACTGGGCCTGGGAGACCTCGCGCTCCACGATAGAGGCCTTGGTCAGGACCTCCTGGTAGTCCTCCTCCTCTACGCCGGCGGAGCGTAGGTTGGCGACTGTGGTGGAGACCATCTGCGCCACCACGTCCGTGGCGGTGTCGTCCTCGCCGATGTCGTAGGTAGACGGTGCCAGCCAGCCCTCGACGTCACCACCTGCCTGCTCAGGTAGGCCGATGGCTTCAGTGTCCGCGTAGGCCTCGTCAACCTCCTTCGCGGTGAAGTCTCCCACGCTCATAAGCCGTTCCTTGACCTGGTTCTTGGTGAAGCCCTCGGCGACGGTCAGGCTGTGCTCGGCCTTGGACGCCGGATCCAGGAGCGTGGCTACGGCGTTGGCCGCGGACATGTGCGTCTTGAGCGTATAGGTCCCCGGCTGGATGGTGCCCGACTTCTCGTTGGCCTTGTAGGCCTCGACGAAGGCGGCGGCGGAGGCGACCACGTCGGCCTCCTCCAGGAGCGCGCCGATATCACGTCCGGAGGCTCCCTCAGGAACCGTGATGACCACCTCCTCCTCACCGGCTCCCTCGTAGTCCTGGGCCGCCGAGGTCGCGGAGGGGGTGTCGCGCATGACGCCTAGCGCCCGGTAGGCCACCACGCCTACGGCGATCAGGACCACAACAAGGACCACGGAGGTCAGCCAGCGACGACGGCGCCTGCGCCGACGACGCTCCTTCTTCTCCGCACGCCGTGCCCGGCGGCCCCTGGGCCCGTGGTCGGCATCCGCCCCGTCCTGACGCTGGATACCAAGCTCAGCAAAGAAGTCGTCCTGACTCACGCGCTGCCTCTCTTGCTCGGGGGGACTCGCTCGCCGGGCGGCTGCCCGGTGAGCCGCTCGGTCTCAAGAGCCTGCTCCAGTATGACGACCGCCGCCGCCTCGTCGACGACGCCGCGAAAGGTCCTCTCCCGCAGGCCTGCCTCGTGCAGGCGGCGGTGGGCCGTCACCGTCGTGAGGCGCTCGTCGACCAGCCGTACGGGCACCGGCGCGACGGTACCGGCGAGACTGCGGGCCCAGCGGCGAGAGTCCTGCGCTGAGGAGGAGCTGCCGCCCGCCATGCTCCGAGGAAGACCGACAAGAACCTCGACAGCAGCGTACTCCCCGACAAGGTCGGCTGCCTCGTCAAGATCGCTACCGTAGCGGTCACGTCTGAGAGTGAGTGCCGGGACGGCAAGAATTCCCTCCTGGTCGCAGCGGGCGACACCAATACGCGAGGTGCCTACGTCAAAGGCCAGACGTACCCCGGGGCGCACAGCAGACACGGAGCCTGCCTCAGGACCGAAGAGCCGCCACGATGGCCCGCAGGGCCTCGGGAAGCGCCTCGGCGCTACGTCCACCGCCCTGGGCCAGGTCGTCCTTGCCCCCGCCCCCGCCGCCCAGCACCTGGGCGGCGACCCGGACAAGGGCGCCAGCCCTGACCCTGTGCTGGCGGGCCGGGGCATTGGTCGCCACGACGACGACAGGCCGTCCGGAGACGACACCGCCCACGACGACCACTGTCGGCTCGCTGTCACCCAGCCGCTGCCGTACGTCCAGGACCAGGGGCCGCAGGACATCGGCTGAGGACACCTCCCCCAGGCTCAGGGCTGCCAGCCGCACCTGGCCGACTCTGCGCGTCCCCGCGACAATATCTGCGGCCCGCGCTGCCGTAGCCAGCTGCTCGGCTGCTGCCAGCTTCTTCTCCGCCTCCTTGAGCCGCCTCATGAGGGAGTCCACGCGCTCAGGCAGGTCCTCAGGACGACCGCCGACCATTCCTGACAGCTGGGAGACCAGCGCGTGCTCCCTGGCCTGGAAGTCGTAGGCCCCCTCGCCGACAAGCGCGTCGATACGACGCACTCCCGACCCGATGGAGGCCTCTCCCAGCACAGCCACCCGGCCGATCGTGCCGGTGGTGGGAACGTGTGTGCCAGCGCACAGCTCGCGGGACCAGTCCCCCCCGATGGAGACCACGCGGACGTTGCGGCCGTACTTCTCCCCGAACAGCGCGATGGCGCCACTGGCCCGGGCGGCCTCGATATCCATGACCTCGTCGGTCACGGCCAGGTCCTCAGCGAGCTTGGTGTTGACCAGCTCCTCGATACCCGCAACCTGCTCCTCGGCCAGGGCGGAGCCGTGGCGGAAGTCAAAGCGCAGCCGCGAGGGAGAGTTCTCGCTTCCCGCCTGGGTGGCACTGGCGGAGACGACCTCGTGAAGGGCGCGGTGGACCATGTGCGTCGAGGTGTGCGCCCGCGCGATGGCTAGGCGACGGTCCGTGTCGATCTGGGCGAAGGCCTTCTCCCCGACCCGGACCGTCCCCTCGGTGAGGGTGCCGTGGTGCACGGACAGGCCCGTGACCGGGGCCTGGACGTCGTTGACCTCAACCACACCGCCGTCAGCAAGACGGATCACGCCCTGGTCCGCCAGCTGGCCGCCCATCTCCGCCCAGAAGGGGGTCCGGTCCAAGATCAGCTCGACCTCGGCGGGAGCAGCCACAGCCGTCTGAGGGGTCCCGTGAACCAGGAGCCCGGTGACGGTGCCCTCGGCCGCGCTGTCCGTGTACCCCAGGAAGGTGGAGCCGCCCCCCATCTCCTTCTCCAGCGCCTGGAGGACGCGCAGGTCGGCGTGGCCGGTCTTCTTGGCCCGGGCGTCGGCGCGAGCCCGCTGCTTCTGCTGCTCCATGAGGCTGCGGAAGGAGGCCTCGTCGACGGCCACCCCCTGCTCGGCCGCCATCTCCAGGGTCAGGTCGATGGGGAAGCCGTAGGTGTCGTGGAGCTCAAACGCACTGTCCCCGGTGACGGTGGGGCGCCCTGAGGTCCCGGCACGCTTTCTCGCGGCCACGACGGCGGTATCCAGGATCGTGGTCCCAGCAGCCAGGGTGCGGCGGAAGGCCTCCTCCTCGCCGCAGGCGACGTCGCGGATGGTGTCCCAGTTCTCCTCCAGCTCAGGGTAGGAGGCCCTCATGACGTCCTTCGAGGTGGTCAGCAGCGTCGGCATCGTCGCCTCCTCCACCCCCAGCAGGCGCATCGAGCGCACGGCCCGGCGGATCAGACGGCGCAGGACGTAGCCCCGGCCGTCGTTGCCGGGCCTCACCCCGTCCCCGATCAGCATGAGCGCGCTGCGCACGTGGTCGGCGACGACCCGCATGTTGACGTCGTCGGAGTAGGTGGCTCGCGTCGAGGAGGTCGCGGAGGCTGAGGAGCCGTAAGTCTTCCCGCTCATCTCCTCCACCGCAGTGATGACGGGAAGGACCTCGTCGATCTCGTACATGTTGGGCTTGTCCTGCAGCAGGAAGGCCAGCCGCTCCATCCCGAGCCCGGTGTCGATCGCAGTGCGGTCAAGCTCGCCCACCAGCTCGAAGTCGTGGCCCTCGCCCTCACCGCGCACGAACTCGTCGAACACCAGGTTCCACACCTCCAGGAACCGGTCCCCACGGGCGTCCCCGGCCGGCCCTCCATCAGGGCCGAAGGCAGGACCGCGGTCGTAGTGGATCTCGCAGCACGCCCCAGCAGGTCCCGGCTGGCCCGTGGACCAGGAGATCTCCTCGAAGGGAAGGGTCTGGATCCGGTCGGCAGACACGCCGACAGCTCTGGTCCAGTGGTCGTAGGAGACCTTGTCCTCCTCCCAGATGGTCATCCACAGGCGGTCCCCGTCCAGGCCGTAGCCGCCCTCCTGCCGGGACCCGGTCAGCAGCCCCCAGGCAAGGTCGATGGCCCCTCCTTGAAGTAGTCCCCAAAAGAGAAGTTGCCGCCCATCTGGAAGAACGTCCCGTGACGAGTGGTCCTGCCGACGTTGTCGATGTCGTTGGTACGGATGCACTTCTGCACCGAGGCAGCCCTGGGCCACGGCGGCTCCTCGGTACCCAGGATATAGGGGATGAAGGGAACCACGCCGGCGATGGTGAACAGGATCGAGGGCTCGGGGACACCAGCGGCACCGAGGGTCGGATCTCGTGGCCGTTGGCAGCAAAGTAGTCCAGCCAGCGTCGGCGGATCTCGGAGGTTCTCATGAGCTCCTCATCTGGTTGTCGGTGTCACGCTCGGCACGGGCCCGGTGCCCACGCAGACGCTGGGAGCCGACCGGTAACCAGCGCGGGCGCTGCCGCCCGGCAGACTGGTCCACCGGCCACCCTCAGGTCATCGTGAGTAGTACTCAACCACCATCTGCACGTCGCAGGTGACCGGGACCTCGTCACGCTTGGGGCGACGCACCAGCGTCGCAGACAGCTTCTCCAGGTCCACCGTCAGGTAGTCGGGGACAGCAGGCAGCACGTCACGGTGCGTGCCAGCAGCAGCGACCTGGAAGGGGACCATGACCTGGGAGCGGGGGCGTACCTGGATCGTCTGGCCGGGCCTGACCCGGAAGGAGGGGCGGTCGACCACCCTTCCGTCCACGAGGATGTGGCGGTGCACGACGTTCTGGCGAGCCTGGGCGATGGTGCGGGCGATGCCGGAGCGCAGGACCAGGGCGTCCAGCCGCATCTCCAGCAGCTCGACAAGCGACTCACCCGTGAGTCCCCTCTCACGACGGGCCTCCTCGAAGACGCGCTGGAGCTGGGCCTCACGGATGCCGTACTGGGCGCGCAGCCGCTGCTTCTCCTTCAGGCGCACGGCGTAGTCGGACTCGGTGCGCCGACGCGCGCGACCGTGCTCGCCAGGACCGTAGGGGCGCTTCTCGAAGTAGCGCACCGCCTTGGGCGTCAGCGGGATGCCCAGCGCACGGGACAGACGGACCTGGCGGCGGGAACGTGATGAGCTCATGCTTGCTTCTTCCTGTCGGAGTAGTGTTCGCACGTCACAGGCAGCGCCCTGCGACGCGGGGCCAGCCGCGGTACGGGCCAGGACCCCAGGAGGCCTGCATTTCGGGAGCGGGGCTCGCCCCAGTCGTGCGGCTGCTGAACTCTAGCGCGAACCAGTTGGCGCACGCACCTTCCCGGTCCGGCTGTGAGCCGATCCTCACACCTGCGCGCACCCAGTCCCTGCAGGTGAGCCGTCTGCGGGCCGTCGGACGGGAGCCGGGGCAGCCGAGGGACACTGCGCCAGTCCAGCGGGCGTCAGCGGGAAGCGGTACTGCGACCCGGCGAGCGCCGCAGCACCAGGACCGCCACCACCACGAGAAAGGCACTGAACATCCAGGAGGTCGGCCCGGGAGGGACACGGGCCGCCAGGAGCGCCCCCACGGGAGAGGCCGCGGAGGAGGCCAGGCCGGTCACCACTGCGGTGGCCAGGTCCGCGTGCCCGCGCCGCAGGTGGGCTACTGCCCCGGACACGGCAGTGGGGACCATGACGGCCAGAGAGGTACCACGGGCCAGCAGGTCCCCCAGCCCGACGACCGCCTCTAGGCCCGGCACCACCACGACGCCCCCTCCAACCCCCACCAGGCCGGACAGGACACCCGCCGCCAGTCCCACCACGACCAGCGCCACCACCCTCACCGGGTCCGGGGTCAGGTCCGCGTGCCGCACCGGGGGCACGACCTGCTGGGACACCAGAACGAGCACGACAAAGGAGGCAAAGGTCCACGGGAGCACCCTTGCGGGCAGCCGGTGGAGCAGCCAGGCGCCTACCTGGGCACCCACCAGGGTCCCGGCCAGGAGGATGACGGCCGCTACCAGGGAGACCTGACCCCGCAGGCCGTAGGTCAGCGCACCGACGACAGAGGTAGGCAGGATCGCCACCAGAGAGGTCGCCGCAGCCCGCCTGTGGTCCAGGCCCAGGACTGCCACCAGGGCGGGCACCAGCAGCACTCCCCCGCCCACGCCGAAGAGCCCGGAGAGCAGGCCCGCCGCCAGGCCGACAAGTACCATTGGCAGCCTTCCTGGCACGGCTACGCCTCCCCTGCCTTCGTTGCGCCCTGTCTCCGTCGTCCCCGTCCCGCCCCGCATGCTGCTCACCGAGACAGCCTACGACTGTCCAGTGCCCGGGGAGTCCTTCCGGGAGCGCGCGGGCGCGGGAGCCTGGGGCCAGGTAGCCCCTGGCGCGCCACCAGGACCGTCACCGGGGCTCTCACCGGAGCTCAGGATGGACCGTACCCGGGCCAGTCTCTGGGAGACGCGGTCCTCGTGCCCGTTGGTGGTCGGCTGGTAGTACTGGGTGCCGTCCAGGTCCTCAGGCAGGTAGGTCTGGGCTACTACCGAGTGCGCGAAGTCGTGGGGGTAGAGGTAGCCCCGCCCGTGCCCCAGCGCCTGGGCACCGGCGTAGTGGGCGTCCCGCAGGTGGGAGGGCACTGTGCCGCCGCGTCCTGCCCTCACGTCCTCCAGAGCCCGGCTCAGGGCCGTGGCTACCGCGTTGGACTTCGGTGCCGTCGCCACGGCCAGCGCGGCCTGGGCCAGCACGAGACCGGACTCAGGCATCCCGATCGCCGCCACCGCCTGCTGGGCAGCAACCGCGGTTGACAGCACCCAGGGGTCCGCCAGCCCCACGTCCTCGGAGGCGTGGACGACGATCCTCCTGGCGATGTAGCGGGGGTCCTCGCCTGCGGCGATCATCCGTGCCAGGTAGTGGATCGTGGCATCAGGGTCGGAGCCCCGCATCGACTTGATGAAGGCGCTGACGACGTCGTAGTGCTGGTCTCCCTGGCGGTCGTAGCGCACCGCCGAGGTGTCGGCAGCGCGCTCCACGTCCTTGACCGTGATGCTGGGGACGATTCTGGGAGTGGCAGGGACACCGTCGTGCCCGCTACCGCGCGCACCCTCCGCCAGGACGGCTCCCGCGGCCGCCTCCAGGACGGTCAGCGCCCTGCGCGCGTCGGAGCCTGCCATACGCACCACCTGGTCACGAGCCTCCTCCTCAAGAGCGACCGCCCCGGCCAGCCCGCGCTCGTCGGTGAGGGCACGCTCCAGCAGGAGCCTCAGGTCCTGAGGGCCCAGGGAGCGCAGGGTCAGCAGGAGGGAACGTGACAGCAGAGGTGAGACCACGGAGAAGGAGGGGTTCTCCGTGGTCGCCGCTACCAGGGTCACCCACCGGTTCTCCACGCTGGGCAGCAGGGCGTCCTGCTGCGAGCGTGAGAAGCGGTGGACCTCGTCCACGAAGAGCACCGTCTCCTGCCCCGACGCCGCCAGCTGACGGCGGGCGTCGCTGACGACGGAGCGTACATCCCTGACCCCGGCGGTCACTGCGGACAGCTCGACAAAACGGCGCCCGCTAGCCCGGGCTACCAGGTAGGCCAGCGTCGTCTTGCCGGTCCCCGGCGGCCCCACAGGATGACCGAGGACACCCCCGCACCCCGGTCGTCACCTGCCCCTGACGGCTCCACAAGGCGTCGCAGCGGCGCCCCCGGCCCCAGAAGGTGGTCCTGCCCTGGACCTCCTCCAGGGTGCGCGGACGCATGCGCACCGCCAGCGGCGCGTGGCGGTGGGTCGGCAACCCGGCGTCGTCGGTACCCACAGATTCGAACAGGTCCATGGGTCCTGACCATAGCCTTCTCAGCCTCGGTGCCGCCGGTTGGCTCGCAGGGGACGCGGCGCATCCCTCGTCCTGCCCATGAGCGTCGGCACATGGTGCGACAATGCCGTCATGCTCGGCTGGCTCTCCTACCGTGTCTTCAAGGACGCCTGGCTCGTCGTCGCGACCTGGCTCGTCCTGTCGGCGGTCCTGGTAGTCGCGGCGCTGACCGGCCTGGGAGGACAGAACCTGTTCTCCCGCCTCCACAGCGTGACAGCTGACACGCCAGGGACCCAGAGCGCTGAGGGCGGCTATGTCCTGGACTCCTTGTCCGGTGACGCCGTCACCGTGACCCTCCTGGTCTCGGACGTGGACCTGAGCACGACCCAGCAGCAGGAGGAGGTGGCCCAGGCCCTGTCCACCGCCCACGCCGACCTGGGGCAGCTCGTGGGCACACACAACGTCCTGGACCCCTTTGTGGTCCCGGGGATGCTGACCTCGGACGCGGCCCGGTCGATGGCGGCCGACAGCATGGACGGCTTCGTCGTCGTCGTCACGGTCAACCCCAACGGCTCCGCGGTCGCCGACCCTGAGGACACCCGCTACGCCCAGGAGGTAGCCGCCCTGGTGGACCAGGTGAGTAACCGCCTGGAAGAGGTGCCTGCAGAGCTCGCCGCAACCGCTCCGGGCGCCCGAGGCACCGTCTCCCACGACGGCTCCGTCGAGGAGGCGATCAGCAGTGAGGCAGGCCGGGACCTGCTGCGATCCGGACTCCTGCTCCTTCCTGTGGCCCTGCTGGTGACGGCGCTGGCCGTCAGCAGGCTCCTGCAGGTCGGCGCCTGCCTCCTGGCTACCGTGGTCTCAGCAGCCAGCACCCTGGGCGCCGTCTACGGGCTGTCCCTCGTCGTCGAGGTCCCCTACGTGGCAGCTGTTGTCTTCTGGGTCCTGGGAGCATCCCTGACTCTGGGCTACGCGCTGCTGCTCACCTCCCGCTACCAGGAGACGCTCGGCTCGGGCACACCGAGCGCGAGCGCGACAGAGCCAGAAGGACCGCCGGAGGACGGCCCAGCAGGCAGCGCGCCAGGTGACACGCACACGCAGGACCCTGGCTCGGGTACCACCCCGGACAGGCCTGCTCCCGTGCGGGGTACGCACCGGTACCGACGCGACGCCGAGGCCCCTCCCGCTGCCCGCCTGCTGTCAGCGACGATGCGGACAGCAGGCCGCACAGTCGTCTTCTCAGCCCTGGCGGTAGCGGTCAGCCTCTGCGGTCTCTACCTGGCAGCCGAGGGTACGCTGAGAGCCTCAGCACTGACAGGGGCTGTTGTCCTCCTCGTGTCCGTCAGCGTCTCCTTGACGCTGGTCCCAGCACTCCTGGCGCTGACGGGACAGGAGGTGCTGCGCCCCTCGTCCCGGCCTGTCTCCCCGGTCCTCCTCCCCATCCGCCCCACGCTCTCGTCCGCGCTGAGACGCCTGTCAGGCATAAGAAGGGACGGCCGGGGGACGACACCAGCAGGTGCCCGCATTCGTCGTAGCAGCGTCTACCCCTGGGCTGTCCTGGCAGGATGCCTGCTGGTGCTGACCGGTCTGGCTGTCCCGCTGGGCAGCCTGCACACGCTCACCTCGACTGCCTCGGACCAGCTCCCGGTCGGCTCCGACCAGAGGGCCTACGCAGCGGTGCTGGAGCAGGAGTACCCCTCAACGGTGGACCAGGACGCCACGCTCATCCTCGCCGGGACCGGGGAGAGCGTCACCGAGTTCATCAACGACCACGTCGCCTCAGTCCCCGGGGTTGAGGCAGTTGTGAGCCCCTCGACCGCTGGCGACTACACGGTGGTCTACCTGGACCTGACCGGAGAGCGCTGGTCAGGCACCGCCGAGGAGGCCGTCACCGCCCTTCGCGCCCTCGATCCCCCGGTAGAGACGTGGGTGACGGGGCAGGCGGCAAGCCAGGTCGACATGCGCGGCTCGCTGCTCGGAAGCGCCCCGGTGGTGGCGGCGGCAGTAGTCCTGGCAACTGTCGTCCTCCTGCTTCTCCTGACGGACTCCCTGCTCCTGCCGCTCGTAGCGGTTCCCGTCACCGGCCTGTCACTGTCCGCCTCCCTGGGAGTGCTGACCTGGGTGGTCCAGGAGGGCCACGGCCGCAGCCTGCTGGGACTGGCCCCGGCCGGAGGCGTCGGTGTGGACACCACCGCTGTCGTCACGGCAGTGCTCCTCGGGCTGGGCCTGGCGATGAGCCACGAGGTCGTCCTGATGAGCCGTGTCGCCCAGTACCGCAGCGCTGGCACGGACCACCGGACCGCGCTGCACCTGGGACTGCGCCAGTCACGAGGCCCCGTTCTCGCAGCAGCCGTCGTCACGGTGGCTGCCTGTACGAGCCTTCTGGTCAGCAGGCTTCCGCTCGTCCAGGAGACCGGGCTGGCGCTCGCCCTCGTCGTCGCAGTGGACCTCCTGCTGGTCCGGCTGCTGCTGCTGCCCTCCGTCATGAGGATCCTGGGACGCTGGAGCTGGTGGGCACCACGCTGGCTCCGACCCTCCGGAGCGTCCGCGGCACAGGGCCGTGCTGACCGCCAGGAGGTGGACCAGGAGACGGAGCAGGACCCGAACGGAGAGGCTAGAGAGCCTGCCGAGACCTCCGAGGTCCCCGAGACACTGGAGACTGCCAGGTCCGCTGCGCCCGATGAGGAGGTCATGGCGGCCGGTGGCATGCCGACTGGTAGACAACCGGCTGGTGAGGAGGCCCTTCCCGACAGGACGGCGTCCTCCGTGGAGTCAGCGGAGTCAGCACAGTCAGCGGTGGAGTCGGCGTCGCCTACAGCAGGCTGACGTCCCCGGCCCCTTCCCGCACGACCTCGGGGTAGTCATCAGTCAGGTCCACCACCGTCGTCGGCTCTCCACGGCCAACCGGTCCCTCTATGACGATGTCAATAAGGTGGCCCAGGGACTCCTCAACCTCCCACCCGCTGGTCTCCGGCTCGTCCTGGCCGGGGCGGATAAACGTGGAGGACAGCAGGGGCTCCCGAACTCGGCCACCAGGGCCTGCGTCAGGGCGTGCTGCGGGATACGGACCCCCAGGGTGTGCTTCCTGGGGTTGAGCGTCATCCTCGGGACCTCCTTAGTTCCCTTGAGGATGAAGGTCCACGGCCCCGGAGTCAGCCGCTTGACCAGGCGGAAGGCGTTGTTGCCCAGGATCGCCATCGGACCGACCTGCGCAAAGCTGGCACACACGAAGGTGAAGTTGTGCCTGCTGTCCAGCTGCCGGATAGAGCGGATACGGTCCAGTCCCTCCTTGTTACCCGGGGCGCAGGCCAGGGCGTACCCGGAGTCGGTAGGGTAGGCGACCAGCCCCCCTTCCCGCACGGTGTCCACGACTTTTCTGACCAGACGGGTCTGTGGGTTGACGGGGTGGATCTCGGTGTAGCGCGCCATGGGCCTATTGTGCCTCAGGCTCGCACGTACCTACTGGCTGGCAGGGGGCCGGGGTGAGTCCCGGCGGGCGGGTACGGCGTCCACCCCCGCCTCCTTGCGCTGCTGGGCCGTGATGGGCGCCGGCGCCTCCGTCAGCGGGTCGTAGCCACCTCCCGACTTCGGGAAGGCAATAACGTCACGGATCGAGTCCGCGCGCGTCAGCAGCGCGATGATCCGGTCCCACCCGAAGGCGATACCCCCGTGTGGCGGCGCCCCGTAGGAGAAGGCCTCCAGGAGGAAGCCAAACTTCTCCTGGGCCTCCTGCGGCTCGATTCCCATGACCTTGAAGACGCGCTCCTGCACGTCACGGCGGTGGATGCGGATCGATCCGCCACCGATCTCGTTGCCGTTGCACACGATGTCATAGGCGTAGGCCAGGGCAGAGCCTGGGTCGGTGTCAAAGGTCCCCAGGCACTCCGGCCTGGGGGCGGTGAAGGCGTGGTGGACCGCAGTCCACGCGGAGGCACCCAGGGTGACGTCCCCGTCTGCCCGAGCCTCAGCGGCGGCCTTGAACAGGGGGGCGTCCACCACCCACACGAAGCTCCAGTCCTCCTCGTCCACCAGTCCGCAACGGCGCGCCACCTCCACACGAGCGGCCCCGAGCAGGGCGCGCGCCTGCTCGACCTGCCCGGCAGCAAAGAATATGCAGTCACCTGCGGCAGCACCACAGGCCTGCGCCAGGCCCGCACGCTCCGCCTCAGTGATGTTCTTGGCCACAGGCCCGCCGAGCGTCCCGTCCTGGGCCACAGTGACGTAGGCCAGGCCCTTGGCGCCACGTTGCCTGGCCCACTCCTGCCAGGCGTCGAAGGTCCTCCTCGACTGCGAGGCGCCCCCAGGCATTACGACCGCACCGACATAGGGCTGACGAAATACCCGGAACGTTGTGGCCGCAAAGTACTCGGTGAGGTCCACCAGCTCGCACCCGAAACGCAGGTCCGGCTTGTCCGTTCCGTAGCGCCTCATCGCCTCGGCATAGGTCACCCGCGGGATCGGTGTGGTCACCTCGTGGCCGACCAGCGCCCAGACCTCACGGATCACCTCCTCCGCCACCTTGATGACGTCCTCCTGGTCCACAAAGCTCATTTCTACGTCAAGCTGGGTGAACTCCGGCTGCCGGTCCGCCCGGAAGTCCTCGTCGCGGTAGCAGCGAGCGATCTGGTAGTAGCGCTCCATGCCAGCCACCATGAGCAGCTGCTTGAACAGCTGGGGGCTCTGCGGCAAGGCATACCACGACCCGGGAGCCAGGCGGGCGGGCACAAGGAAGTCGCGGGCGCCCTCGGGTGTCGACCGGGTCAGGGTGGGGGTCTCGACCTCAACGAAGTCGTGGGAGTCCAGCACCCGACGGGCGGCGCGGGAGGCTTGCGAGCGCAGCCGGATGGCACGCTGCATCGGTGAGCGGCGAAGGTCCAGGTAGCGGTACCTCAGGCGGGCCTCCTCACCTGCCTGACCAGAGTCCTCGGCGTGGTCGGAGACCTGGAAGGGCAGAGCGGCAGAGGGGTTAAGGATCTCGAGGTCACGGACCACCACCTCGACGTCCCCGGTCGGCAGGCTCGGGTTCTCGTTGCCCTCGGGACGAGCGCTGACCTCGCCGACTACCCTCAGCACGTACTCCGAGCGCAGGTCGTGGGCAACCTCCTCGCGAATGACGACCTGGGCGACCCCCGAGGCATCACGCAGGTCGACAAAAGCCACCCCGCCGTGGTCACGCCGACGGTCCACCCACCCGGCCAGCGTAACGGTCTGTCCGATGTCGCCGGTGCGCAGGGAGCCTGCTGCTCGCGTTCTCAGCACGGTGCCGAGTCCTTCCATCAGGGAGACGATTCAGGTACCTGCCGCGACGCCGGCAGCGGGCACCGGGTGAAGTCTACGGCCTGGCCGGGACCGGTGGTGCACGCACCACCGGCTGGCTGGTGCGGTCCAGGCGCCCGACGATGTGGCACGGCCCGGTGCTGATCAGGACCGGCGACCCTCCAGGCCAGCAAGTCGCCGCCGGTTGACGATGACGATGCCAGCAAGGATGAAGACCACCAGCGAGACGGCCAGGACCGCTGTCCCGACAAGGAGGAAGTCCTTGGACGGCCCCCGCTCAGCTTCCGCAAGGGCCACTGCAGGGGTGGGTCTGTGGCTGGCACTGACAGACTCCGTGGCCGTGTCCGAGGATGACGCGAGCGCACCGTCATCCTCCGTGGGCACCGGAGAGGCCTGATCGGCGCCCCCGATCACAGTAACTCCCGCAACGGTGAAGTAGGGGCTCTTGTTGGTGTACTCCGTCGTCCGCAGGTCCGAGGTGGCCACATCCGGTCCCGCGACAGCACGGAAACGCAGCCAGTGCTCCCCCAGGCCGACGTAGGCAGGCAGCTCGAATGCCCCGGAGGCGGTGCCGTCCTCGTCGATGTGGAGCGTGGTGACCACTCCTGCGTCCGGGCCGGTCGACGCTGCCAGCGCCCCGTCGTCTACGAGCACCTGAACTGTCGCCCCGCGGGGAAACCCTGAGACCGTGTAGACCACCGTACCTCCCACCGCGACAGTAGAGGGACTGACGGTAGAGGCTGTTCCGGTGGTAGAGGACCCCGTCGTCGTGTCTGCGCTGGCCTGGACGGGCATCACAGGTGAGGCCAGAAGCAGGAGCAGGAGCACAGCCACGGCGGTGGTGCAAGGCATGAGCACAGCCGCCCGGAGCCGCCGCACAGTACTCGCAGCCACGTCACCAGCGGCGTTGCCACCGGCCACGGTACAGGCGGCTGGCAGGACCCCAGGTACCGTGTGTACTGGCGACACGTCTCCTCCTCTGCCTTGCCTTTCCTGACTCTGCCTGGCTCCGCCTGCGACGACCACATAGCCTCCCTAGCGCCTGCGGCCGAGTTCCGAGGCGGCACGCGCCACTGACCTGAGGACACCCGGGCGTGCGACCACGAGGAATCCTGCCGTCCCCAGGACGAGCAGCATCCCGGCTCCCAGGAGCATCCAGTCCTCGGGCCCAACACGTAACGTCTGGCCAACGGCGGCCTCCCCCGGGATGACGTAGGCGACTTCGCTGCCGTCACTGCCGGAGGAGCCCGCCTGTATCTCCAGCTGCGCCCATCCAAGCAGATTGTTGCCGCTGTCAGCGACAACCAGCCTGTAGGTACCAGTCCTCAGGCCGGATATATCGACAGTGACGCTGTTGGACGAGTCGATCTGGATCCAGCCTGACGACGTGCTGTCGGAAACGCTTAGGGACCGCGTGCTGTCGGAGAGGACAAAGACGGACACCCATTCTCCGGCCGAGGCCCGGTCTCTGGGAATCATCAGCACCACGGCATCTCCCCGACGGGTTCCTGACAGTGCTCCTGCGTTGTCCGCACTGAGCTGGGAGGTGTCCGAGACGGGTGGGACAGGGTCAAAGGACGGACGCTCACGGGCATCGACGGAGGCCTCAGGCGAGTCCGAGGAGGGACCGGAGCCGTCCCGCACCTGCGAGCTGTCCTCACCACCGCCGCGGCCTGACTGGTCAAGGTCGCTTTCGCTCCCGCTGTCTGGCAGCCCTGTCGCCGTCGGAGGGGCTGTCAGGACAGGTGTGCCTGACTCCGCACCCGTACCCGCATCCTCTGCTACACCTCTGCTGACCTCGTCCACGCCATCGTCCGCGCCATCACCTTGACTCTCGTCGCTCCTGGTGCGTTCCTCAGCAGCCGGGGCTGGTACAGAAGGGTCAGAGGACTCAGGCTGCGCGCCAGCCCCCACCTCCTCGGAGGCCGAAGGCTGCCCGGGGCCTGCGGCCTCAGGCTCGTCGGGACCGGGCGGATCGGTCGGCCCCGCCTGCGCCGTGTCGGCGGCCTCAGCGAGAGCGGCGGGCTCCCTCGGCGTGGCGGAGTCCGCGGGGTCATCGGGGCCGAGCGAGCCAGCCGGAGAGTCAGCAGGCAGGGGGGACTGCGGGGACTGCACCTCCTGGTCGGGCTGAGCAGGTTCGGCAGCCTCCTCGTCCTCAGTAGGCGGCACAGGCTCGGCAGGCTCTCCGGTGGGTGTCGGCTCCGCGGCCCGCTCCATGGTGCCCTCAATGGAAAAGGACCTGGCGTCGGTGTTCCCGTCACCATCGGCTTCTTCCTGCAGCCGCACACAGGCTCCTAGGGCAGCGTCAGCACATGACCAGGACACCTCTGGGGCATCAGATGGGCCCTGCTCCTGCCCTCCCGCCGGAGACGCCAAAAGCATGACGAGCGTCACCGGCAGCACGACTCCCGCGTGCCACGACAGCCCTGACGCGTGGCTCGCCGCAGGCGGCTGCAACGGGTGTCGCATGAGATGGCCTCGTTCACTGTGGGGGACCTGTAGGGACGTTGGGACGGCAGGCCGCAGGCACGTGCCCCGCAAGGAAAGGGGTTGAGAACACCTGCGCGCCCCACCGGCATCAAAGTGATGATATATCCCACGAATCTTGTGGCGTCACCAGCCTAGGCCACAGTGAGGTCACGAGACGACGACCAGAAATGCCCGGAGCCCAGCAGAAATAAGAGAAGTCACCTACCAGGATCTGGACACGCAAGTAGAATCAAGGAGACGAAAGCACTGCAAAATAGGATATTACTTTTGCGTCACCAACATCTCTCTTGCATTACCTCTCACACGAACCCGGACGAACCGCCCTGGCCCGAGACCCACCTCACCTGTGACATGGCTCCAGGTGGTGGAACCCCTCCCTGGGCTGCCGTAACCTCATCACTGGAGCGATCCGCGCTGGTGCCCCGTCCGGAGGACCACGGCGCCGCCTGGTGGCGTCGGTGACCCGAGAGCCTGTGCGTAGAACCGTCAGCCGTCCTGGACCCGCTTGCGGGCAGGCAGCGGCGGCGGGAGCAGTGGGTCAGGTGCGGCAAGAGCGGAGGACACACGGTCCTCCCCACTCTCCACAGAGCAGTCCCCGTCTCACTCACGGGACAGAACGGGATAACTTCATGACAACCAGCAACGGGCCACTGAGCCTCGACGCTATGTTCGCCGCCGAGGCCTCCGGCCACGGCATCGCCACTCCTCAGGGCCATGACCCCCATGCCACCTCTGCCACCTCGCCGGACGACTTCGCCACCCCCGCCTCCTCCGACTCGCCTGAGGACCCTGTCGACGTAGAGCACGAGGACGAGGAGGACGACATCGAGCGAGACGTCCCCGAGCGCGACCCCGAGAACCCCGAGGACAGGGATTCCCATGACGACGACCTTCACGACGACCGGCCCGATGACCAGGAGGATGGTCAGCACAGAGGTCCCAGGGACTCCGAGGAGCCGGGAACCGGGAGAAGCACTGCTCCTGCTCCTCAGGAGCACCGTGGGGACCGCGGGGAGGGCTCCGAGAGCACCGAGGCCGCAGACCCAGGGGAGCTCACCTTCGCTGACCTAGGACTTCCGGGCGACCTGCTCAAGGCTGTCACCGACATGGGCTATACCACTCCTACCGCCATCCAGAGGGAGGCGATCCCGGTGCTGCTGGGCGGCCGCGACGTCGTCGGCGTGGCTCAGACCGGTACCGGGAAGACGGCAGCCTTCGGGCTGCCCCTGCTGGACACCGTCGAGGCCCGTGACGCCAGGGTCCAGGCCCTGGTGCTGGCTCCCACCCGGGAACTGGCCCTGCAAAGTGCCGAAGCCCTCACCGACATGGCCGCCCGCTCCCGGGGCCTGGACGTTGTCGCGGTCTACGGGGGCGCGCCCTACGGCCCCCAGATCGGCGCGCTCAAGGACGGTGCCCAGGTCGTGGTCGGCACCCCGGGACGGGTGATCGACCTCATTGAAAAGGGAGCGCTGCTCCTGGAGGACGTACGCTACTTCGTCCTGGACGAGGCCGACGAGATGCTGCGCATGGGCTTTGCTGAGGACGTGGAGACCATCGCCTCCTCCCTGCCCTCGCAGCGCCGTACCGCCCTGTTCTCCGCGACGATGCCGCCCGCCATTCAGGAGGTGGCTCGTCAGCACCTTCACGAGCCCGTCCAGGTGGAGGTCTCACGCCCCGCCTCCACCGTCGCCACCGTCCGCCAGACCTACGCCGTCGTCCCCTTCCGTCACAAGATCGGTGCCGTCTCCCGTGTCCTGGCGGTCACGGAGGCCCAGGCGGCGATCGTCTTCGTACGTACCAAGTCCACTGCAGAGGACGTCGCCATCGAGCTGGCGGGCCGAGGTATCCAGGCTGCCGCCATCTCCGGGGACGTACCCCAGCGGGAGCGGGAGCGCCTAGTCGAGCGGCTGCGCTCAGGCACCCTGGACGTGCTTGTCGCCACTGACGTCGCCGCTCGAGGCCTTGACGTGGACCGCATCGGGCTCGTAGTCAACTTTGACGTCCCCCGAGAGGCCGAGGCCTACGTGCACCGCATCGGTCGTACCGGCAGGGCGGGACGCCACGGAGAGGCGGTCACCTTCCTGACGCCGAAGGAGAAGCGCAAGCTGCGTCAGATCGAGCGGCTGACCGGGACGCGTCTAGAGGAGATCACCCTGCCCTCCCCGGCCGACGTCTCCGAGCACCGTGCCCGCACCCTGCTGGAGCGGGCACGCTCCCGTCACCAGCGAGGACGTCTGGACGCCTACCTGCCCCTGGTAGCCTCCACGGCCGAGGACCTGGGCACCACCACCCAGGAGCTGGCAGCCACCCTGGTCGCGCTGGCCGTCGGTGACGAGGGACCCGCTCGCCGTGACGACGGGGACCGCGGCTCCCCCAGCCACCGTGCGACACGGGGCTCCCGGGAGGAGAGCCTCGACTCCGACGGCGCCTTCGTGTCAGCCTCCTTCGAGGGCGGACGCGACGACCGCCACCGCAGGGACCGGTCCGACACCAGGCGTGGCGCGACCAGAGGCGGGCGTCGCGAGCCTGAGGGACCGGGCACGGTCTACCGTCTCGAGGTCGGTCACCGTGACCGCGTCATGCCAGGCGCCATTGTGGGGGCACTAGCCAACGAGGGCGGCATTGACGGATCCGCCATCGGCAAGATCGACATCCTCCAGTCCTTCTCCCTGGTTACGGTCCACACCGAGCTGACACCTGACCAGCTTGACGTCATCGGCCGGGCGACCGTGAGCGGACGCGAGCTGAGGATCCGCCCTGACGAGGGTCCGGGGCACGGGTGGTCAGGACCCGGCAGCCGTGAGGGGCGCCGGGGCTTTGGCCGCGACGGCCAGTCAGGTAGAGGCTCACGAGGCTGGGACCGCGACGAGCGACCCCGCCGCCGCTGGGAGGACCGCGACCGTGAGGGGCGCCGGGGCTTTGGCCGCGACGGCCAGTCAGGTAGAGGCTCACGAGGCTGGGACCGCGACGAGCGACCCCGCCGCCGCTGGGAGGACCGCGACAGGGGGTACCGCTCCGGACGCGACGACCGCGGCTCCAGTCGCTTCGGCGGCAACCGGGGTGGAGGCTACCGGGGAAACCGCGACGCGCGCTGAGCCCTGCTGCGCTGCCGCCCCGGGGCCGCTCAGGGCAGACGGCCTGCGAGCACCTCCGAGCCCGGTACTAGTCACTTCCGTACCCGGGGTAGACTGGCTCCAGCTTGTCTTCCTTGTCTTCACTGCTTCCCCAACCGGGATGCACCGGAGGAGACACCGGTACGGAACCGGGAAAGGTGATCGTGACCCCAGACACTGCGCTGTCCATTGTTCCTGCCATCTACCTGCTCGCCGTCGTCCTCCTGGGATTCACGGCGACGCTCCTGCGCCTGCCGCCCCTGGTCGGCTTCCTGGCCGCCGGATTCGTGCTGGGTGCCTCGGGTACGCCCCACCTGGAGGCCATCGAGGTGCTCGGAGACGTCGGGGTGGCGGTGCTGCTGTTCATGATCGGCCTGAAGGTAGACCTGCGCGCTCTGGCTAGGCGGGAGGTGGTGGGCACTGCCGTAGCCACGATCCTGATCCTGTCTCTCCTGGGAACCGCGCTCGTCTACAGCCTGGTCCTCCTGGGGCTGCAGATCGGGGTAGTCACGCCCGGTGGTGTCGTGGCCCTGGGCTTCGCCCTGTCCTTCTCTTCCACGGTCGTCGTCGTCAAACTTCTTGAGGACCGCGACGACCTGGGCGCACTGTACGGCCGCATCGCCATCGGTGTGCTTGTCGTCCAGGACATCGCCGCAGTCCTGTACATGACGGTGGCCTCGGGCCAGCGGCCCTCGCCCTGGGCACTGTGCCTGGTGCTGCTGTGGCCGGGAGCCAGGATCCTGGGCAGCGTGCTCGACCACATCGACCACCGGGAGATGCGCACGCTCTTCGGCATCTCCACGGCCCTTCTTCCCGGGTACCTGCTCTTCTCCATCCTGGGTGTCGACGGCGACCTGGGGGCACTCATCATGGGAGTGCTTCTTGCCTCCCACCCTGCGGCCAAGGAGCTCTCCAGCGCCCTGTTCACCATCAAGGAGCTCCTCCTGGTGGGATTCTTCCTATCCATCGGCATGGAGGGCCTGCCCGGCCCGGGCGCCGTCGTCCTGGCCGTTGCCCTCCTGCTGCTCATGCCGGTCAGAGCCATGGTCTACACCGTGGTCGTGCGGCTGGAACGGATGCGCCGACGCACCGCCGTGGTCACCGGCCTGGCCATGACCGCCTACTCCGAGTTCGCTCTCATCGTCGTGGCTGTCGCCGTTGACCACTCGCTCCTGGGCGAGGAGTGGACGGCTGCAGTCAGCCTGACACTGGCCCTGTCCTTTGTCGTCTCGGGAGTCGTCAACCACAACCCGGCCAGGCTGGTGCGCTGGATGACCCAGGCCCTGCCCCACCGGCCGCCCTCCTTCCTCCACCCCTCAGAGCGCCCGCTGGACCTTACCGGCGTGCGTACGGTTATCTTCGGAATGGGCCGTGTGGGACGAGCCACCTACGCGCGTCTGACCCAGGACGGCCAGGTCGGCGTGCTCGGCATCGACAACGACGCCGCCAAGGTCGCCGGGCTGGCCGCCCAGGGCCTCAACGTCCTGGAGGCCGACGCGACGGACCAGGACTTCTGGGACAAGCTCGACGCGGTCCATGCCTCCACGGCGGTCCTGGCCATGCCGGAGCCGGGCGCCAACCTCCACGTCCTGGACTGGCTGGAGCGGTCCAGCTTCGAGGGCCAGGTACTGGCGGTCGCCGGGTACGACGACGAGGCCGAGGCCATGCGCCAACGTGGCGTGAACACCGTCGTCAACATCTACGACGGCCTGGGCACGGCCCTGGCCGAGGCAGTCGAGTCCACAGAGACGGTCGCCCCGGAGGAACAGCCTGCATGACCGTCGCTATCTCCCTTGGGCGCCAGGAGTAACTTCAGGGCACGTCCCTGGGCACTCACGCTGTCCTTCGACGTCGCCTAGCCGGTCATGGCCCCGAGGCCACGTCAGGACAGGTCCTCAAGCAGTGCCCTCAGCTCTTCCCAGCGGGCACGCTCCTGGCGCAGGGGCAGAACCAGTCGCTGCCGTACCACGGAGCTAGTAGCCCGGTGCAGCCGTGCGAGGACTCTGCGACCACGCCGTCGGGCCTGCCACGAGGCTGCGAACCCAGCCAGCAGGGCCAGCAGCACCCCCAGTCCTAGACCACCCAGCAGCAGGACGACGGGCCAGGGCACCTGCCCCCAGCGGGGCGGGTCAAGAACCACGGGCAGGTTGGTCTCAACAATGTGGCCAACCACCAGCCACAGACCCCCGACCAGAGCAGCAGACCCCAGCAACCACTGAAGCATCCTAGCCAGGGACCACCAGAAGGGCAGGTGGCGCTGCTCCAGGTCGGTGGAAGCTACCGCCTGGTCCAGGGCGGGGGCAAGCGCTGCCGCCCTCTGGTCGCTGCGCTCGACGATGTCAGCCTTCACCTCCCCGGGAAGAGCGGCGCAGGACGCCAGGCACCAGGAGTGCGCGGCGGTCTGCAGGGCGGCCAGTGCGGCTGGTCCTGCCTGAGGCAGGGACGTACGTGGCACAGGTAGGGCGGTCTGTCCTACCCGAGGACTACCGGTGGTGCTGGCAGTAGTGACAGACCCGGAGGAGGTACCAGAACGGACAGCGACCCTCCCAGCGACCCTCCCTAGGTGCAGCGCTGTCAGTGGGTCATGACGTAGCCGCTCCAACCAGCCCAGGGGCGGCCACCCCACCCTGGCGCGAGCCTGGTGCACATAGGAGCCCCGGACCGCCTCAGCCACGGCGTCCACGCCAGCAGCCACGGCTGCAGCCTGGCGCAGGTCGGCCTCGGCTCTTATCTGCCGCTCCCTCACGTTATCCCCGGAACCGGCTGCACCACCAGTACTGTCCGCCCCGGTACCTCCGCTGCCGAACAGCCGCTCACGGAGCCCGGCTGCCAGGGCCCGTGTGTCAGCAGCCAGGCGCAGGGTCGCCGCAGTGTGCCCAGCCGCCGCCTGCCGCACCCAGCTGCCCAGCGCCTCGACACCCGCACCGGTGAGCGCGCTGAGTGGCAGCACCTCAGCACTGTCCAGGCCCTCCTGGTCAAGCAGACGGCGCAGGTCGGCCAGGACCGGCTCGACAGACTGGGCGTCCAGCCGATCCACCTGGTTGAGAGCGACCAGCGTGACCTCGGCGTGGGCCGCCATCGGAGCCAGGAACTCGTGGTGGATGACCCCGTCGGCGTACTTCTGCGGGTCCAGGACCCACACCAGCACGTCTACCATGCCCGCCAGGTGCTCGGCGACACGGCGGTGGGCCGGCTCGTCAGAATCGATATCGGGCAGGTCCAGCAGCACGGTGTGCGGACCCAGCCTGTCAACTGCCTCCCTGGACGCCTGGACACGCTGACCCACGCTCAGCCAGTCCATGAGCTCTGTGATCTCCTCCACCCGTACCCCTCCGGTCTCCTGGGCGGGCAGGAGGGCAAGAGGCTCAGTGGTCGTGGGCCTGGTCACCGCCGTAGAGGCGACCGCGGCTCCTGCCAGGGCGTTGAGGACGCAGGACTTGCCTGAGCCGGTGGGACCCATGAGGGCGACGACAGTGGTCTCGGCTGCCAGACGGCGGCGCTGGTCTACGCGCTCCAGCAGTGCGCGGACCTCAGCCGTCTCTGCCTCCAGCCCCAGTTCCTGGCTCAGGACAGCCACGCGTTCCAGTCCTGCCAGCGCAGTATCCAGACTGGCGCCCAGGCTGCCTGCCGTCACGGAGGTGCTCATGCCTGCTCCAGAAGGGCGGCGCTAGCGCGGCAGGTCTCGACACTACCGTGCAGCAGGGCGCTTCCCGGGCTGGGAGGCGCCAGCGTCCCGGTAAAGACCTGCTCCTGGGCACCGAGCAGCTCCTCGCAGCGCCGAGCCAGGTCAGCACGAGCCCGCACCGTCATAGTCCGCAGAGCCTGGTCGCCGAAGACGGCCTCCAGGAGCCGCTGTGCCACCAGGGCCGTTCCTCCGGCAATACCCACCTCCGCCCCGGTGAGCCCGCCAGTGTGGGCCAGGACCACGATCATGAGCGCCACGCCGACGCCGTTGACCCCCAGGGAGACCAGCCGAGCCGTGACACGGCGGTCGGAGCCCTCCGAGCGAACAAGCGCCAAGACGTCACCCTGCCACTGGCGGACCACCTCTGCGGCACGCAGCGCCAGATCCTCCTCGGCCTCCAGCTGCTCCAGGGCACGGACACGCTGGCGACAGGCGCAGTCCTGCCTGAGCCAGTCCTGCTCGACCTCCAAGGCAGCACGTCGGCTCTCAGCGATGAGAAGGGCCGTCAGGGAGGACTCAACGGCCTCCTCGACCCGGTCTGCCGACACAGGCCGCCCGCGTAGCAGGGCGGAGACTCGGTCCCGCAGGCGCCCCACCCTCCCCTCCAGGGACCGCAGGAGGTCACCGGTGCCGACAAGGTCCTGCCAGCGGGCCAGGACCTCCCCGCGCAGCATCGACCCGTCCGCGGTAACCCGCTCCACCCGCTCCAGGGCCTCACGGTGGCGCGAGACAGCCACGTGGACGAGGGCGTCGTGCTGGCGCTCCTGGACCTCCAGGTGCGCGCACAGCCGGTCGCACTCCCCCAGGGCGTGGCCCAGCGCGCCCACGACGGTCCTGCGGGCCAGGTTCCTCCTGATCTGCTCGTCGGCTGCGAGTGCCTCCAGCCAGCGGCGCACCGGCAGCACTACCTCACCGGGCAGGAGGCCCTCGGCATCCCTGGCAGTCTCGGGGAGGGTAAAGACGGGAGAGCCTCCTAGCCCTGCCGCCTCCAGCCGGTGCCGCAGGTCCGTCTCCACCTGCTCACCGGCCCCGGGCGGGACCCGGTCGAGCACGACGGCAGCCGTGATCTGCCGTAGGGCCGCCTCGCGCAGGTGCTCCCAGGGGACGGCGTCAGCATAGCGGGAGGCCGTGGTGACAAAGACCCATAGGTCGGCGGCGGACAGGAGCGTGGCGGCAAGGTCCCGGTTGTCCTCGACCAGGGAGTCCACGTCCGGCGCGTCCACCAGCGCCAGGCCCTCGGGCAGGGCCTCGCAGGAGCGCAGCTCCAGCTCGCGGGGCGTGTGCCCGCCGGGCGGAGTGGCAGGAGCGTGTGGATCGACCCGCAGTCGGGCCAGGGACCCCAGGACGCGTCCGCCCTCGAACCACGCGGCGTCGTCGGGGGCGTGCAGGAGCATGGGGCGGCGCGTCGTGGGACGGATCGGCGAGGAGGCGGCGACGGGCTGACGCACCAGGGAGGACACTAGCGTGGACTTGCCCGCACCTGTCGAGCCGCCGACGACGGCCAGGAGCGGGGCGTCGGCACTGGCCAGGCGGGGCAGGACGTAGTCACCGAGCTGGTCGCGGACCCGGTCGCGACACCTGAGTGCCCCGGCCGTGCCAGCCAGGTCGTAGGGAAGGTACAGACCACCCAGCTCCTCCCGCAGGACGCGGACCGCCTCCCTGGCCTGCTGGACCACGCCCTCCGAGGACGGCCCCGGGGCGGCAGCGGCGGACACCGGGCCTCACCGTCCAGAGCCCGTGCACCCGTCCTGGTACCTGTCCCGGTACCCGGCCTGGAGTACCGTGGCACGCACCTGGGGGCGCAGGTCATCCTCAGGGGGAGTCCAGGTGCGCGCGTCAGCCTGGACCTGCTCCCCGCTGCGGATGTCCTTGACCGAGTCGGAGCCGCCCGGGTCGTCAGCACCGTCCGCCCGGGGGGCGTCGTCGGCACTGTCGGCTCCGGTGGCCGGGAACCAGACGAAGGGGATGCCGCGCCTGTCGGCAAAACGGATCTGCTTGCCGAACCGCGCCGCCGAGGGCGACACGTCGGCACTGATACCGCGCGCGCGCAGGGTGTCGGCGATCTCCTCGGAGCGGGAGCGGTGCTCCTCGTCAGTAACAGCCACCAGGACGCAGGTGGGTACGGGGCGGCTGACTTCCAGCAGGCCTGCCGAGACGACCCGGGACAGCAGGCGGGACAGGCCGATCGATATGCCGACCCCGGGGTAGGTCCGTCCTGAGCCTGCGGCCAGGGAGTCGTAGCGCCCGCCGGAGCACACCGACCCGAGGTCCTCGTGCCCCTCCATGAAGGACTCGTAGACGGTGCCGGTGTAGTAGTCCAGGCCACGGGCGATCCGCAGGTCAGCCAGGAGCGCTCCCGGACGTCGGCGCCCGGCCGAGTCCAGGACGGCCGCAAGCTCGCCCAGCCCCTCCTGGAGGAGCTCGGTGGGCTGGGCACCGTCCAGGGCACGGTGGACCTGGTCGGAGACGTCGCGGGGATCGGTACCGCTGACGCGGGCCAGCGCCAGCGCGCGCTGGGCCTGCTGTGGCGTGGTGCCGACGGCGTCCACGAGCTCGGCAGCCACCGCCTGCTCCCCGATCTTGTCCAGCTTGTCGACCACGCGCAGGACCTCGATCACCTGGTCCTGGCTGATGCCCACAGCCTGGTAGAAGCCCTGGGCCACCTTCCGGTTAGACACGTGGATGGTCACCCTGGGTACCGGTAGGGCGGTGAGGGCCTCGTGCATGACCAGCGGCAGCTCGGCGTCGTAGTGCAGCGGCAGGGTGCCGTCGGCCACGACGTCGATGTCGGCCTGGACAAACTCCCTGAAACGTCCCTCCTGGGGCCGCTCGCCACGCCAGACCTTCTGCACCTGGTAGCGCTTGAAAGGGAAGGACAGCGCCCCCGCGTTGTCCACCACGTAGCGGGCAAAGGGGACAGTGAGGTCGAAGTGGAGCCCAAGCTGGTGGCGGGGGTCGAGGTCCCCACCGGGCTGGGGTACCCGGCCTGGAGACGGGAGAGCAGGTAGACCTCCTTGGAGGTCTCCCCTTCATCGTCAGTGCCGACAGGGGCTCAACGGCCCGGGTCTCGATACCGGTGAAGCCGTGGAGCTCGAAGACGGTGCGCAACGTGTCCAGGAAGGACTGCTCCACAAGGCGGCCCGTGGGGAGCCACTCGGGAAAGCCGGAGAGGGAGGATACTGCCTGTTGCACCTGAGCCATAGGGCACATTGTGTCATGGCGGTCCGTCAGGAGTCCGTCAGGGGCGCCTCTTAGGAGGACAGGGGTCATACCGGTTCATACCGGTCATCGTCCGGTCTCGCCGCCGCGGACCCTGGCCTCGGCCAGGTAGGGGTTGGCACGCAGCTCGTGGGCCATGGTGGTGGCCGCACCGTGCCCGGGCAGGATGAGCGTGCCCGGGGACACCGCAGTGGCCAGCAGGCGCAGGGTGGCCAGCATCTGGTACTGGTCCCCGCCCGGGAGGTCCGTGCGCCCCACGGAGCCCTTGAAGATGACGTCACCGCCCAGGGCGACCAGGTAGCTGCGGGGCTGGTCGGCCTGCGCGGGGTCTGCGTTGACGACCTCAGGAACTTCCGCCTCGTGCAGCAGCGGGTGGTCACCCAGGGCGGCGTTGAGGAAGAACATCGCCGAGCCCTCGGTGTGGCCCGGCGCGGGCACGGCCTGGACGGCGATGCCAGGGACGGGCTCGACAGCCCGGGAGTAGCCCTCCTCGGGAAAGGCACGCAGGTCCGTGGGCCGCACCCAGGGAGTGCCAGCCATGTCGGCGAAGCCCGCGGCCCGGGAGCGGATACCGGTGGTGGCGTCAGGGTCCTCCATACGGTACAGGTCCGGTTGGGGGAGGTAGGCGGGGACGTCCACGGCGTCGTCGCGGGCGAGCAGGCCCTGGGCGTGGGCGGTGGCGACCAGGGCGCTGGTGTCCCACACGTGGTCGGCGTGGCCGTGGGTGAGCAGCACCGCACCCAAGGTGAGCCGGTGGGCGCGTAGGAGGGCGAGTGCCCCGGCAGCCGCCCCCGCACCGGGGTCCACGACCAGGGCGGGCGCACCTGGGGCGGGGCCAGGACGTAGCAGTTGGCGGCGAAGACGGGGGCGACGGTGCGCTCGATGATCATACGATCAGACTACGCGTGTTCCGTCCTGCCCCGGCCAGGGCCGGGGCAGGACGGAACACGCGGGAGACGGGGCCGTAGCGGGTCAGCCGGCGGCGTTGAGTGACCTCAGCGCTTCCTCGGGCAGGCTCAGGCGCGCGGCCTCCACGGCGTCACGCACCTGGGCGACGCTGCTGACCCCCACGATGGGCCTGATGGAGGGCTCCTGCGCTATCAGCAGCGCGATGACGAGCTGGCTGGGCCTGACGCCCAGCTCACGGGACCAGGTGCGCAGCGCCTCCAGCCTGGCGTAGGTCCCGGGGTGGTCGTAGGCGGTGGGCAGGGGGCGGTCAGGGTGCTCGTAGAGACCGGTGAGTAGCGGTGTGTAGGCCCACAGGTCAACCCCGTTCCTGGCGGCGAAGTCCTTGCTCCCGATAGTCATCATGCCGTGCGGGTGGTTCTCACCCTCGACCTCGACGTCGGGCCTGTGGTGGAGGTAGGACTCCCGCAGCTGGAGGGCGGTGAACGCGGCAGCACCCTTGGACTCGGCGTGGACCTTGGCCGCCGCCGCGAACCACGTGGGGTGGTTGGACAGCCCGATGCGGGAGGTCAGGCCCTGCGCGACGAGGTCGGCGAAGGTGTCGGCCACCTCGGGGACGGGGCGGCTGCGGTCCTCCATGTGTGCCCAGTACAGGTCCACGCGGTCGGTGCGTAGCCGTTGGAGGCTGCCCCGGAGACGGTCGCGCACGACCTCGGGCGCCAGTCCCTCGGCGTGGGCGGGGAACCCTCCCGGGCGGGTCGGCTCCGCCCCGACCTTCGTGCTGAGCAGGACCTTGTCGCGCGCACCGCGACGGGCGAGCCAGTCGCCGATCACGGTCTCGCTCTGACCTCCCAGGCCGGTGTCTGACAACCAGAAGGCGTAGCAGTTGGCCGTGTCCAGCCACTGCCCGCCCAGGTCCAGGTAGGCGTCAAGAATGTCGTAGGCCCGATCAGCCGGGACCC
The DNA here is from genome assembly GCF_003606385.1 of Actinomyces lilanjuaniae. Lineage (NCBI taxonomy): Bacteria > Bacillati > Actinomycetota > Actinomycetes > Actinomycetales > Actinomycetaceae > Actinomyces > Actinomyces lilanjuaniae. Next base: position 1,449,004 of record NZ_CP032514.1, on the reverse strand, counting down.
GCGTCCCCAACTGCATCGTCCCCAGCGCGATACCCACAGGTGGGCTCGGTTCACGGCTCGCATCCAGGGCACCCGCAGCCGCGAGCTCGGCAGGTACAGACGCGCTCATGGGTATCCCTCCGTACTCCCGTTCCGGTAACAAAACACACAGGCCGGGACACCCGCGTCTGCCGGGCTCCGGCCGGGGCTGCCTCCCGGACCTGGCTCCGTCAGGTTACCAGGGACACCTCCGCCTAGGTCCGGCCGGTCCAGGCTCCCGATGCTTGCTCCAAGCCCTGGCCCCCCACAGGACAACGACGTAGACTTCCTGGCACTGCCGCCTTCCGGTGACTGGGTCACCAGCCAGGGTGCACGGGGGGCGTGGTGGGTGCCTTGCTGGTGGCTGGGAGGGGTCCTTCTCATCTGCCACCGGTCTCAGGTGTCCTGCCCCTTCCGTTGGTGCCTGGGGTGGGTCTTGTGCCTGGAGGGGTTGTGGTGGTGGTGTGGTGAGGGTTACGGTTTGGTTTATGCGGATGAGCGAGGCTCAGTGGCACGAGGCGTGGCTGCACGCCACGCCTGAGTGGGTGGACGCACGTATGGAGGAGGCACTGAGGCTGCGGGGGTGGTCGCCCATGGGTGTGGGTGCCCCTGTCACGGAGGAGCACGTGAGCTACTTCGGCGGTGTGCTGCCCGCCTCGGTGCTGCACCTGTGGGAGAGGTTCGGGTTCGACGGGTTCGGGCAGGGGCGGTGGTGGTTCGCTGACCCCTTCCGGTGGGCCCCGGTGGTCCAGGCGTGGCTGGAGGGCACCCCTGTGCCGTTCCCGGAGCAGCGGTGGTGGTGCCTGGCCCGCTCCGCGATGGGGGCCATGAAGGTGTGGGGGAGGTCTCCGGCCCCGCCCTGACCCTCACCCCCGCCCTGGGAACCGTCTACCCCCACTCCGGCCACGCCCGGGACATGGCTGACCCGGTGATGCGTGAGCGCATGGGCGCCAACACCCTGGTCTCACCACGCAGGGACACGATCGACGACGACGACACGGGTGTGCTGGTGGCTGACTGGGCCATAGACAACCTGGGGGTGCTGGGGGCGGGGCAGGTCTACGGGCTGACCCCGGCCTACTGCTTCACCGGGCGTGTCAGCACCAGCCAGGTCGGCATTGAGGACGCTACCGCGCACCTGGTCTTCCTGGCCCAGGCCCAGGACCACGTCCTGGGCCCCGACTTCTCCGCCGCCGCCGCGCAGACAGCCGCCAGCATCGCCGCAGGCGGCCCGGGCACCGGTGACGGGACAGGCGGCGGCCCGGGCGGTGCCGGTGGCCCCGGTGAGGAGGGGACGGGCGGGCCGGGGCGGGGTCGTGATGCCCGGGCGCTGGCGGGGCCGGCCCCGCTGGCTCAGGCGCGGGCGCGGGCGCCCACCCGCCCCCGCCGCTGGTCCCGCAGGCAGCGGTGGTGGCCAGGCCCCTGGCCACGGGGGCGGGGCTCCTGGTCCTGGTGCCTCGCTGGCGCCTGGGGACATGTTCACCCCGGGCAGGGCGGGCGGGCAGGGGGTGCTGGTGTGGGAGGGGTCGGTGGCAGCCCCGGCCAGCCCGCTGGCCTGGCACTCCGCGGTGCCGGTGGAGGTGTTCTTCCACACCGGCCACCACGCCTCCACCCAGGCGCTGGCCTCCGAGTTCACCCGCCAGCTCGACCGCCAGCTCTCAGCCCTGTCCCTGCTGTCCGCTGAGCGCCTGCTGGAGGGCATCCGCACCTACCGAACCCAGGGCCGCCACCCCACCTCCAAGACCACCAGGGACGCCCGGGACCTCTTCATGGAACAGGTCGTGGACGACCTGCAGCGTGTGCACCAGTTCTCTGAGGAGCGTGCGCTGGCGGAGACGGCCAGGATCGACCGGGCGCTGGTGGTCCTCCACGAGCCCGACCAGGTCACCTACGGCCCCTCCCAGCCCGCCACCACCGAGGGCTGGCCCTCCCTGGGCCACAAGGCGGTCAACTCCTCCGTCGGCGGCCAGAACAGGCCCATGGTGGCGGTCCTGGAGCAGGCCGCCCTCCAGGTCCCACCCGACCAGAGGCCGCACGTGCGCCTGCTGGTGCGCGCCGTCCTCACCGGCTCCCCCGACCTGGCTCAGGACCTGCGCCACGGCCAGGCGCACCTGGAGCCCCGCACCCAGGCCCAGGTGAGCGCCACCAGCCCCCGGGGCCACCGTGGACCCCCACCCACCTCGCCTCCACCATCGCCGCAGGCCACCCACCCTGGCACCCACCAGCCCGGGGACAGGAGCCCGCGCCCTCGGCCACGACCCGGCCCGGGACCGGGCAGCCGGGACCAGGCCAGCCCACCACCAGCCAGCCGTCGCCGGAGCCACCCCGGCCAGGCCCCACCCGCACCGGCGCCGCTACGGCTGGGCCGCCCCAGACGGGCCAGCCCCGTGCAGGCCAGCCGCCCCGGCCGCTGACCCGCGAGGAGGTCCTGGCCAACATCGCGTCCCACGTGGCCCAGGACCGGCGCGAGGCACCCACCGGGACCGACCTCGCCCGCACCACCCGCCTGCGCGAGGCCTCCTTCCCCCACCCACCCACCACCGTACGAACACCACCAGCACAGGCCCAGCCCCAGGCAGGCCCCACCACAGACAGACCACCCCGGCCGCTGACCCGCGAGGAGGTCCTGGCCAGGATCACCGCAGCCGCCCAGCAGCCCACCCAGCCCCCACCCCACGCCAGACCCCCACCAGAAACCGCAGACGCAACCGAGGCCTAAGCCGCTAAGAGGCCGCTAAGCCACCGGCCTATGTCGGTTATAGGTTGGGCCAGCCACCTCGGGAGCTGGCAGCCCACCGCTATGAGGCCTGGCCCCCCACAGGACAACGACGTAGACTTCCTGGCACTGCCGCCTTCCGGTGGCTGGGTCACCAGCCGACCCTGCCTCCGGTCGCGTACGGAAGCGAGGCCCGCCCGGGCCTCCACCCCGTCAACTGATGAAGGAGCACCCCCGTGTCCGAGCAGACACAGCCCATCACCGGGCTCCAGCCCGATACCGCACCGAGCGAGGCACCACAGGAGCCGACCTCCGAGGCCGCCCAGGTCGCCGACTCCACCGAGAGCACCGAACACACTGAGAGCACTGAGACAGTCGGCACCCGCACAGGAACGGACAGCCTCGCTGCCCCCGACACAACAGCACAGGCGGCGCAGGACGGCAGTGATCAGGACAGCGACGAGGCGCCCCAGACGCAGGAGGCGAGCGCCCCGGCGCTTCTGAGACTCCGGAGCCCTCCAGCTCCCTGTCGCCCAGGTCCCCTGAGCCTGCCGAGGCGTCCCCAGCACCTCCGGCACAGCCCGAGGGGCCGGACGGCGCCAAGGGCGAGGAGAGCAAGGGTGAGGAGAGTCTGACCCCGCCTGCTGCCCAGGCCGCCCAGGCTCAGTCGGCCCCAGCGGCCCCCTCAGAGCCGACAGTGGACCCGCAGGAGGCGATGGACGCCGCCAAGTGGGGCCGGGTGGACGGAGAGGGACGGGTCTATGTCCAGGACGGCGGTACCGAGCGCGAGGTCGGCCAGTTCCCCGATGTCCCCGTCGCCGAGGCGATGGCCTTCTACGTGCGCCGGTTCCTGGACCTGAAGTCGACGGTAGACCTGTTCGCCACCCGCCTGCCCCAGCTCAGCGTCCGGGAGATCGACTCCACATTGAAGTCTGTGGAGGACTCCCTCAAGGAGCCTGCGGCTGTCGGCGACCTCGACGGGCTGCGCTCCCGCTTCGCCGCGCTCAAGACTGTCGCCACTGAGCGCCGTGAGGCGGTAGCCGCGGAACGGGCTGCCGCCAAGGAGCAGGCGCTCAAGGAGCGTACGGCCATCGTGGAGCGGGCCGAGGCCATCGCGGCCCAGGACCCTGCTCGTACCCAGTGGAAGAGCTCCGGCACCGAGCTGCGCGAGCTTCTGGAGTCCTGGAAGCAGGCACAGCGCCGCGGCCCCCGGCTGGACCGTCCCACTGAGGACGGCTTGTGGAAGCGCTTCTCCCACGCCCGCACGACCTTTGACCGCCACCGCCGCCAGTTCTTCAGCGAGCTGGACGCCAGGCAGGCCAAGGTCCGTGCGGCCAAGGAGGCCCTCATCAAGAAGGCGGAGGAGCTCCAGAACTCCACGGACTGGGCCGGGACCTCAGCCAAGTACCGAGACCTCCTGGAGGAGTGGAAGAAGGCTGGACGCGCCTCCCGCAAGGAGGACGACGCCCTGTGGGCACGTTTCCGCGCCGCCCAGCAGGTCTTCTTCGACGCCCGTCGAGCCAAGGACGCGGCTGCCGACGCCGAGCTCGCCGAAAACCTCAAGGTCAAGGAGGCGCTCCTGGCCAAGGCGGAGGCGCTGGTGCCGGTTACCGACGTCAAGGCAGCCAGAAGGGCGCTGCGCCCCATCCAGGATGCCTGGGATGAAGCCGGCAAGGTCCCACGCGGTGCCGTTCGCCGGGTCGAGGGACGGATGCGTGCTGTCGAGGACGCCGTGCGTGAGGCGGAGAACGCCGAGTGGCGTCGTAGCGACCCTGAGACCAAGGCGCGCGCCGAAGGCCTGGCTGGCCAGCTCCAGGACGCCATTGCCGCCCTGGAGACGGACCTCGCTGCTGCCCGGACTGCGGGCGACTCCAAGAAGGTGGCCGAGGCGGAGGCAGCCCTGACCGCGCGGCGCGCCTGGCTGGAGCAGGTGCGCCGCTCAGCCCGAGCCTAGCGGCCACAGCCCTACGACCACCGTGCCGTCTGCGGGTCGAGGCCCTGGATCCTGGCGCAGGCCTCAACAACCTCCCGGAGCCAGGCCGCCAGCCCTGGGGCACGGTGGTCGTAGTGACGGCGAAGACGCTCGTCCTTCTCGTAGAGGCGCGTGATGAGCACCTGCTGGGACACCGAGACGTCGAACCAGCGGCTGAGGTCGCTGCGGTGGCGTTCCGCCAAGATGCAGGCCTGCGGGCTCCCCGGGACCACGCCACGACGCATCGCCTCGACCAGCTCGCTCTCCAGCGCCTCAGACTCCTGGCAGGCCTGCTCCCAGTCTCCCCAGGTCATGGAAGCCTGTCGGTGGCCAGCCTGCGCCCACTGCTCGGTACGTCCCCACCGCTGCTCAGCCTCCTGCGCGTAGGCAGGGTCCCAGGTGGCTCCCCAGAAGTGTCCCCAGAGCCCGGCCAAGGCGGTTCTGGTGTCTTCCGGTAGCTGTTGCGGTCCCTCCTCTGTCTTCCTCTCCTTCTTCATCGCTTCTGTCCTTTCCACCATGGAGTCGATAACACCTAGGGCCCGCGTCAGTTGGCAGACACGTTCCTCCAGCAGCTCACGCTGGCGCACCAGGTGGGTCAGCACCTCCATGTGCGGGGCGTCCAGGAGTCGACCGATGAGCGCCAGCGGTACTCCTGCCTCGCGGTAGGCAAGGACCTGCTCCAGGCGCTGACAGTCTCCTGAGGAGTACAGCCGGTACCCCACCTGACTGCGCCGAGAGGGCCGAACCACGCCGACGTCGTCCCAGTGGTGCAACGTACGGACACTGACTCCCAGCAGTGCAGCGACCTCCCCCACCGTCATCATGACAGGCCCGGGTGCCGACCCAGACCCGTCCCCGTCCGCTCTCCCGACATGGTCGGCCTCATAACGCTGTGCCATAGTCCTATCCTCCTGCCTCACCCTGCGTCAGGGTCAAGCCAGGCACAGGCGACACGGCTGTCCACAGGTGCCTTTCTGCGAGCTGGCCCAGGCTCCGGGACGGACCCATCATGGGACCATGGCACGTCCCATCCCCGTCCGCGGCCACGCCGCCCTGGCCTACCTTGCCGCCTCCCCCCAGCGGCCGGCCCTGGACGCGCTAGAGGAGGAGGAACTGGGCGTACTGCGCTGCCACCACCTGGACAGCCAGGTCCTGGTCCGGACCCTGGGCCACTACTACCCGGTGGACACCCTGGCTTCGCCCGAGGGGAGGATGCGTGCCGTCAGCTCGCAGGTCCCCAAGGGCGCGACTGTGATCGGAGCCACCGCTCTGTGGGTACACACCGGTGGCGAGTGTCCTCGACGGCTCACGGTTGCCGCCACGGGTCACGCCAGGGGCAGGTGGCGTACCCTCGACATCAGCCGCACCCGTCTACCTCCAGCAGACACGCAGACGGTCGCCGGACTGCGGTGTGCCACGCTGGAACGGGCCTGTGTCGATGTCGCCCGCCTGGCACCCCCGGTAGAGGCAGTACGCGCGGTGATGCGGGCACGTGACGCAGGAGCCAGCCGGGCTCGGCTGCTCCTGGCGCTGACGCACTGCCAGGGCGCAGGCGCTGTTGGCCGCCCCCGGGCCCAGCGCATCATCGACGCCGTCATGCCACCGGGACAAGCCCAGGCCACACCCTCACGGGGCCGACGGCTTCTACGAGCAAGACGCAACCTACCCAGGCGCCCAGGCCACACCCTCACGGGGCCGACAGTAGGAGCGCCATGAGCACACTGGAGGCAGGCAGACAGCACACCACACCAGCCAGGCGGTGTCACGCCTGTGCTACCTTCCGCGCCGCAGACGCTGACGGTGCTGCCCGGCGTGCCTCAAACACCCCGTCAATACGCCGCAGCGCGGACAGAGTGTGGTCAAGGTGCCCAGCCTCAGCCAGCTCCACCACGAACCGGCCGGTGACAACCCGGTCCCGGCTGGTGCCGATATGGGCACTGATAAGGTTCACGTGGCCGTCAGCCAGGACACGGGTGATGTCAGCCAGGAGGCCGCCACGGTCGAGGGCCTCGATCTCCACCTGGACAAGGTAGGCGGAGTGGGCATGGTCCGCCCAGGAGACGCCGATCATCCTCTCCGGCTCGTGCTGGAGCTGGTCCACGTTCTGACAGTCCGCACGGTGCACCGAGACCCCCGACCCGCGAGTGATAAAGCCGACGATCGGGTCTCCGGGCATAGGGGTACAGCACCGTGCCAGCTTGACATAGACGTCGCCTGCCTCCATCCCGGCGACCACCACACCGGCGTCACCGCCTCGGGAGCGGTGACGTGCGCTGGCAGCCCGTGTGGGCAGCACCCCCTCAGCCAGGGTCTCCTCCGCACCGGCCTCACCCCCCATGGTGGTGACCAGGGTGTCCACGACGTGGTGGGCGGAGACATGGCCTTCCCCGACCGCAGCGTAGAGGCCGTCGATGTCCCCCTTGTCGAGGGTCTTGGCCACGCCCATGAGCGAGTCGTGGTTCATCAGTCGCTGGATAGGCAGGTTCTGCTTGCGCATGGCCCGCGCAATCGCAGCCTTGCCCTCCTCAATAGCCTCCTCGCGACGTTCCTTGGAGAACCAGGAGCGGATCTTGTTGCGCGCCTTGTTCGAGCCGACGAAGGACAGCCAGTCCCGCGACGGGCCCGCGTTGACGGCCTTGGAGGTAAAGACCTCGACGGAGTCCCCGTTGTCCAGGCGCGTGTCCAGCGGAACCAGGCGCCCGTTGACACGTGCACCGACGGTACGGTGACCGACTTCGGTGTGGATGGCGTAAGCGAAGTCCACCGGGGTGGCCCCCGACGGCAGTGAGAGCACGTCACCCTTAGGGGTGAAGACGTAGACCTGCCCTCCCGCCATCTCGTAGCGCAGGGCATCAAGGAACTCAGCAGGGTCCTGGGTCTCCTTCTGCCAGTCCACCAGCTGGCGCAGCCACCCCATCTCCGCCTGGTCAGAGCCGACGCCCCGGCTCCTGGCTGACCCCGCGCCTGAGGCATGAGGGTCCTGCTTGTACTTCCAGTGCGCCGCGACCCCGTACTCCGCCATCCGGTGCATCTCATGGGTCCGGATCTGGATCTCCACGGGGTTGCCCCCGGGCCCGAGCACCGTGGTGTGGAGAGACTGGTAGAGATTGAACTTGGGGACCGCGATGTAGTCCTTGAAGCGTCCGCTCATCGGGGTCCAGCGGGAGTGCAGCGCTCCCAGGACCGCGTAGCAGTCCTGGACGGAGTCGACGATGACGCGCACGGCTACCAGGTCGTAGATGTCGTCAAAGTCTTTACCGCGCACAATCATCTTCTGGTAGATCGAGTAGTAGTGCTTAGGCCTTCCCGTGACCACGCCCTTGATCTTGTTGACCCTCAGGTCCTCCTCGATCTGGAGACGAACCTTGCGCAGGTACTCCTCCCGCGCCGGAGCCCGCTCGGCCACCATGTGCTCGATCTCCTCATACACCCCCGGGTAGAGAGCCCGGAAGGACCGGTCCTCCAGCTCCCACTTGATCGTGTTCATACCCAGACGGTGGGCCAGCGGTGCGTAGATCTCCAGGGTCTCCCTGGCCTTGCGGGCGGCGTTGTCGGCGGAGACGTACTTCCATGTCCGGGCGTTGTGGAGCCGGTCGCCCAGCTTGATGACCAGGACGCGGATATCACGCGACATGGCGACAATCATCTTGCGCACGGTCTCAGCCTGGGCTGCCTCCCCGTACTGGAGCTTGTCGAGCTTGGTGACGCCATCCACAAGCAGCGCGATCTCGTCACCAAAGTCCCCACGCAGGCGCTCCAGGGTGTAGTCGGTGTCCTCGACGGTGTCGTGGAGCACGGCCGCCGCCAGGGTCTGAGGGGTCATCCCCAACTCGGCCAGAATGGTCGCGACCGCGACCGGGTGCGTGATGTAGGGCTCTCCAGACTTGCGACGCTGCCCCGAGTGCGCCCTCTCCGCCACCTCGTAGGCCCGCACGATGAGATCGGTGTCCGCCTTGGGGTGGTTGGCCCGCACAGCCCGCAGCAGCGGCTCAATGGCAGCAGGCGTAGAGTGCCCCCGGCCCCCGAACCAGGCCAGACGGCTGCGCACGCGCGAGCCCGGGACGACGCTGTCGCCTCCCGTGTCCGGGGTCGTTTTGGTCTCGGTCATTAGGGCATGGTATATGTGAAACCGCCTTCATCACCGTACGGCGCCCCATGATGAGACGTATACGACCGCACCACGGACCACGTCAGGACCGGTACCGCCGGGGCTGCACCCGGGCCTCTCGCCGCTGCCTCACACCGCCTCTGCCTCACACAGTCAGGACCGAGTCGATGTGCCGTCCCTCAAGCACGGAGCGTCCCCCCAGGTCCTGGAGCTCCAGGAGCATGCACACCGCCTCCACCCGGGCACCCGCCTGCTCGATAAGGGCGATAGAGGCCGCGGCGGTACCTCCGGTGGCCAGGACGTCGTCGATGACAAGGACCCGTGAGCCATTGACGACGCTGTCCGGTCGCAGCTCCATACGGGCCGTCCCGTACTCCAGCTCATAGTCCACCCCGATCACAGGCCCGGGAAGCTTGCCGCCCTTACGCACCGTCACCATGCCGGTGCCCAGCCGTACAGCCAGCGGTGCGGCCAGGATGAACCCGCGGGACTCCAGGCCGGCCACGGCGTCCACACGGCCCCGGTAGTGGTCCGCCAGCCCCTCGACAAGCTCGGCGAAGGCCACGCCGTCAGCAAGCAGCGGGGTGATGTCGCGGAAGAGGACCCCGGGCTCAGGAAAGTCGGGGACGACTCGCAGGTGGTCACTGACCAGCTGCGACAGCGAGGCGGGGACGCTGTCGGCGCGGGTCTCGGCGATAGTCACGACTTCCTTCTCCTCTTCTTGGGCTGGGCGGAGACACCGCGGTGGTGGCCTGGCCTCAGGGGCGAGGCGGCGGGCAGAGCCGCCAGGGCGGCAAGAGCCTCGGGGTCGTCGCCAGCCTCCTCAGCACGCCGCTGACGGGCAGCAGCGACCCGTTCGGCCTGGGACCTGACGGCCTTCTCGCGTGAGCGCAGGTCCACCAGGAGCGGTGTGGCCAGGAAGAGCGAGGACAGCGTCCCCGCGATCATGCCGATAAACAAGGTCAGAGCGATGTCGCTGAGAGTCCCCGCTCCCAGAAGGAGCGTGCCGACCACGAGCAGGGACGCCACGGGCAGCACACCGACGACTGAGGTGTTGAGCGAGCGGACGAAGCTCTGGTTGACGGCCAGGTTCGCGAGCTCAGCATAGGTCGAGCGGCTCTGGGACTCGAACCCTTCCGTGTTCTCCCGAACCTTGTCGAAGACCACGACGGTGTCGTACAGGGAGTAGCCCAGGATGGTGAGGACACCGATAATGGTGGCAGGAGTGACCTCAAAGCGGGACAGTGCGTACACGCCGACGGTGACAACGACGTCGTGCGCCAGGGCCACCAGTGCCGCCAGGGCCATCTTCCAGGTCCGGAAATAGGCCCATATCAGCAGGGCCACCAGACCGAAGAACAGGAGGAGGCCCCTGACAGCCCTGGTGGTGACGTCGGAGGACCAGGTGGGTCCGATCGTCGTGGCGGCTACATCGGCGGGCTCCACCCCGTAGGCGCTGGCCAGGTCGGCGGAGACCTCGTCCAGCTGGCTCTTGCTCAGCTCAGCGGTCTGGACGCGCACCGAGGAGGATCCCATTGTCGTCACCGACGTCCCAGTGGTCAGGCCGTTGTCGCTCATGACTGTGTCAGCAGGGCCCACCTGCGGGTTGGACAGGCCGGTGACGGTCAGCTCCGAGCCGCCCCTGAAGTCGATCCCGGGGGTCAGGCCCACGGTAGCCAGCAGGACCGCTGAACCTAGGACGATGAGCGCGGCAACGCTGTACCAGATCCGCCGCCTGCCGACGAAGGGGATGGAGGTCCTGCCGGAGTAGAGGTCGTTACCGAGACTGGCTAGAGACATCATTTGGCCTCACCGTCCTTTGTCCCTGCGAGAGCGTCATGGGCCTCGCCATCGGCCTCGTCATCGGTGTCGGCACCCGCGTTATCAGCCACGGCCCGGTGTGCGGTGCTGCGGGCCTCGGCCTTGCGCCGTGCCAGGGACATCGTGACGCCCTGGGCCAGGGCCTCACGCCCCCGGCCGTAGGTCGAGACCGCGCTTCCCCCCAGTCGCTCGGGGTCGAGCCCGGACAGCCGGTGGCCCTCGTTGAAGAAGCGGAACCGCAGGAGCCACTCCATGAGGGGGTGAGTGAACAGGATGATGACCGCCAGGTCCACCACCGTGGTCACCCCCAGGGTGAAGGCGAATCCCTGGACCCCGCCCACGGCCAGGAAGTACAGCACCACCGCGGCCAGGATGTTGACAGTGTCGGAGATGACGATCGTGCGCCGGGCGTGCTTCCACCCCTCATCGACGGCCGTGGACAGGGTACGGCCCTGGCGCGCCTCATCACGGACTCGCTCAAAGTAGATGATAAAAGAGTCCACCGTGACGCCGATGGCAATGATCAGCCCGGCCACGCCCGCCAAGGAGAGCCGGTACCCCATCCCCCAGCTCAGCAGCGCGATGACCAGGTAGGTGACGGCTGCCGCTACCAGCAGGGAGGAGACGGCAACGACCATGAGACCTCGGTACTGCCAGGCCAGGTAGATGATGATGAGGACGAAGCCGATAAGCCCGGCGATAAGGCCGTTGCGCAGCTGTTCCGTCCCCAGTGTCGCCGAGACCTGCTGCTCGGACTGGACGGTGAAGCTCAGTGGCAGGGAGCCGAAGGACAGCTGGTTGGCTAGCGTGGCTGCCTCGTCCTGGGTGAAGTCGCCGGTGATCTGGACCCTGCCATCAGTGATCGCGGAGGTGACCTCCTCGTTGAATCCCGAGGCCATGATGGTCAGGCCGTCAAGGACGATCGCGAACTGGGCTTTCTCCGCGTCGGTACTTGGTGAGGCGCCTGCGGACGCCGATGCGGTGTCACGGTAGCCGACGAGCCGTCCTGACAGGTCGGCGAAGGCCTGGGTCCCCTCGGAGTTGAACTCCAGGGACACCACCCAGTTGCTCGTGGTCGAGCCCTGGCTAGTGGTCTCCAGGCCAGAGACGGCATTGGACAGCTCGGTACCCGCAATCTCAGCCGGCCCCAGGACATAGGCCCCGGGGGATCCGTCCCTGGAGCAGGAGACCACGGCGACGGAGGGGTCCTGCGTCTCTCCGGTGAGGTTGTCCGCCTGGGTGCAGTCTGTCATGTACGCCTCATAGAGCAGCTGCTCGCTGATCCAGGAGTCCGAGGAGGCGTCCTGCGAGGTCTCGGGAAGAGGGTCCGAGGAGATCGTGCCGTCGCCGTCCACGTCGGCATAGCTCGTGGCGATCTCCTCGGGTGTCACGGTGGTAGCCGCCTCCTCGTCCCCGGCAGTGGCGTCCGTCTCGGCACCAGCGGTGGCGCCGTCGCTAGCAGTAGCCTGCTGGTTCTGTGCCTGGGCCATCAGGTGGGCGTTGTACTGGATGGCCCTGATCACCGGGCGAAAGTACATAACCGCAGATGTGCGGACGAGCTCGAGGGCCTGCTCGTCAGGCTCACCAGGTAGGGAGACCACGATGTTTTGCCCGCCTTGACGGGAGATCTGGGCCTCCGAGACCCCGGAGGCGTCCACCCTCTGGCGGATGACGTCAATCGCCTGGTCCACGTCGGAGTCCGTGACCTGTGAGCCGTCGGTCGTCGTGGGAGTCAGGATGATCTGAGTACCTCCCTCAAGGTCGAGGGCTAGGCCCGGGGTCATGGAAGTCCATCCCCTCATCGTCCCCACCGCCAGCACTGCGAAGCCGACGGCAATGACGAGGACAACCATAAGAAGACGACGTCCTGGACGCCTGCGCTGCTTTCTGGACACCTGGTCCCTTCCTGGTGAAGTACTCAGTCCCGCCGACACCTGTCAGCCGGGTAGTCACGTCTCAGGTGCGGTCTCAGGACCGTGGCTGGCGCAGGTCCTCGGCCGTGTCGGCCTCCTCACCAGTGTCGCCACCGTCGTCAGCCTCCTCATGGGCCTCCGCGTCGCTGTCGGAGTCGATGTCACCGACCCCGCCTGCGTCCTGGTCCGGCTCGCCCTCGGGGTCATCATCCTCAGGCTCGTCATCCTCGTCGGCCTCGCCCGTGACAGCGAAGGGAGGCTCCTCAGCACCGACGATGGAGCGCTTGGCCCACAGCGTCTCGTCGCCCAGGGGTGTGGCGAGGGTGACGACGTCTCCGTCGGCCTCGACAACCTTGCCGTAGAAGCCGGCCGTCGTGCGCACCCAGGTCCCGGGGACGAGGGCCTCCTCAGTGCGCCGCGCCTGCTCCTCAGCCATTCTCTGCTGCTGCCTGCGGCCAAGCACAGAGAACAGCCAGAAGACCCCCATCATCACAACGAGCATGAAGATCAGTTCCACGGAAGCCTCCCCGTATCGCGATCAGGACCTGTCCCTGGCACAGGCCAACGGGGGCGAGTCTAGGACACCTCGTCCCGGACGCCAGTGCCTTCGGGCGAGGACTTGGGCACATCACGGCTGCTCCCGCCCCGATTCAGAGCCAGGCCGCACCCAGGCCCGCAGAGACCGACGCCCACACAGGCTGCTCTCCCCCATGCTTGTGAGCCGCGCAGCACTCTAGCCGAACAACGTCCCCTCGGCAGGGGGCACTAGCCCCAGGTGCTCGTAGGCGGCAGAGGTCGCCGCACGGCCACGAGGGGTGCGCACCATCAGACCCTCCCGCACCAGGTAGGGCTCCGCGACGGTCTCGACCGTCTCCGGCTCCTCCCCCACGGTGACCGCCAGGGTGGCCAGCCCGACGGGACCGCCGCCAAAACGGGTGCACAAGGCGTGCAGCACCTGACGGTCCAGGCGGTCCAGGCCCAAGGCGTCAACCTCGAAGACCTCCAGGGCGCTGCGAGCCGCAGACAGGTCCAGCCGACCGGGAGCGCCGTGGACCTCCGCCCAGTCCTGAACCCGCCGCAGAAGTCGGTTGGCCACCCGTGGCGTGCCCCGGGAGCGACGGGCCAGCTCGTCTGCAGCCTCCTCCTCCAGGTGGACACCCAGCAGGCCGGCACTGCGCCGCAGGATGCGAGTCAGGTCGCCCGGCCCGTAGAAGTCCAGGTGGCCGGTGAAGCCGAAGCGGTCACGCAGGGGAGCAGGAAGCAGCCCTGCCCGCGTGGTCGCCCCGACCACAGTGAAAGGAGGCAGCGACAGGGGGATAGAGGTGGCACCAGGGCCCTTGCCCACCACGATATCGACCCGGAAGTCCTCCATAGCCAGGTAGAGCATCTCCTCGGCGGTCCGCGCCAGACGGTGGATCTCGTCGATGAAGAGGACGTCGCCCTCCTCCAGGGAGGACAGGACCGCCGCCAGGTCGCCAGCGTGCTGGATCGCTGGTCCCGACGTCAGCCGCAGGGCACCGTCGACCTCGTTGGCGATGATCATGGCCAGGGTCGTCTTCCCCAGACCAGGGGGACCCGACAGCAGCACGTGGTCAGCCGCGACGCCGCGGGCCAGCGCCGAGCGCAGCACCACGGAGAGCTGGCCGCGCACCACCTCCTGGCCCGTGAAGTCCTCCAGCCTTCGCGGCCTCAGTGCCGCCTCGGCGGCACGCTCGACCTCGTCAGCCGCCCCCGTCACCAGGCGCTGGTCGCCACTGACCGCACCGCCGTCACCCACGTCGTGCACCTCCCAGCCACCTCAGGCTCGCCCGGAGAAGGGCAGCCACGTCAGCAGCCTGCCCGGGCACGGTGGTAGCGGCCCCCGCCTCCCCCGCCTCCACGGTACTGACCGCCTCACGAGCGGTGGCCTCATTCCAGCCCAGCTGGACCAGGGCGGCCACGACGTCGGGGTTGGGCTCTCCGGAGACCGCGGCCACCTGGTCGTGCGGGCCGCCGCCGGACCCAGAGGCCTCCCCGGCGGCAGGACCCAGCCTGTCACCGACGTCGATGATGACCCGCTGCGCCCCCTTGGGTCCCAGGCCGGGGACCCTCCTAAGAGCAGCCACGTCCTGGTCTGCCACAGCCTTGCGCAGTGCGTCAGGGGTGTGGACAGCCAGCATCGCCAGGGCCAGCCTGGGGCCGACCCCGCGCACCCCCATGAGCACACGGAAGCAGTCGCGCTCGTCGGCGTCGATAAAGGCGTAGAGGGTCAGGGAGTCCTCCCGTACCACCAGCTCGGTGTGAACCAGGACCTCCCTGCCCACTCTGAGTGAGGACAGGGTAGTGGGCGTGGCCTGTACGCTCATCCCCACGCCACCGGTCTCGATCACGGCACCCGTCAGAGAGACGTCAAGGACGGCACCGCGCAGTGAGGCAATCATGTGTGAGCCCAGCTCCTGTCCACGAGGATCTCGAACACCTGTTCGGAGAATAGCAGGCCGCGCCCGGCAGCAGCAGGATCACCGCCGCACCCGGCGCGGATCGACCGCACCCGTACGCCGGGCGGCCGCCTGCGCCGCAGCCCACTGACGCTGCGCCGGGGTGCGGGCCGACGCCCGCACCGCTCCCCCTGCCGAGACCATCTCTCCGACGTCGTCCGCTCCACTGCCACCACCGCGCCAGCCGTGGCAGATCGCCTGGGCCAAGGCGTCGGCGGCGTCCGCTGGCTGCGGCGGGGAGTCCAGTCTGAGGATACGCGTCACCATGCGCTGAACCTGGACCTTGTCCGCCCTACCTGACCCGGTGACAGCCGCCTTCGCCTCGCTAGGAGTGTGCTGGGCCACGTCAAGACCGGACCGAGCACCTGCGACCATGGCCACGCCGATGACCTGGGCCACCCCGATGACGGACCGCAGGTTCTCCTGGGCGAAGACGCGCTCGATGGAGACGACCGAAGGCCCCAGGCGGGCGATCCAGTCCTCAATGGCCTCGGCGACAGCCAGCAGACGCTGCTCCGGACTGCTGCCCGGCGAGGTACGGACAACCCCTACCTCCACCAGCCGTGCCCGGCGACGAGGATCGATATCGACACAGCCCAGGCCGCAGCGCGTCAGCCCGGGATCGATGCCGAGGACCCTCTGCTGACTCACCAGGGCGCGCCTGGAGGCCGGCCCCGGGCTCACCGGGTGCTCCTGCTGCGTGCCGTGCGCTCCTCGCCCTCCTGCACGAGTCCCTACTCCTCACCGGAGTCGAGCTTGGCAGCGACCTCCGCAGAGATATCGACGGAGGTAAAGACGTTCTGGACGTCATCGGAGTCCTCCAGGGCATCGACGAGCCGGAGCACCTTGCGGGCGGCCTCCAGGTCCACCTCAACCTTGGTCCCGGCCACGAACTGGACCTCTGCGGAGTCGTAGTCCATCCCGGCCTGCGTCAGAGCCGTGCGCACGGCGACGATGTCACCCGGATCGGAGTAGACCTCGAAGGAGTCGCCCGCGTCCTCGACCTCCTCTGCCCCCGCGTCCAGGACGGCCGCCAGGATGGAGTCCTCATCCACCCCGTCAGCCTTGGCCACCTCGACCACACCTTTGCGGGCGAAGTTGTAGGCCACGGACCCCGGGTCAGCCAGGCTTCCGCCGTTGCGGGAGAATGCGACACGGACGTCGGAGGCGGCACGGTTGCGGTTGTCGGTGAGGCACTCCACCAGGAAGGCGACACCGGCGGGGCCGTAGCCCTCGTACATGATGGTCTGCCAGTCCGCTCCTCCGGCCTCCTCGCCGCTGCCCCGCCTGACGGCGCGGGTGATGTTGTCAGCGGGCACCGAGTTCTTCCGGGCCTTCTGGATCGCGTCGTACAGCGTCGGGTTGCCCGCAGGGTCCCCACCCCCCGTGCGGGCGGCCACCTCAATGTTCTTGATAAGGCGGGCAAACAGCTTACCTCGCTTGGCGTCGATCACCGCCTTCTTGTGCTTGGTTGTGGCCCACTTGGAGTGACCCGACATGTGTTCTCCTTGTTCTCCTTGAAAGTTCGTCAGATGGCCGGTACGGCCTGGCGGGCGACGGGAAGTGCTGACAGGCAGCACCCGCCGCAGAGACGAGGATATGGCCTACCCGGTTGGCCCCCGCAACCTCACAGCGGGGGCGGAGGCACGGACGCAGCCGTGCGAACCGCGCTGATCCTACCGCCCGGCTCAGCGTCCTCCCAAGGCCGCTGGACCAGCGCGAGTCTGCGCAAGGTACCTCAGCCTCTCCTCCCGGACCGGCTTCCCCTCACTGACCGCACTCGCCCGAGTAGCACGAGCACCCACCGCCGTCCCGGCAGCTGGGGACGCAACCAGCGTCAGCAGGGTCGGTGAGGTCCACCACCCTGCCATCCCAGCCGGCACGCAGGTCACGCAGGGCGCCGACCAGGCAGACCGGGTAGACCGCCTCACCCCTGGCCTGCGCCTGGGACACCTGAACCAGGCTCCACCAGCCCACGGAGTCGACGGCGTCACGCTCCAGGTCGGTCCACCCGTCCCTGCGCACCTCCACCGGGCCAGGGAGCCTAAGGAGGTAGAAGAGCTCGTGCTGACGGCAGGTGACCTGCATGAACCGGAAGACGGCCTCACGCCGGGCGACAGGACCCTCCAGGTGCTCCTCGCCCACAGCCAGCCCCGTCTCCTCGGCCAGCTCACGTGCCGCGCCCTGCTTGGGGCTCTCACCGGGGTGCAGTCCTCCGCCCGGAGTGAAGACCCACCGGTGGGAGGAGTCGGCAGTGTCGTGCCCCCTCAGGAGGAGCACCTGCTTCCCGGCGGCCATGACCAGCACCCGGGCAGCCCGGCGGTGCGGCAGGCCGTCAGGGCCCAGCCGCCACTCCCGGGGGTCCAGCAGGTCGGTCCAGTCGGGCGGCACCAGGTCCGCACGGCGGCCGTCGGCGGCCAGGGTCCCGGGCGGTACCGGAGCAGGGCTCACCAGCCGCGCTCGGCCAGGCGGTGCGGCACAGGAAGGTCCGCGGCGCTGATGCCGACCATGGCCTCACCCAGGCCCCGCGACACCTCGGCAACAGCCTCAGGATCGTTGAACTGGGCCGTGGCCCGCACGATAGCGCGGGCGCGCCTGACCGGATCACCGGACTTGAAGATACCCGAGCCCACAAAGACGCCCTCGGCACCCAGCTGCATCATCATGGCGGCGTCAGCAGGGGTCGCGACTCCTCCTGCGGTAAACAGGGTCACAGGAAGACGACCGGTCGAAGCCACCTCAGTCACCAGATCATAAGGTGCACCCAGCTCCTTGGCCGCCAGGTAGAGGTCCTCGTCAGGCAGGGCCGCAAGACGGAGGATCCCCTCACGGATGGAGCGCATGTGCGTCACCGCGTTGGAGACGTCGCCCGTGCCAGCCTCGCCCTTGGAGCGGATCATCGCAGCGCCCTCGGCGACACGGCGCAGCGCCTCTCCCAGGTTGGTCGCCCCGCACACGAACGGTACCGTGAAGGCCCTCTTGTCAATGTGGTGGGAGTAGTCAGCCGGGGTCAGGACCTCGGACTCGTCCACGCAGTCGACTCCCAGGGACTGCAGTACCTGGGCCTCGACGAAGTGGCCGATACGGGCCTTGGCCATGACCGGGACGGAGACTGACTCGATGATGGCGCTGACAAGCTCGGGATCCGACATGCGGGCCACACCGCCCTGCGCCCGGATGTCGGCCGGGACCCGCTCCAGAGCCATGACCGCGACGGCACCGGCGTCCTGGGCGATGCGCGCCTGCTCCGGCGTGACCACGTCCATAATGACGCCCCCCTTGAGGGACTCGATCATGTCGTTCCTGACGGCCCGGCTACCGGTAGACGCATGTGAGGCGTTCATGGGCACTCCTGTTCACCTAGGTCTGTCGCAAAGGTCTATCGCAAAGTCTGTGAGGGCACCTGGACGACGTGTCCTCACGGGCTGGGGCCTCGCAGCAAGACACCCAGGTGCGCCCTCTCTCACTCTACCGCAACAATTCCTGACCCGTCCCGGATGCCCCCGGCCCCGGTCCTGGCCCGCAGCCGACCTGGCCTGCTCACACAGTACTCACACAACTCACACACCACTCACGCGGCACCGAGGAAGACCTGACGACTGGAGGTGATCCGGGCAAGGAGCTCGCGCTCCTTGTCAGCGAAGTCGTAGCCGGCGTGCCCGTCCACCGCCTGCTGACGCAGCTGGGCCAGCTCGGCCGCCCCCTTCTGAAAGCGGCTCATCGCGGTGGCTGCGGCAGGCCCTCGCGTGCGTGCCCACCGGCGACCCGCCGAGCGCCCCGGCCCCGTGGTCAGCATCATGACCTCCTGCGGGGAGAACCAGCCCGCGCGCCCGTAGTCGTCCAGCCGACGCCTCATCGTCATGCGCTCCGCCCAGCGCAGCCACACCACCATACCGATGCAGGCCAGGAAGAAGGGAACCTCGACAAGAAGGTAGTACCGGGGTGCGACAGTGACGACACCGTTCCAGAACGCGTGGAGGACGACTGCGGCCACCAGGCCCACCGGGGTCCACCACACCCACGCCAGCCTCGACCGTCTCCGGGCGGAGAGGCCGATCGCGACTCCCGTGCACGCCGTGAAGGTCACGTGGGCGAAGGGGGAGAAGAGGCCACGTATCATGAAGACCAGGAGGAGGTTCTCCCGGTTGGTGACAAAGTAGAGGATGTTCTCGGCAAAGGCGAAGCCCGCTGCCACCACGGCAGCGTAGACCAGCCCGTCCACAGCGCCGCTGAAGGTACGCCGCCACGCCAGGAAGATGACGAGCACTCCGAGCCCCTTGACCGTCTCCTCCACAATCGGGGCGGACACGACGGCAGCGAGGCCCTCGGCCTCCTGGAGGTCCCCGGTGGCGTCGGCCACCACCGCCGCAAAGGTGGAGTTGACCAGCAGCGAGACCGCCGTCGAGACTCCGGCACCCCACAGGAAGGCCACCAGCAGCATCCTGACGGGCTCGGGCTCCCACCGGTCGATCCAGAAGACCACGGCCAGCACGACGAGTAGGGGGACCGTCGCCAGGAGCACTACCAGGGCCAGGTCGGGGACACTTGAGGCGGACCCGGAGACCAGCCACAGCATCCCTGCCAGTCCGGCTGCTCCCAGGAAGGCCAGGACATAGTAGAGCACCTCGCGCCATCGTGCGGCGTCCTGAAGGCTGGGTGCTGTGGCACCGTTGGCCGGGCCGGGCACCCGCCCCCACCCGGGGAGCCTCACGCCAGCACCCTGCCCGGCACCTGCGTGCACGCCCCCCACCGGTGCGGCCGGGCTCCCTGACAGGCTCGGAAGGTCCGCACCAGGGCGCCGGTAGCCGCTGCGGGGAGCCCAGGACCGGCTCGGGGGAGGCAGCGTCATGACCCCTCCCCCTGCAACGGTCGTGGTTGCTCTCCTGGTTGCGATCGCGGTTGCTCAGGCTCCAGGCCGACGTGCCCCACCGGTGCTGTCTCGTCATCAGCCTCGAAGGTCTGCGGCATGGGTGCGTGCCCAGCCAGGTGCAGAACACGCACGACAGGCCGCTCCCGCAGGGCGCGCGCCTGCCTCACGTGGGTGTTGTGGAACCGGCGGGACAGGACCATGCGATAGCAGGCACGGTCAAGCCGTGCCAGCGCCTGTGAGCCCCTCTGGCTGCCGTCCAGGTCCTCACGAGCCTGCATGTCGACGACAGTACGTATCACTCGGCTGAGGTCTGACTCGAGCTGGGAGCGAGAGCGGCTCCTGGTCGGCTGCGGTCCGTGAGCACCTGCCCCTGCATGACCGTAGGCGGAGTCCAGCCGGGGAACGGGGTCGAGGCCGTCGTTGACGATCGGTCCCTCCGCGTCCAGGGCGTCCCGAGCGGCCTGGGCCAGCAGCATGCAGGAGGCAGGGTCGAGGACACCGGTGGAGGCCAGGTCCGCAGCAGCCTCGGCCCGATGCAGGATCTGGGCCTCCAGGGTAGCCCGGGCTCCGAGGACCTGACGGTGCAGGCGGTCCACGCGCACGGCGCGGGCGTACAGCGCCCACCCGAGGACCAGAAGGAGGAGCAGAACCAGGACCACGACGAGCAGCAGTCCGCTCCACCCGCCCCGGCCCAGCAGTCCCACCTGCCCGGGAGACGTCACCGCGTCCGCCCCGACCCAGGCGGGAGAAAGGTTTGTCGGCAGGTCGTACAGCACGTAGCAGACACAGAGGCAGGCGGATGAGGGCATGCTCAGTCCCCTCTCTTACCGCGTAGCCGCGCCAGCATGGTACGCGATCCCGGCTCCAGGCTCACCCGCGTGTGAGCCGCGGACAGGGCCATATCGTAGACGTCGAGCACGGCGTCGGTGACCGTCTGCCAGTCATAGCGTGTGACAACGGCCGCCGCCGCCTCGCGACGGGCAGCAGCCGCCTCGGTGTCACGCAGAGTGGTGATAACGGCGTGGGCCAGGCCCTGCGGGTCCCCACGGGGGAACAGGGTGCCGTAGCGCCCCGCACCCAGGACGTCGGAGAAGGCGGTGATGTCAGAGGCGACCACCGACGTCCCCGCCGCCATCGCCTCCACCAGGACGATTCCGAAGGACTCTCCCCCCGTCTGCGGCGCCACGTAGCACGACGCCGAGGCTAGCAGGGAAGCCTTGTCCTCCTCGGTGACGCCTCCCAGGAAGCGCACTGCATCCCCGTATCGGGCTAGGCTGTCACGCACCTCCTGGGCCTGTCCCCGTCCAGCCACCAGGAAGCGCGCACCCGGAAAGGCCTCCAGGACCGCAGGTACCGCGGCGGCGAGCACGGTCAGGCCCTTTCGGGGCTCGTCCAGGCGTCCCAGGAAGGCAATCGTAGGAGACTGGGGCGTCCCGCGGAAGCGCGGGTCGTCCCGGGGGGCGGTGGCGAAGGGGGCGATGCTGACCCCGTTAGGGATGACGACGGCGTCTCCGCCGTGGTGCTGGACGAGGGTTCTGCGGGCCTCCTCGGAGACGGCGATGCGCGCTGAGAGCTTCTCCAGCAGCGGTACGGCGACAGGTGAGACCAGTTCTCGGGCCAGGGAGCGGTCCATGGCCGCGTGGAAGGTTCCCACCACCGGGCCAGTGGCGGCCTGTAACGCCAGCATGCCCACCGAGGGGGTAATGGGCTCGTGGACGTGAAGGACATCGAAGTCCCCGGCCGCCAGCCACCGCCTGGCCCGTCGGGCGACAGCCGCGCCGAAGTTGAGCCGGGCGACGGAGCCGTTGTAGGGGATGGCAAGGGCGTCACCGGCGCTGGTCACCCACTTAGGGAGATCGGTGCCCTCGCTCGCCGGAGCCAGCACGGACACGTCGTGCCCCCGCCTGGACAGCTCCTGCGCCAGATCTGTCACGTGGACCTGCACCCCACCATGGGCGTCAAAGGAGTACGGGCACACGATGCCGATCCTCATGATCTCCCCTCACCCAAGACAGCAGCACGCCCGCTACCTTCGCTGCCGCCGCCGTCCTGCTCGCCACTGCCCTGGCTGGCCGAGGCCCCTTCCCCGTGTCCCGCACCGCGGGAGCGGCCCCGGGCCAGGCGCTCGGGATCGAGGTCCTCCTCAAAGACGGGCTGAAGCATGTGCCAGTCCACCAGGTGGTCCACCAGCAGGGGCTCAACGGCCCGTACCCAGGCTCGCGTGTGCTCTGCTACCTGGTCGTGCCCCGTCTCTACGACGGGGACCTCGACCTTGCGTACGCTCAGGACCAGCCCCCACGGCGAGCCTGCCTGACGCCGCCGCCGTCCTGACAGCCTCTCGTAGTAGATGACCGCCGTGTACAACGGCAGGCTCAGCCGGTGAGCCAGGGCCGCCGGTCCGGCGGCAACGTAGACCGGGTAACCGCACAGCTCAGCCCTGACCCCCGAGGACGACAGGTCCCGGTCAGCCAGGAGGGCGATCACGTACCGATCCTGCCCTGCGGCCTCCAGGAGTCGGTCAAACACCTTCTCACCACGACCCTGGCCGATGATGCGCAGCCCCAGCTGCTCGCGGAAGCGCGTGAACTGCTCAAAGAGATCCTCAGGCTCCAGCCTCTCCGCCACCGTCAGCACCGGTGCCAGCTCACGGCAGGCCCAGGCCGCAGCCAGGTCCCAGTTCCCGGTGTGAGGCAGAGCCACGACGACGTTGCCGCGTCCCAGGTCCTCTAGGACCTGGGACGCCCCCTCGAACCGCACCCGGGCCGCGAGCTGGCTGGCACCCACGGAGGGCAGGGCGAAGGCCTCGTAGAAGTAGCGCATGTAGGAGCGCATGGCCTGGCGCGAGAGGCGCGAGACCTGGCGGGAACCAACAGGCTGGTCCAGTAGCCGGGCCAGGTTCCTCTCCAGCTGGCCCACACCTCCGCGCCCGCCACGTACCCGGTGCAGTGCCCAGGCCAGGTCGGCACCGACGTGGAAGAGGGCGTAGCCGATGCTGCCCGGCAGGTGGGGCACAGCCTTCCAGGCCAGCCGGTAGAGGTCCTCGGCACCGACCTGTCTCACCCGGACCCGCTTCACGAGGGCCTCCCGTCCGCCGCTGTCCCTGCGGTCCCCGGAACAGGACCAGGCGTCCCGGGGGCAGGGCTGCCGTCCAGGCCTGGCTCGGCTGAGGAGGGGGTGGGGGCGGTCTGGACCGCTACGGCACGGACCCGCTGGAGCACGGTCACCAGGGAGGCGAGGCACACGTAGGACAGGCCGAGGGTCAGCACCCACAACGGGGCACCCAGGCCCACCGCAAGGGTAGCCAGCAGAGCCACCACCAGGCGGTCGGTGCGCTCTGCCACGCCGACGGAGGCCTGAACGCCCACCGCCTCGGCCCTGGCCCGGGCGTAGGGCACGACCCCGGCGAGGACCACTGAGGACAGGGCAGCCACGAGCGTCACAGTACGCAGTGCCCCAGCCTCCATACGCAGCGCCGCCCAGGCGGCAAGGGAGGCGAAGACCGCGCCGTCGGCAAGGCGGTCCATCGTGGAGTCCAGGAAGGCGCCGAAGACGGAGGTGCGTCCCGTGGCACGGGCCAGGATTCCGTCAAAGGAGTCGGCCACGAGCACCAGAGCCAGCACCAGCGGCCCGGCTACGAAGTGGCCCTGAGGCAGCAGGAGCACCGCTGCGGACACCGACAGCACGGTCCCGGCCACGGTCAGCACGTTGGGTGTCACGCCTGCTCTGGCCATAGCCAGGGCAGGCCGGGTGAACAGTGCCCTGGTCAGGCCGCGTCCGTGGTTACCCAGCATCGCTACTTCAGCACCTCCCCTGTGCCCGTGCGCCTCACGCCGCCTCCCAGGCAGCAGCAAGCATGTCACGCTGGTCGCCCAGGAGCTGGGGCACCGGCTTGGTACGGCCAATGATCGGCATGAAGTTGGCGTCACCCTTCCAGCGCGGGACGATGTGCTGGTGGAGGTGGGCGGCAATCCCGGCTCCCGCTACGTCCCCTGGTTCATCCCCAGGTTGAAGCCGTGCGGGTGGGAGACGTGGCGCACGACCTCCATGGCCCGGGCTGTCAGCTCACCGATCTCGACACGCTCCTGGGCGCTGGCCTGAGTCCAGTCCGAGACATGCCGGTAAGGGCACACCAGGAGGTGGCCGGTGTTGTAGGGGTAGAGGTTCATGAGGACGTAGGCGAGCCGCCCGCGGTGGACGATAAGGGCCTCCTCGTCCTCCCGCTCCGGGCCGGCACAGAACGGGCACTGGGAGGCCGAGTCGTCAGCAGGCTTGTCCTGGCCCCCGATATAGACCATCCGGTGGGGGGTCCACAGCCGCTGGAAGGCTGACGGCGCCCCCTCGTGGTAGAGGGGCGGCTCAGCAGCGCGACCGCCGTGCGCTGCAGCGTGCTCGTGGCACCCGGACCCGGTGTGCTCCTCCGGCTCTGCGTCACTCACGGGGCAGCCTCTCCCCTGCCGGGTCATTGACCCGGTCAGTGATCACGGACACGATGTGCGCCACGGCCTGGTCCACGGGCACACCGTTGGTCTGCCCGCCGTCTCGGAACCGGAAGGACACGGCCCCTGCCTGCGCGTCCTCCCCTCCGGCGATCAGCGTGAAAGGCACCTTCTCCTTGGAGGCGTTACGGATCTTCTTGCCGAAGCGGTCGTCGGAGGCGTCCACCTCCACCCGGACCCCGTGCTCACGCAGCCTGGCAGCCACGGAGTCAACATAGTCGTTAAAGGCCTCCGCGACGGGGACCAGACGCACCTGCACCGGGGCGAGCCACGCCGGGAAGGCCCCGGCGTAGTGCTCGGTGAGGACCCCGATGAAGCGCTCAATGGCCCCGAACTTGGCGGAGTGGATCATGACGGGCTCACGGTGGGTCCCGTCCGGTGCGGTATAGGCCAGGCCGAAGCGGTGGGGCTGGTTGAAGTCGTACTGGATGGTTGACATCTGCCAGGTCCGCCCGATGGCGTCCTTGGCCTGCACCGAGATCTTGGGGCCGTAGAAGGCGGCGCCACCCGGGTCGTCAACCACCAGCAGGTCGTTGTCCCGGGCGCACTCGGCGGCGATCGTGGTCAGGATCTCGGTGGCGGAGGCCCACTGCTCGTCAGTGCCGATGAACTTGTCCTTCTTCCTCCCGTCCTCGTCCCGGGTGGAGACCTCTAGGTAGAAGTCGTCCAGGCCGAAGTCCTTCAGGAGGGTCAGGACGAAGGTCAGCAGGTGGCGGACCTCGTCGGGGGCCTGCTCGGGGGTGCAGTAGGAGTGGGAGTCGTCCTGGGTGATGGAGCGCACCCTGGTCAGGCCTTGGAGGACACCGGACTTCTCGTTGCGGTAGACGGTGCCGAACTCGAACAGGCGTAGGGGCAGCTCGCGGTAGGAGCGTCCCCGGGAACCGAAGATGAGGTTGTGCATCGGGCAGTTCATGGCCTTGAGGTAGTAGGCCTGCCCGTCGTCGTCCATCGGGGGAAACATGCCGTCGGCGTAGTAGGGAAGGTGCCCCGAGACGTGGAACAGCTCCTCCCTGGAGATGTGGGGGGTGCCTACGTAGAGGAAGCCGCTGCGGATGTGGGCCTCACGGACGTAGTCCTCCATGACCCGCTTGAGCACGCCTCCCTTGGGGTGGAAGACCGGCAGGCCCGCTCCCAGCTCCTCGGGAAAGGAGAACAGGTCGAGCTCGGCGCCCAGCCTGCGGTGGTCACGTCTGGCAGCCTCGGCCAGGCGGTGCTGGTAAGCCTTGAGCTCGTCCTTGGAGGGCCAGGCAGTACCGTAGATGCGCTGCAGGGAGTCGCCGGACTGGTCCCCCTTCCAGTAGGCCGAGGAGAACTTGGTGAGGGCGAAGCCCTGGCCGATGAGCCGGGTGGAGGGAAGGTGAGGGCCGCGGCACAGGTCCGTCCAGGCCACGGTGCCGTCACGACGGACGTTGTCGTACATGGTCAGCCCCCCGGAGCCGACCTCCACGGAGGCTCCTTCCGCACCGGCCCCCTTGGTGGTGATGAGCTCGAGCTTGTAGGGCTGGTCGGCCAGCTCGGCCCGCCCCTGGGCCTCGGTGATCTCGCGGCGCACGAAGCGCTGCCCCTCCTTGACGATGCGCTTCATACGCTTCTCGACCTCGCGGAGCAGCTCGGGCGTCACTGCCTCGATGCCGCCGAAGTCGTAGTAGAAGCCGTCAGTGATGAAGGGACCGACGCCGAGGTTGACGTCGGGGAAGATCTCCTGGACGGCCTGGGCCATGACGTGGGTGGCGGAATGGCGCAGGATGTTCAGCCCGTCCTCAGAGTCAAGGGTAATCGGCTCAACGACCGCGGCCTCAGGTAGCTCCCGCTCCAGGTCCCAGGGCTCGCCGTCAACGCGTACGGCGACCACCTGCCCGGTCCTGACCTCCTCCTCGAACACGGTGGCGCCGGTGGCTGCGGCACCGATGGCGCGCTCGACGCCGTCAACGATGACGTGGGGCGTGGGCTGAGATGGCACGGGGTCGTCTCCTCATGGGTCATGGGGCGCTGTACCGGTGCACCCGTCTGGGCGGGCAGTCTACTCACACCCCGCCGGTCACCAGGCTACCGTGCTACCACCAGGACGACGCGGGGAGACTGGTCACCAACAGCTCCCGCGTGCCAGGCCAGAAGGTCTGACGACCCGAGGGCTCGCGTCTGCAAGGACAAGTACCCGCGCAACTACCCGCGCGAGGACGTCGTAGCCTCACCGGTGGAACCTCACCACTGAACTACCTTCCTGTCCCGTAGCAGCTGACCGTTGATCCGTCCTCCGTCAGCGGGCCGGGTCGCGAGCCAGACGATCGTGTCCGCCCCCTCAGAGACGTCCCGCGGAGCGCCGTCCCCTCCCATGTCGGTGCGCACCCACCCGGGGCAGACAGCGTTTACCTCGACGTTTCCCTCCGCCTCCTGCGACGCCACGACCGTCAGGGCGTTCAGCGCCGCCTTCGATATACCGTACGCGGCGGGTCCACTGATCCTGTCAGAGAACGTTCCATAGCCCGAGGAAACATTGATGATCCGCCCCTGGCCGCGGCGGTTCATCTTGGGGAGAAACTCTGATATGAGAGAGAACGGCCCCAGCATATTAGTCTCGCACGACTGCCTGACGTCGTCCACGGAAAGCCTCCGGAAGGGGAGCGCATTGTAGATGCCCGCATTGTTCACGAGAACATCCAGGTTCTCGCCCACGTGCTCAGAAAGAGCGCTCACGTCCTCACCGGAGGTGACGTCCAGCCTGACACACTCAATGTCGCCTTCCGACTGGATCGCCCTGGCCACACGTCGGCCGACCACGACATCCCTGCTGCCAAGATAGACGTGGTACCCCAACGCCGACAGCGCCCGGCAGACTTCCCTGCCAATTCCTCTGTTGCCGCCAGTGACCAGTGCAGTCCTCATGACAAACCTCGTCCCGAAGCCAGGCCTCAGCCTCTGCTGAGGGTTTCGTAGGCACCGCCACGCACCTCAGCCCTCCGACCGGTGACGTGACCTCCTGGCCCAAGGAACTACTGGGGTGAAATCCAGTGCGTGCAGGTTATGTCGCCGCCAGCACAGGCGACCAGTGGGCGATACTGGGTTCGAACCAGTGACCTCTTCCGTGTCAGGGAAGCGCGCTACCGCTGCGCCAATCGCCCGAGCGGATGACGGGACTCGAACCCGCGACCCTCACCTTGGCAAGGTGATGCTCTACCAACTGAGCCACATCCGCAGTGGCGCCTTCCAAGAGCCGTCTGATGCCGCCCCGGGGAGACAGCCGGAACTCTACCAACCTCGCCCCGCAACGCCAAGTGACACCCATGTGGTGTCGACCTTGCTGTACAGCGCCTCCGGGGCGGAGACCTCCGACCACGCTTTCGCCCCACCCTTTCGACCTTGTCGCCCCGACAGCAGCAACGCCGACCCGGGCTGCGCGCAGGCACCCTGGCAGCGACAGGTGGCATCCCATCGCCTAACGTCCTCCACTCAGGGCACCGGGCGTGGCAGGGTTGGACCCATGCCGACTCTTCAGACTCAGCAGATCTGGCCGGGACAGCCCTACCCCCTGGGAGCCACGTACGACGGAGCAGGCACCAACTTCTCCCTGTTCTCCTCCGCGGCGACCGCCGTGGAGCTGTGCCTGTTCGACGAGGAGGGGCGGGAGACCGCCGTCTCCCTCACCGAGGTGGACGGAGACGTCTGGCACGCCTACCTGCCGGGAGTCAGCCCGGGCCAGCAGTACGGCTACAGGGTCCACGGCCCCTACAGCCCGGAGGCAGGCCACCGCTGCGACCCCTCCAAGCTCCTCCTGGACCCCTACGCCAAGGCAATGACCGGCCAGGTCGAGCCCTCCCCCACGCTGTACTCCTACGACTTCACCGATCCTGAGGTGCGTAACACCCAGGACTCGGCGGCGCACACGATGCGCTCGGTCGTGGTCAACCCCTACTTTGACTGGGGCACGACCGTCCCCCGGCCCACGAGTACCACGAGACCATCATCTACGAGGCCCACGTCAAGGGGCTCACCCAGCTGCATCCTGAGGTTCCCGAGGAGCTGCGAGGCACCTACGCGGGCCTGACACAGCCAGCCGTCATCAGGCACCTCAAGGACCTGGGGGTGACCGCCATCGAGCTGATGCCGGTCCACCAGTTCGTCAACGACGCCTACCTGCAGGACAAGGGCCTGTCCAACTACTGGGGCTACAACACCATCGGCTTCTTCGCCCCGCACAGCACCTACGCCGCCTACGGGACCCAGGGTGAGCAGGTCCAGGAGTTCAAGTCGATGGTCAAGGCCCTCCACGAGGCCGACATCGAGGTCATCCTCGACGTGGTCTACAACCACACCGCCGAGGGGAACCACATGGGCCCCACCCTCTCCTTCCGGGGCATCGACAACGCCTCCTACTACCGACTGGTCGACGGTGACCAGGCCCACTACTTCGACACCACAGGCACGGGAAACTCCTTGCTCATGCGCTCCCCCGCCGTGCTGCAGCTCATCATGGACTCCCTGCGCTACTGGGTCACCGAGATGCATGTGGACGGCTTCCGCTTCGACCTGGCCTCCACGCTGGCCCGCCAGTTCCACGAGGTGGACAAGCTCAGCGCCTTCTTCGACATCATCCACCAGGACCCGGTGATCTCCCAGGTCAAGCTCATCGCCGAGCCCTGGGACGTGGGGGACGGCGGCTACAACGTGGGCGGCTTCCCCACCCTGTGGAGCGAGTGGAACGGCAAGTACCGTGACACGGTACGTGACTTCTGGCGGGGTGAGCCCTCGACCCTGGGAGAGTTCGCCTCCCGGATCACCGGATCCTCCGACCTCTACCAGCACTCCGGGCGCACACCCGTGTCCAGCATCAACTTCGTCACCGCCCACGACGGGTTCACGATGCACGACCTGGTGTCCTACAACGAGAAGCACAACGAGGCTAACGGCGAGGGCGGGGCCGACGGCGACTCCGACAACCGCTCGTGGAACTGCGGCGTGGAGGGACCCACCGACGACCCCGAGGTCAATGAGCTGCGCAGCCGCCAGACTCGCAACTTCCTGGCCACGATCCTGTTCAGCCAGGGGGTCCCCATGATCTGCCACGGCGACGAGATGGGCCGCACCCAGGGGGGGAACAACAACGTCTACTGCCAGGACAACGAGACCTCCTGGGTCAGCTGGGATCTGGACGAGCGCGGCCAGGAGCTGCTGGAGTTCACCAGGACCATGATGTGGCTACGCCGGGACCACCCGGTTCTGCGCCGCAGACGCTTCTTCACCGGCGACGCCAGCCACGGCGGCGAGTCCGAGCTGGGAGAGATCGAGTGGCTGGCGCCGTCGGGCCAGTCCATGACCGAGCAGGACTGGACCACCTGGTACGCGCGCTCCATGATGGTCTTTCTCAACGGAGAGGCCATCGCCGAACCCGACGCCCTGGGGCAGCGGGTCGTCGACGACTCCTTCCTGGTCCTTATCAACGCCTCGGCCGAGGACATCGACTTCACCCTGCCCGGCCCCGACTACTCACCCGCCTGGACCGTGGCACTGGACACCGCCCCCGCGGTGGACGGTGACTCCGACCCGGTGCTGTCAGCGAGCGAGTCGGTGACCGTGGAGGCCCGCTCCATGCTGTTCCTCGTCAGCGCCGACTCACCGGCCTCGCACGAGACAGCCGCAGCAGCGTCTGGGACGTCTGAACCGACTGCACCCAGCGAGACAGCACCGACGGAGACAGCGGCAGGCAAGGCGGTAACGACCGAGGCGGTGAGGAGGCGGTCATGACAGCCACGTCACCCACGACATCACCCACGACACCGCAGCACGACCAGCCGGGGCACGTCCCGGCTGCACCGCTCCAGGCCTTAGGACCCAGCGGTCACTCGACGGGCCCGGGCACTGGTGAGACCCTCCCCGGGACCACCCACCCACCCACCCAGGCCAGCGGCGGCTACGCCCCCTGGTCCGGCCACGTCCCGGGCCAGGGCGGCGCACCCCGGTGACTACCTACCGTCTCCAGCTGAGCGAGGACCTTACCTTCGCCGACGCGGAGAACCTGGTGCCCTACCTCTCCCGCCTCGGTGTCACGGACCTGTACCTCTCACCTGTGCTCGCCGCCGCCCCGGCTCCACGCACGGCTACGACGTCATCGACCACCAGCGGGTCAGCGAGGTGCTGGGAGGGCGTGCAGGCCTGGAGTCCCTGGCCCGCACCGCCCACGACGCAGGCATGGGCCTGGTGGTCGACATCGTGCCCAACCACATGGCCGTGCCCACCCCGGCCTGGCACAACCAGCCGCTGTGGTCCGTGCTGCGTGAGGGGGCGGACTCCCCCTACGCCGCCTGGTTCGACGTCTCCGTGGACGAGCCGATCCTCATGCCGGTCCTGGGCAGGCGCATCGGGGAGGTCCTGGCCGACGAGGAGCTCGTCCTGGAGACCATGGTCGTCCCCGGCCAGGAGCACCTGGGCCCCCAGCACGTGCTGCGCTACTTCGACCACGCCTTCCCGGTTGCTGCGGGCACGGAGTCCCTGCCCATGCACGTCCTGGTCGAGCGCCAGCACTACCGGCTGGCCTATTGGAAGGTCGGCGACGAGGAGATCAACTACCGTCGCTTCTTCGACGTCGGCACCCTGGCGGCGATCCGCGTGGAGGACCCTGAGGTCTTCTCCGGGTCCCACGCCCTGGTGCTGGAGCTGGTGGGCTCAGGGGTTGTCAACGGCCTGAGGGTAGACCACCCCGACGGCCTGGCCGACCCCGGAGGCTACCTGTCACGGCTGTCTGCTGCCAGCGGCGCAGCCTGGATCGCCGCAGAGAAGATCCTGGCTCCCGACGAGTCCCTTCCCACCTCCTGGTCCGTGGCTGGGACCACAGGCTATGACGCGGCCTGGCGGATCGACCAGCTGCAGGTAGACCCCTCCGGCGCGGCCCGCCTGGGCGCCCTCATGCAGGAGCTGACGGGGGACGCGCCGGTGGACCTGGGCCGGGTGACCGAGGAGGCCAAGCGGGAGATCATCGCCGGCTCCCTGGCCTCCGAGGTGGACCGCCTGGCACGGATCCTGGATGACCTGACCTCCCGCGACGTGCGCCTGAGAGACCACACCTTCAAGGACCTGCGGGCCTGCGTCATCGAGCTGCTGGTCGCCGCCGAGCAGTACCGGGCCTACGTGGTTCCCGGGACACCACCCACGCCGGAGACCGTTGCCGTCGTGCACCGTGACGCCGAGGTCGCCCGCGCCCGCCTGGAGGCGGACCAGAGTGAAACCCTGGACCTGGTGGTCGCCCTCCTCCTGGGCGAGCCGGTGGGCTCTGAGGGGCTGTCCTCCTCCGCGCAACGGGCTGAGGCCGTCATCCGCTTCCAGCAAGTGTGCGGTGCCGTAACCGCCAAGGGAGTGGAGGACACCGCCTTCTACCGGTGGACCCACCTGACCAGCCTCACCGAGGTGGGCGGCAACCCGGGAGGCTTCGCTCTCAGTGCGGACGAGGCACACGCCTGGGCCGACCGGGTCCAGGCCACCTGGCCGGACACCATGGTTACCTCTACCACCCATGACACCAAGCGCGGCGAGGACGTCCGTGCCCGCCTGGACGTCCTGGCCTCCTACGCCGAGGAGTGGACGGACCTGGTCCACCGCCTGCGTGCCGCCACCCAGCGGGTCAGGCCAGTGGACCTGGACGGACGCAGCGAGAACCTGCTGTGGCAGACGCTGTGGGGCACCTGGGCTCCCGGCTCCGCAGACCCGATGGATGCCGACCGCCTGGGGCGCTACCTGGTCAAGGCCGCCCGGGAGCAGAAGACGTGGACCAGCTGGACCGCCCCGGACTTGGAGCGCGAGCAGGCACTGACCGACTACGCCGCCCACCTGCTCAGCGACGAGGAGGTGACCCGCCAGATGGAGGCCTTCGCCTCTCTGACCGCCCGGGCGGTACGGGCCTGCGTCCTGGCGAACAAGGCCCTGACTCTGACCTGGCTGGGCGTGGCCGACGTCTACCAGGGCAGTGAGGTGACCCGCACCTCCCTGGTGGACCCGGACAACCGCCGGGTGGTGAGCTACACGGGCGCCTCCGGTTTGGAGGCGGTCCTGGAGCGCCTGGACGCCGGGCAGAGTCCCCGGGGCCTGGACGAGGAGAAGCTGGCTCTGACCGCCAGGATTCTGCGCCTACGTGCCCAGCGCCCGGAGACCTTTGTCGGCCCCCGCTCGGGGTACCGGGCGATCCCGGTCACCACCTCCTTCGCCTTCGCCTACGCCCGCCTCCTGGACGAGGAGCCGGACGTCGTCGTCATCGCGCGGCGGCTGAGCTACCGCCTGGAGCAGCTGGGCGGCTGGCGCGAGGAGAGCGTCGTCCTGCCCGAGGGGACCTGGCAGGACGTCGTGTCCGAGGCCCGTACCCAGGGCGGGTTCCAACGGCTGGCCGATGTCGTCGGGGAGGCTCCGGTCGTCGTCCTGGCCCGTGTCCCCAGGGCCGTCCAGGCGATCACGTCCCAGGAGACGGACGTATGAGACGTATGAGCGGCCACCAGTACCCCACAACCCCTGACAGCACCCCTGAGGAGGCCCTCCGTCCCGGCTCCGGGACCCTGCCCGCAGAAACCTCGCCCGAGGGCTCCTGGCCTTCGCCCTGGTACTCACCCGCTCCTCCTCCGGGTCCCCGCGTCCCGGTGTGGGCGCCGTCCGCCAGTGCGGTCGAGCTGCACCTGCCCGCCAGCGACAGGCTCATCGGGATGGAGCGCGCCCACGACGGCTGGTGGCTGTCCCCGGTGGACCTGGAGGAGGGGACCGACTACGCCTTCCGGGTAGACGGCTCACCGGACCGGCCCGACCCCCGCAGCGCATTCCAGCCGAAGGGCGTGCACGGCCCCTCCCGGCTCGTGCTGCCCGGAACCTGGGGGCAGGAGGTGTGGACAGACACCAGCTGGCAGGGGCGAGACGTCCTGGGCTCGGTGATCTACGAGCTGCACGTGGGCACCTTCACCCCCGGCGGCACCCTGGACTGCGCGGCCGAGCGCCTGAGCGACCTGGCTGCCCTGGGCGTGGACGTGGTCGAGCTGATGCCGCTGGCTCCCTTCCCGGGCCAGGCGGGGTGGGGCTACGACGGGGTCTCCTTGTGGGCGGTCCACGAGGCCTACGGCGGCCCCTACGCCCTGGCACGGTTCGTCGACGCTGCACACGCCGTCGGCATCGGCGTGTGCCTGGACGTGGTCTACAACCACCTGGGCCCCAGCGGGAACTACCTCAGCGTCTTCGGCCCCTACTTCACCCAGGCCCACCACACGCCCTGGGGGGAGGCGGTCAACTTCGACCAGGACGGCTGCGAGCAGGTCCGCGCCTACGTCATCGACGCAGCCCTGCGTTGGCTGCGCGACTTCCACGTCGACGCCCTGCGGCTGGACGCGATCCACGAGATCAAGGACACCTCCTCCCACGGCGGCGGTCCCGGGCCGCACGTCCTGGCCCAGATGTCGCAGGCCGTCCAGGCCCTGAGTGCCCGGCTAGGGCGGCCCCTGAGCCTGGTCGCAGAGTCCGACCTCAACGACGTCGGTGTCATCACCCCGACCTTGCAGAACCCTCCCGCCCAGCATCCCAGCCTGGGGATGACCGCCCAGTGGGCTGACGACGTCCACCACGCGCTGCACGCTCGCCTGACCGGGGAGTCACAGGGGTACTACGCCGACTTCGCTGAGCCCGGGGCCTGGGTCAAGGCCTACCAGGGCGCCTTCCTCCACGACGGGACCTGGTCCTCCTTCCGGGGTCGGACCTGGGGCGCGCCCGTACCTGAGGGGACCGATCCGAGGCGTTTCGTGGTCTTCACCTCCAACCACGACCAGGTCGGCAACCGCGCCCTGGGAGACCGCCCCTCCCAGTCGCTTCCCGACGAGGTGCTGGCGGCACAGGCGGCGCTGCTGCTCCTCAGCCCCTACACGCCGATGCTGTTCATGGGAGAAGAGTGGGGGACCCGCACGCCCTTCCGCTTCTTCACTGACCACGACGACCCACAGCTGGCCAGCAGCGTCTCACAGGGGCGGATCGAGGAGTTCACTGGGTTCGGATGGGACGCCCAGGACGTTCCTGACCCCCAGGACCCGGCCACCTTCCTGGCCTCACGGCTGGACTGGACGCAGCGCAACCATCCGGAACACGCCCGGATGCTGCGCTGGTACCAGGACCTCATCGCGCTGCGCCGCAGGCTAGAGTGGTCCTCCCGCCGGTCCTGGCCCCAGGTCCACGACAAGCAGGGGGTCATCACGGTGGCCTACAAGGACGTCGTGGTGGCGGCCAACCTGTCCGACCGGGACCAGCACGTACCCGCGGGCAGAGTGCTGCTGAGCTGGCAGCCACCCGGCACCGACTCACGCCCACAGGTGCAGCAGCAAGATGCCTGGCAGCACCACGGCCAACCTCGTGTCCTGGTACCCGGGCAGACCGTGGTAGCCCGGCGCTGACAGCCGCCTCAGGAAGAGGCGTCTGCAGAGCTGCGGGACCTGCGCTCACGCAGCCTGGTGGTGAGTGTCCGCTTAAGGCCCAGGGCACGGACGAGCCCCGCGTAGACTCGGGGATACACCGGTACGTCCCACGCACCTGGCACGTCAACCGGACCGTCAGTGACGAACTTGTTCTTGAACTCCCGGACCCCGGCGAGCTCAGGCACACGCGGGGAGTCCACGCCCATGAGGTCGTAGGTCCGCACCCCCTGGGCGCGCAGCCAGCAGGCCTCCTTGTAGACCAGGGCGTCCGCCGCCCGCAGCCGCCGCCCCTGGGCGGAGGAGCCGGCATAGTAGCGCAGGGCGCCGTCCCCGTAGACGGTGACCAGGGACCACACCAGCGCCTCCTGGCCCTGCCGACGTGCCACGTACAGACGAGCGTGATCGGGTCCCAGGGTGCGCAGCATCGTGCGGTACACGGACTCCGGCGCCGGCCGGAAGCCGTCGCGCTCCCCAGTCTCGGTGAGAATCTCGTAGAGCTCAGAGAACACCTCCTGCGCCCTGTCGGTCTCGTCGTGGAAGGTCAGCTCCTCGTGGCGCAGCGCCTTGCGCACATCGCGTCGTCCCCGGGACTTGAAGGACGCCAGGACGGCCTCGTCGTCCTGGCGGTCCAGGTCAAGGACGACGGTGCGGTCGTAGGTCATGGTCTGAAGCAGCTCGTGGCAGTCCGGTCCCTGGACAGCGGCGTGGAGACGGACAAAGACGACCCGAGGGTCGCGGTGGCGCACTCCCGCGACCAGCAGGCGCCGCAGCTCGGCCTCCTCCTGGGGAGTCGGCTCCTCCCCCAGCCACACCGGGGCGTGACGCGCCCACAGGTAGGGGAAGCCCCGGACCGTCATCCGCGTCAGTGACACCAGGGCGCGGTCCCGGCCGTCTGCCCCCTGGTACACCACACGCCCCCAGGGCTGGCGCCCCTCCATAGCGGTGTCGAAGGAGTCCCAGACCACCGTCTGCTCGACAGGCAGCGTCACCTCCGCATCAGCCGCGATCCTTGCGAAGGTCTGCCAGTCGACCTCGCGCATGGCCGCTGCGGGGACCTGGGCGGGCTTGTTGTCGGTACTGCTACTCATCGGTGCGTCTTTCTCGGTCATGCCGTGTCTGTGGGCAAAGCAGGTCGTGGGTGACAAGGTGTGGAAGAGCAAGATGCCACAAGGGCAGGGTCTGACAAGGTCTAGAAGGCGGTATCGGTGGCCTGCGGGTAGTAGCGGGCAAACTTCCGGTACTGGTTGAGCTCCTGGGCGCTGACCACGAGGTTACGTCTGAGGGAGCGGTCCCGGTGGTAGCGCAGCGGATTGGCACTGCGACCGCTGCTCACCAAGGCGTTGACCCGGCTGCGCAGGGACTCCTCGCGCAGGTACCGTCTGAGCAGCCGGTGGGGAAGCAGCGAGTAGAGCACCTCCTGGTCAACTCGCGCAGGCTCTACCTCACGTCCCAGGACCAGGTCGCGCACGGCGAAGGTCACCGGATTGTGGCCCGCAGCAGCCATGTAGTAGCAGTTGCGCCCGATGCGCGGGTTGACCTCCAGGAAAAGCGCTCGCCCGTCACGGGGGTCCACCTTAATGTCGAAATTGGCGAAGCCCCTGTAGCCGACGTGCTCCAGCAGCCTGACGGCCTGCTCCATCATCTCGGTGAAGGGCTCGGTAATCATGGACACCGGGTTGCCCAGCATCGTCGGGGCGTGGTCCTCCAGCAGGACCCTGGCCGACCCGGTAAGCACGGCACGTCCCCACGAGTCGACGTAGGCGGTCAGGGAGCGCATCGAGGTGTCGTCCCCGCCGATGAGCTCCTGGGCCAGGAAGTGGCCGCGGAACCCTGCGCAGCGCAGACGCTGCCACAGGGAGTCAGCCTCCTGGGCGTCAGCGACCACGAAGACCTTCTTCTTGTCCTCCATGCGCAGGTCGTTGTACTCCGCGGAGGACGCGGGCTTGGCGATCTGCGGGTAACCGAGGGCAGCGGTGTCGGCCGGCTTCCAGTCCTGGGCACCAGCATCTGTGAAGTCTTGGACCACAGTGGCGGGGGTGGGCACCCCTAGCTCTGCGCACACCTGAGCAAAGACAGCCTTGTCTGAGACACGGGCAGCGACGGGGGCGCTAGCAACCGGGATCTCAAAGTGCTCGGCAAGCACCTGCCTGTGGTCGTTGATGACGCGGATGTGCCAGTCCGTGTTGGCCAGGAGCACCCGCCTGGCACCCGGTGTGCGCCTGGCCACGTCAAGGGCGGCCTCCACGTAGTCTCCCGGCTCACTGTGCTCTCCCAGCGCGACCGTGCGCACGATACGCGATCGAGTCAGGACCTGCGTCGGCCGGGGAGCGATGCACACCGAGACCACCCGGTAGGCCTCGTGGAAGCAGCGTGCCAGGGCGTAGACCCCGATATCACCGCCGAGAAGGACGGGCACCAACTCGGGTACCGGTACCGTCGGGACACTGCCCCGAGGCTGCGTGGTTCCTGCTGGGCTGGGGTCGTGGCCAGGCACTCGCGCCTCCTGGGGTCTGTGACAGCTAAGCACGCCAGGCCCGTAACCGGCACCCGACTAGTGGACCAGGATATAGCCCCTCAGCACCGGTGTGCCCACCCCAGGCAGCCTATTGAGTTGGACACCACTGCGGCCCCGCGTGCCGCGCCCGTCGCGCGGCGTGGCACCACCGCAGACCGGCGCAGCGCCGCTAGCGTGAGAGCCGTGACTGGCAGTGGTAGGACGCGGCAGGGGCGGGCAGGCTCCTTCCCCCCTCGCTTCGAGGAGGCGCTCCTTTCTGTCCGCGACACGCCCCGCCCCCGGGGGCTGGTGCTGGAGGAGGTCCCCGGGCCTGGGC
The DNA here is from genome assembly GCF_003606385.1 of Actinomyces lilanjuaniae. Taxonomy (NCBI): domain Bacteria; kingdom Bacillati; phylum Actinomycetota; class Actinomycetes; order Actinomycetales; family Actinomycetaceae; genus Actinomyces; species Actinomyces lilanjuaniae. Next base: position 1,411,367 of record NZ_CP032514.1, on the reverse strand, counting down.
GCATGGCGCCATTCACTGCCGCCCTGACGGCAGAGACCGTCCAGACCGTCAACGAGGTGCCGGTTGGCTCAGGCCGCTTCGTCATCCTCTACGATCCCTCCGGGCAGCGTGCCTGGCACTCGGACTTCCGCATGGTCGCCATGGTGAGGGCGCGCCTTGACGAGGAGCTCCACGCGGATCCCCTGCTCAGCTCAGCCGCGTGGTCCTGGCTCACCGACTCCCTCGCTGACGCCAGGGCCGGCTACCACGCCCTTGTCGGGACGGTCACCAGGGTCCTGTCGGAGACCTTCGGAGGACTCGATCTCAGTGACGCCTGCGGGCACGCTGAGATACGCGCCTCCTGGTCCCCCAACACCCCCGACCTGGGCCCCCACCTCACGGCCTGGTACGAGCTGATCCTCGTGGCCTCCGGGCACGAGCCAGCCCGGGTCAGGCCCCTGAGCCTGGCCGGGACTCCCCGGTAGGACCAGTTCTGGCAGGAGCTGTAGCATGTGTTCTCGTGCCTTGTCCACCTGTGCCTGCGGCCGTACCTCGCCAGGAAGGGGCCGTAGCCGCCCCCCGACCTGCCGTGGTTCCCGGAACCACTGACCACCCGGTCCCGCCCGAGCACGTCGTCGCCTACCCGCGCCCACGTGACGGCCTTCCTGCCGTCACGGACTCCCCTGCCGCCTTGGCGGCAGCCGCTCACGCCCTGGCCACCACCGGGACAGGACCGGTGGCCGTCGATGCCGAGCGCGCCTCCGGATTCCGCTACGGCCAGGACGCCTACCTCATCCAGCTGCGTCGCGACGGCGTGGGAACCGTGCTCGTTGACCCGCTGAGCGCCGGGAGCCTCACTACACTGGCACAGGCCATGAGCCAGCCGAACTGGGTGCTGCACGCTGCTGACCAGGACCTGCCGTGCCTGCACGCGCTGGGCCTGTACCCACCCGGCCTCTTCGATACCGAGCTGGCAGCCCGCCTCCTGGGACGTGACCGGGTCGGGCTGGGCCCGCTCATCGAGGACACCCTGGGGCTGCGCCTGTCCAAGGACCACGCGGCTGCTGACTGGTCCATACGCCCCCTGCCACCGTCCTGGCTGGTCTACGCCGCCCTGGACGTCGAGCACCTCCTAGACCTGCACCAGGCGCTGGGTGAGGAGCTAGAACGTGCCGGGAAGGCGCAGTGGGCCGCGCAGGAGTTCGAGCACCTGCGCACCCGGGCACCCAGACAGACCAGGCCCGACCCGTGGCGCAGGGTCCCGCACGCCGGAAAGGCCTCCCGCTCCCCCCGGTCACTAGCGGTCCTGCGAGAGCTGTGGACTGCTCGCGAGGAACTAGCCGCCGAGCTGGACCTCAGCCCCTCCAAGGTGCTCCCCCACCAGGCCCTTGTGGCTGCCGCCGTCTACCGCCCTACCTCGCGGCGCAAGATGGGTTCGCTCAGGGAGTTCTCCTCCCGCCAGGCACGCCAGCACCAGGAACGCTGGTGGCGGGCAATTGAGCGGGCGCTGACGCTGCCTGACGCCGACCTTCCCCCCACACGCGCCCCGCTGGGCCCCGGCGAGCTGCCGCGCCCCCGCTCCTGGCGGCGCCACCACCCGGAGGCAGCAACCGCCCTGGAGCAGGTACGCCAGGCACTGCACGCACGTTCCACCGCTGTACGCGTCCCCCAGGAACTGCTACTGGCTCCCGAAGCCCAGCGCCGGATCGCCTGGGATATCGGCGAGGAGCGCCACGACCACCTGCGGCGCCAGATCAGCACCGCAGAGGTCTGCCAGCGTCTGGAGGCCGCAGGAGCACGTCCCTGGCAGGTGGAGCAGACGGCGGCAGCGATCGCCACGTCTCTCTCCCGGTAGGTCCCGGTCAGCCAGGTAGGTTGAGACCGCAGGTAGAGCGGGAGTACACGGCGGGTGGGGACTGTCGAGGCCTAGTGGACGGTAAAGCCGTGGGAGCGGAAGATCTCCCGGGTCGACTCCACCAGCTCAGGCTCGGGCGGGCGGGTCTCCTTCAGCTTGTAGTCGAGACCGAGAGCGTCCCACTTGTCCGTGCCCATCTGGTGGAAGGGCAGGACCTCTACGCGGGACACGACCGAGCGCCAGCGCTCGACGATACGAGCGACGTTCTCCACGTTGCGCGGCTCATCAGTCAGACCGGGAACCAGGACGAAACGCACCCACACCTCGGTGCCTGCGGCCGCGAGCCGGTCACCAAAGGTGATCGTAGGAGCCAGCGCCCGGCCAGTCACCTTCCTGTAGGTCTCCTCGTCCCCGCTCTTGACGTCAAGAAGCACCAAGTCGATGTCCTCCAGCATCTCCTCGGTAGCGTTGGCGCCGAGGAAGCCGGAAGTGTCGATACAGGTGTGGACTCCCATGCTCTTGGCTCCCGCCAGCAGCCTGGCCGCAAAGGCCGGCTGCATGAGCACCTCTCCCCCAGACAGGGTGATACCGCCCTGGGAGGCGCGGAACACGCGCCGGTAGCGACGCATCCGCCGTAGAAGCTCCTCCGCCTCGACCGGCTCACCGTCCTTCATGAGGAAGGTGTCAGGGTTGTGGCAGTACAGGCAGCGCAGGGGACAGCCGTTGAGGAAGATGGTCATACGTGTCCCGGGACCGTCAACCGCGGTCACCAGCTCCCAGGAGTGGATCGACCCCAGCTCTCCGGACCGCATCCTGGCCAGACGTTCAGAGCGCTCAAGATCCGTGAGCTCCTCGAGCCCGCCGATCCCGGCTCCGCGCAGGCGCGCGGCCGGAGCCAGGAAGTCCTGGTCCCGGCCGCTGTCGCGAAGAGCTGTCGCGGACTGGGTCACCGTCACCTCAGTATCGCTGCCTGCCGACGGCCTGGGGCCTCAGGCCTGAGAGTGGAAGGTCCGCTCCAGGACGTCACGCTGCTGTTCCCGGGTGAGCTTGACAAAGTTGACCGCGTATCCGGAGACACGCACCGTGAGGTTCGGGTACTTGTCCGGGTTCTCCATCGCGTCCTCAAGGGTGTTGCGGTCAAGGACGTTGATGTTGGCGTGGTAGAGACCCTTGACGCCGCCCTTGTCCTGCCGCTGCGCCTTCATGGAGGCGAGGCGCTCCTCGTAGGTAGCCATGACTGGTCCTTTCTGGTGGTGGGTTGTCTGAGATATCTGCCGATGTCTGAGGCGCCACGGTGGTGGCCGAGGTGGCCGCTGCCTAAGGGTCGTCGTCCCGTGCAGGGCGAGACACCTCTAGACCTCTTCTAGACCTCTGCGTAGTCCTCCTCGGGCACAAAGCCCGCGTCGAGGATGCCCACAAGGTTGGCCACGCGCTCCTCAAGGGTGCGTCCCAGCCCCTGCGGGGTAATGGTGTTGGTCAGGGAGATCCCGTCCAGCGCGTCGTCGTAGTCGAGCTTGCCGACGCTGAGCATGGAGGCGACCATGCCGTGGGTGTCCATGCCGTTCTCCGGGTTGGCACCGGGGGAGAAGGGAGTACCCTTCTTGTGGCCCGAGGGGAAGGACCCCGTGGCCTTGCCGTAGACCACGTTGGAGGTGATGGTCAGCACCGACTGGGTGGGTATGGCGTCCCGGTAGAAGGGCTGTGCCTTGATCTTGGACATGATGGTGTGGACCACGGTCGCGGCGATGTCGTCGGCCCGGTCGTCGTCGTTGCCGTAGATCGGGAACTCGCCCTCGGTGATGTAGTCCACCACGAGGCCGGTCTCGTCACGCACGGGAAGGACCTTGGCGTACTTGATGGCGCTCAGGGAGTCGGCCACGATCGACAGGCCTGCGATCCCGCAGCCCATGGTGCGTACGATCTCGGAGTCGTGCAGGGCCATCTCGATCGACTCGTAGGCGTAGCGGTCGTGGCAGTAGTGGATGATGTTGAGGGCCTCGACGTAGGTCGCCACGACCCAGTCCAGCATCTTCTCGTACTTGTCCCACACCTCGTCGAAGTCCAGCGGTCCGTTGCCCTCGATTCCCGGCAGGCCGGTGACGACCTGCCTACCGGTCATCTCGTCCCGGCCTCCGTTGATGGCGTAGAGCAGAGCTTTGGCCGAGTTCACGCGGGCGCCGAAGAACTGCATCTGCTTGCCCACCCTCATCGGGGACACGCAGCAGGCGATAGCCGCGTCATCGCCCCAGTGGTCCCTGATCTGCTCGTCGGCCTCATACTGGATGGAGGAGGTCGTGATGGAGATCAAGGCGCAGAAGTCCTTGTAGCCCTGTGGCAGGTCCTCGTCCCAGAAGATCGTGATGTTGGGCTCCGGGGCGGGGCCGAGGTTGCGCAGCGTCTGCAGCAGCCGGAAGGACGTCTTGGTCACCTGGGAACGGCCGTCCTCGGAGAAGCCCGCGTCTGACCAGGTCGCCCAGTAGGGGTCCCCGGAGAAGATCTGGTCGTAGTCGATCGTGCGCAGGAAGCGGGTGATCCGCAGCTTCATGACGATGTTGTCGATAAGCTCCTGCGCCCGGGACTCGTCAATGACGCCCTTGGAGAGGTCCCGCTCGAAGTAGATGTCCAGGAAGGCCGACAGCCTCCCGATGCTCATGGCAGCACCGTCCTGGGACTTGACGGAGGCCAGGTAGGCAAAGTAGGTCCACTGGACGGCCTCGTGGGCGTCGCGCGCGGGGCCAGAGATGTCGTAGCCGTAGGACTCCGCCATGCGCTTGAGCTTCTTGAGAGCCTTGATCTGCTCAGCGTGCTCCTCGCGGTAGCGGGCCCAGTGCTCGGAGAAGGGCTGGTCGGCCACAGCGTCCTTGGCCTGCTGCTTCTGCTCGATCAGGAAGTCGACGCCGTAGAGCGCCACGCGGCGGTAGTCGCCGATGATTCGGCCGCGGCCGTAGGCGTCGGGCAGGCCGGTGATGATGTGGGAGGAGCGCGCCGCGCGGATACGCGGCGTGTAGATGTCGAAGACAGCATCGTTGTGCGTCTTGCGGTACTGGGTGAAGATCTTCTTGACCTCGGGGTCGACCTCCTTGCCGGCCTCCTTGATCGCCGTCTCCACCATGCGCCATCCGCCGTTGGGCATCATCGCCCGCTTGAGCGGCGAGTCGGTCTGCAGTCCGACGACGACGTCATCGTCATCGCTGATGTATCCGGGCTGGAACGCGTCGACATCGGCGGGAGTGTGGGTGTCGACGTCGAGGATGCGGACCTTGCGCTCCCGGGAGAGGTAGTCCTTCTCAAGGGTGTCCCACAGACGCAGGGTCTTGTCCGTGGCACCCTCCAGGAAGGAGGCGTCGCCCTCGTAGGGCGTGTAGTTGCGCTGGATAAAGTCGCGGACGTCGATGTCGCGCGTCCACGGGCCGGCAGCGAACCCTTCCCACGCACCCTCCTGGATGCTGCTGCCGACAGTCTCGGTGGCGGATGGTGTGACCTCAATGGTGGTCATCCGTCATGCCCTCCTCAGCTGGGTGACCGAGGGTCACCGGGGTTTGTGTACGCCCTTGTGAGGCGTGACGGCACGTCCAGCGTGCCGCCATAACCAGCCTAGAGCCACCGGCGCCTCCCTTGGGCCGCAGGTCCCGCCCACCTCGGTGCGATGACTCACAGGAAGCCCGCCAGCACCGCCGTGCGGGGACAAAGGTCCCGGCCCGGGGCGACCCCGCTCGCGGGGCAGCAGGACGACGGAGCAGCTGGCTGATGCCAGGCGGGGCAAGGCGTCGTCAGGCCCTGGCCGCAGGCGGGGCAGACGTGTCGGAGCGCAGCCGGGTCGCCGGGTTAGGACGGGCGTCCCACGGCAGCGCTGTCAGCGCTGCCGCGTCACGACGGCCCGGCACCAGGACGTCCAGTGTCGTGCGGGTGGCCGTGACGATGCCCTCGGCGTCCATGGACAGCTCGCGGAGCAGCTGTGAGCGGGTGTCCGTGCCCACGAAGGCGCGGGGGACCCCCAGGCGCTTGAAGACCGGGCCGCCGCCCGCACCGACACTGAGCGGACCGTGTCCTGCCCCGGCGCCGGCACCGCGCACGGCAGCAGTCTCGACGGCGGTCTCGACGGCGTCGCGCAGCTGGGAGCCGATACCGCCCTCGACCAGGCCGTCCTCGACGACCACGACGAGGTCGGCAGCCGCTGCGGCGCTGACCAGAGGAGACGGTACGGGCACGACCCAGTGCGGGTGCACCACCGTGACGGCCGGGGCGACCCCGCCCGCCAGCCCCGCCTGGCCCTGCGCAGGCACCGGCCAGGCGCCGCCCAGCCGCCGCCCGGCCTCGGCCGCGGCCGCGGCCATGGCACCCACGCCGACAATAAGCACCCGGGGAGCGTCAGGACCGTCTCCCGGCTCCTCCACGAGCACGTCCACCGCGTCGAAGGGGCCGTGGCCGCCGTCAAGGTCGTCGAGCACACGCAGGGCGGGCAGCGGGTCAGGCAGCTCCCCCTTGGGGTAGCGCACCACGGTAGGTGCGTCCCCGACGCTGACCGCGTGGCGTAGCGCGGCCCGCATCGTGTCCTCGTCTCGGGGAGCAGCCAGGTGCAGCCCGGGAACGTGAGCCATGAGGGCCATGTCCCACATACCGTGGTGGCTGGGCCCGTCGGTACCAGTCAGCCCTGCCCGGTCCAGGACGATCGTGACCCCGGCCCGGTGGAGGGCGACGTCCATGAGCACCTGGTCAAAGGCCCGGTTGAGGAAGGTGGCGTACAGGGCCACCACCGGGTGCATGCCCGCGTAGGCCATGCCCGCGCTGGCCGTCAGGGCGTGCTGCTCGGCGATACCCACGTCCACGACTCGCTCGGGCATCTCGTCGGCCAGGGGCTGGAGCCCCACCGGCGCCTGCATGGCCGCGGTCACCGCCACGACCCGCTCGTCACGCCTGGCCATGGCCAGGACCTCCTCGGCAAAGACGGCCGTCCAGCCGAAGCGCTCAGCCACCACAGGCAGGCCGGTCTCCGGGTGGATCCGCCCCACGGCGTGGAACCGGTCCGCCACGTGCTCCTCCGCTGGAGTGTAGCCGCGGCCTTTCTGGGTGATGACGTGGACGATCACCGGCTCGGAGTACTCGCGCGCCCGAGTGAGGGCAAACTCCAGCGCGGTGATGTCGTGGCCGTCCACCGGTCCGGTGTACTTGATGCCCAGGTCCTCGAAGAAGGCCGAGGGCACCAGCACGTCCTTGAGTCCCCGCTTGAGACCGTGGAGGGCGTCGTAGGCCGCTCGTCCAGGCGGGCCCTGGGCGAGCAGGGCGCGCCTGACCCCGGCTAGCACACGCTCGTAGCCGGGGTTGGTACGCAGCGCGTCGAGGTGGTGGGCCAGCCCGCCGATCGTGGGCGCGTAGGAGCGTCCGTTGTCGTTGACGACAATGACCAGGTGCCTGTCGGAGGAGACCGCGATGTTGTCCAGCGCCTCCCAGGCCATCCCCCCGGTCATGGCACCGTCACCGATGACGGCGACCACGTGGCGGTCCTCCTCGCCTCGTAGCCGGTGCGCGCGGGCCACGCCGTCAGCCCAGGACAGGGAGGTCGAGGCGTGGGAGTTCTCCACCACGTCGTGCACCGACTCCGCCCGCGAGGGGTACCCGGACAGGCCGCCCCGCTCCCGCAGTCGGCTAAAGTCCTGGCGGCCCGTCACCAGCTTGTGGACGTAGGCCTGGTGACCCGTGTCGAAGATGATCGTGTCACGAGGGGAGCGGAAGGTGCGGTGGAGAGCCAGCGTCAGCTCCACCACCCCGAGGTTGGGACCCAGGTGCCCGCCGGTGCGCGCTACGCTGGCCACCAGGAAGCCACGGATCTCAGCGGCCAGGGCCACCAGCTCGTCACTGGTGAGCCGGTCCAGGTCACGGGGCTGGCCCACCAGGCCCAGCACGGGCCCAACGGCCTGCGGGCGGTCTGTGCGGCCATGGTGCTCACGGTGCTGGGCAGCAGGCAACAGGCGTCCCCCTCACTCTCTTTTCTGATCATCTTCCACTCCCCCGGGCGGAACCGCGGACACGGCCCGCAGCCCGGGACGGCCCCGCGCCGCCGACCCGGCTCTACCGGCGCTGCGCGGTCCCGCTGACCGGGAAGGTACAGGTACCTCAGCATAGGCGCACCTGCGCCCACAACGCCCCCTCTGCCGAGGTGGGAAGCCCTGCGCCGGGTGGCAGGCGCGCTCGCACCGTGTCACCCGGCTCACGCCAGCCAGCACCAGCCACTATGGTGGGCACCGGCCCCAGCAGCCCCGTCACCGCCCGGCACGTCCCAGGGGCCGCCTCGCCCCGCTCCAAGGAGGAACCATGAGCACCACCGCGCCCTACGGCACCTGGCCCTCACCGATCGCACCGGGCACCATCACCACCCGGACCGTGCGGCTGTCCCAGGTGCGCGTGGACGGCGGAGACACCTACTGGGTGGAGCAGCGCGCCTCGCAGGCGGGACGCAACGTCCTGCTGCGCCGCGACGCGGACGGACAGGTCGGTGAGGTGCTGCCGCTTACCCCCGCTGACGAGCTCGTCGACGCTCGCACCCGCGTCCACGAGTACGGAGGACGGGCCTACGCCGTGGACAGCGGTATCGTGGTCGTCTCCCACGCCAGGGACGGCCGTCTCTACCGCTATGACGTCGCCCACCGTATCCGGGGCCTCGTCCCCCTCACTATCTACGGTGAAGTTCGTCACGGCGACCTGGAAATCGATACTGCCCGCGGCCTTGTCTACGCCGTCAGAGAGGACCACCGGGGCGAGGGTGAGCCGGTCAACACCTTGGTAGCCGTCCCCCTGGACGGCTCCGCGGCCCGCGACGACACCCCTGTGCGCACCCTCGTCTCAGGCACCGACTTCGTGGTCTCCCCCACCCTGTCCCCTGACGGCAGGCTGCTGGCCTGGATCACCTGGGACCACCCGGGGATGCCGTGGGACAACGCCTCCCTGCACGTGGGCGAACTGATGCCAGACGGCTCCCTGGGCGAGCAGACCGTCCTGGACGGGGGCCGCGGCAGCTCTGTGGCCGAGCCACGCTGGACCGAAGAGTGCGACCTGGTGCACAGCTCGAACTCCTCCGGCTGCTGGAACCTCTACCGGACCGAGGGCTTCCCCCGCCGGGGCACCAGCGGGGACCGCTGGACCACCGCCCTGCGCACCCGCGCCCTCCACCCCGCGGACGCCTCCTTCAGCTACCCGGCCTGGCAGCTGGGACCGCACTCCTACGACGTCCTCGACAACGAGCGCCTCATCACCTCCTGGTCACGCGACGCCGTCTCGCACCTGGGAACCATCAAGCTGGCCAACGGGGAGCTCGAGGAGTGGAACGTCGGCTGGCAGCCGCTGGGCAACGTCGCCTCCTCCGAGGGGCGGGTCGTCATGCTGGCCTCCAACGAGCTGGCGCTGCCCAGCATCGTCGAGGTCAGGAACAGCCGTGTCCAGGTCCTGCGTGACTCCGGGGAGTTCCGCCCTGACAGCGCTGGCGTGTCCCTCCCCACTCCTGTGTCCTGGCCCACCAGCGACGGGGCCACGGCCCACGGCTTCTACTACCCACCGGCCTCCGCCACCCACGTCGGGCCCGCCGACGAGCTGCCCCCGCTGATCGTCAACGCCCACGGAGGACCCACGGCCTCGGCCTGGCCGGGCTATGACCTGCGGATCCAGTACTGGACCAGCCGCGGCTTCGCCTACCTGGACGTCAACTACCGCGGCTCAACAGGCTACGGCACCGACTACCGCAGGTCCTTGGAGGGCAACTGGGGCGTCTACGACGCCGACGACTGCGTCACGGGCGCACAGTTCCTTATCGACTCAGGCACCGTGGACGGCTCCCGGGTCGCGATCCGCGGGTCCTCCGCCGGAGGCTTCACGGCCCTGTCTGCCCTGGTCCGCTCCCGGGTCTTCACCGCGGCCGCCTCCAGCTCCGGCGTTGCCGACCTGACCCGCCTGGTACGCACTACCCACAAGTTCGAGTCCTGCTACATCGGCCAGCTTCTCGGCACCCAGGACACTGACGACCCGGTCATGACCGAGCGCAGCCCCATCAACCACGTCGAGGAGATCACCGCGCCTCTCCTGCTGCTTCAGGGGTCCGAGGACCCTGTCGTCCCCGCCGAGCAGGCCACCCTCATGTACGAGGCCCTGCTGGCCAAGGGCGCCCCGGTCGCCCTGGAGATCTTCCACGGAGAGGGCCACGGGCTGCGCACGGCTGCCAGCATCCGCCGCCAGTACGAGGCCGAACTCAGCTTCTTCCGGCAGGTCTGGGGCATTGAGGCCGCAGCCGAGGACGGCGCAGCCGTCCACGTCGCCAACCTGAGCTAGGACCTGGCTAGGGCGGCTAGGGCTAGGCCTGCTGGCCCCCTTCCTCTTGATCTCCTGGAGAGACCCCTGACGAGGGCTCTGCGGCGGGGACACCCCCCGCCTCCCGGTGCGCCTCGTACACTGCACGAGAGCGCTCTGTGAGCGTGTCGGACAGCTCGGTCATCCGTTCCGCGTTGACCACGATACGCCTGGGATCGGACATCCACATCCACACCGCTGCCACGACCGGCAGGAGCAGGGGGAGGTAGCCCAGCGACCTGCCGCCGTCAGACCACACCAACACATCCAGGCCCGTATACGTGGGTGACAGGGACAGCGCCCCGATGAGGATCTCCATGGTCGCCAGCGCGGCCAGGCTCATCCAGCCGACGTTGCGCATCCGGCGCCCGTTGTGCGCGACGGAGACCGACAGCAGCAGGTAGAGCAGGCCACCGAGGGCGTTGAAGGACTCCAGCAGGGGCGCCTCGTCAGGACGGCGCACCAGGGCCAGCAGGGCCGGCCCCAGGATGGCCGCCCCAAAGGCCGCGAAGACCACGACGAGGATCCTCCCCCACCCGTAGGCGGGCCGACGCGTGTCCCTCACTGTGCGCACCCGGGGGCGCTCTTCCATAAATATCCCAGCCTCTCAAGGGTCCTGGAGCAGCAGACGCACCTGTTCCATTCTCCGGCCGACCCTGCAACCAGCCAGCAGCCGCCTGGTCGGGCACTGCCCCGTCGCGGCTGACGCTACCATTCGTCTCGTGACCACAGTCAGCCTCTCCTCCTTCCTTCCCTCCGGCTCCGCGGCCGATGCCGTCGACGTCCTGGTTCTGGCCGCTGCCCCCGGCCGGGAGGCCGCCGAGCTCGTGACGGGCGGGGCGCTGCCACGCATGAGCGACGGCACCGCCGTTATCGACACCGACGCGCTGGAGGCCCTCCTACCTACCCTTGGGTTCTCGGCGGAGCAGGACGCCGTGGTCCGGGTCCCCGCCAGCGCGGTACGCCCTACCGCGCACCACGGGCAAGAGACACTTCTCACCCAGCCGACCACGCCCCCGCAGCAGACCGTGCCCACGGCTGCCTCCACGGTCCTGGTGGTCGGCCTGGGACGGTCCTGGCACCTGCTCAGCACCGAGCCGGATGCTCCTGGCCCCCTGCCCGACGACGCCCCGGCCCTGGGTGAGGACCGGCTCGGTCTCCTGCGGCGGGCGGCCGGACGGGCCACGCGCGCCCTGGGTGGCACCTCCCACGTCGCCATGGCGCTGCCGACGCAGGACCTCGCCCAGCTGCGCAGCGTGTGTGAGGGAGCCCTGCTGGGAGCCTACTCCTGGAGAGCACGCGCGAAGCAGCCTGCGCAAACCGTTCCAGGCAGCGGAGCCGCCACGACCCAGGCGCTCAAGACCCCCTCACCGGACTCACCAGAGGTGTCGGCAGCACCCGTGGACAAGATCCTCCTGCTCTCCCCGCTGGCCCGCGACGACACCACCCAGCAGGCCCACCAGGTCGTGGAGGAGGCGCGCGTCCTGGCGCAGGCCACGTCCCTGGCCAGGGACCTGGTCAACGAGCCTGCCAACTGGCTGTCCCCGTCGGCCCTTGCCCAGCGGGCCGCCCAGATGGGCCAGGATGCCTCACTGGAGGTCACCGTCTGGGACGAGGAAGCCCTGGCTCGGGAGGGTCTCGGCGCCCTGCTCGGGGTGGGCCAGGGCTCCTCGCGCCCCCCACGCCTGGTGCGCCTGCGGTGGGACCCGCCTACGGCGCGCACTCACACGGCGCTGGTAGGAAAGGGGATCACCTTTGACTCCGGCGGCCTGTCCCTCAAGCCGCCCGCCGCCATGCCGGACATGAAGTCCGACATGGCGGGAGCGGCCGCCGTCCTGGCCACCGTGCTGGCCGCCTCCCGTCTGAGCCTGCCGGTGCGGGTCACGGCATGGCTAGCCCTGGCGGAGAACATGCCGGGCCCCGAGGCCCAGCGCCCTGGCGACGTCGTCATCACGGCTGACGGCACCTCCGTGGAAGTCACCAACACCGACGCCGAGGGACGCCTGGTCATGGCCGACGCCCTGGCCCTGGCGGTAGCGGAGGCGCCCGACCGCGTCATTGACGTGGCGACCCTGACCGGAGCCCAGGTCGTGGCCCTGGGTGAGCGCGTGTGTGCCGTCATGGGAACACCGGCTGTACGCGACGAGGTCGTCGCCGCTGCCAGGCGGGCGGGAGAGGCCTTCTGGCCTATGCCACTGCCCGCCTACCTGCGCAGCAGCCTGGAGTCTCCCGTCGCTGACCTGCGCAACGCCAAGGTCGGCAACCGCGCCGCGGGAATGCTCACTGCCGGGCTGTTTCTTCGGGAGTTTGTGGGGTCCACGCCCTGGGCGCACCTGGACGTGGCCGGTCCCGCCTTCAACGGCTCTGCTCCGTGGGGCCTGACTCCCGTCGGCGGAACCGGAGTGGGAGTTGCCACACTGACAGAACTCCTCTGTACCCAGGCACGGAACCCATAGGGACACAGCACGCGGACACCTCTCTACAGTGACGCGTCGCATAGTAATGTGGGGACCTGGTCGGGGACGGCATCCGCGTTTAGAGGGTGCGCCGTGCAGACGGATGGAACAATAACAACGCGGGTGCCGGGCCGCCTCGCAGCGGCACGTACGCCGATACCAGCGACTACCAGCAACCTAGCGAGCTGAGGAGAGTAGACTCGTGACAGACACTGTGTACGACATGGTCATCCTGGGAGCTGGCTCAGGTGGGTACGCAGCCGCCCTGCGCGGTGCCCAGCTGGGGCTTAGTGTGGCCCTGGTAGAGGCCGACAAGGTGGGAGGGACCTGCCTGCACCGCGGCTGCGTGCCCACCAAGGCGCTCCTCCACGCGGCAGAGACGGCTGACGCCGTGCGCGAGGCGGGAGCCGTCGGCGTACGCGCCTCCCTGGAGGGTGTGGACATGGCCGCCGTCCAAAAGTACAAGGACGGCATCGTCTCCCGGATGTACAAGGGGCTTGAGGGCCTGGTGTCCTCCCGCGGGATCGAGGTCGTCCAGGGGTGGGGCAGACTGGTGTCCAGCGACACCGTCGAGGTGGACGGGCGTCGTCTGACCGGGAGGAACGTCGTCCTGGCCTCGGGATCCTTCTCCAAGACCATCGGCCAGGAGGTCTCCGGACCGGTCATGACCTCCGAGGAGGCCCTGGCGCTCGACCACGTTCCGGCCTCAGCCGTCATCCTGGGCGGAGGAGTCATCGGCGTCGAGTTCGCCTCGGCGTGGGCGTCGCTGGGAAGCCAGGTGACCATCATCGAGGGGCTGCCCCACCTGGTTCCCAACGAGGACGAGGCCGTCTCCAGGCAGCTGGAGCGGGCCTTCCGCAAGCGCGGTATCGCTTTCCGGACCTCTACCATGTTCGAGTCGGTGGACCGCCACGAGGGCGGGGTGAGCGTCCGTACCGCGGACGGGGCGACCTTTGATGCCGAGGTCCTCCTCATCGCGGTGGGCCGCGGGCCGGCCACTCAGGGCCTGGGCTATGAGGAGGCCGGGGTGTCCATGGACCGTGGCTTCGTCCTGACTGACGGGTACGGTCGCACTAACGTCGAGGGCGTGTGGGCGGTGGGAGACATCGTCCCGGGAGTCCAACTGGCCCACCGCGGCTTCGCCCAGGGGATCGTGGTCGCGGAGAAGATCGCTGGTCTGGATCCCCGCCCGGTCGAGGACGATCTGGTCCCCAAGGTGACCTTCTGCGAGCCGGAGATCGCCTCAGTCGGCCTGTCAGAGGCCCGGGCCGTGGAGCTCCACGGCAGGGACAACGTCACTACCGCGGAGTTCAACGTTGCGGGCAACGCCAAGAGCCAGATCCTAGGCACCCAGGGCTTTGTCAAGCTAGTCTCCCTCAAGGACGGCCCGGTCCTGGGCTTCCACGCGGTGGGTGCCCGCATGGGCGAGCAGGTCGGCGAGGGGCAGCTGATGGTCTCCTGGGAAGCGGACGCCGACGACGTAGCCGCCCTGGTCCACGCGCACCCCACCCAGAACGAGACGCTCGGGGAGGCCGCCATGGCCCTGGCGGGCAAGCCGCTGCACAACCACGGATGACCCGGGACGACCCTGGTCAGTAGAGCCGTTCCGGTCAGTCAAGGTCAGTCAAGGAAGGAAGACAGGAATGTCCGAGTCCGTCAAGATGCCCGCTCTGGGCGAGTCAGTGACCGAGGGGACGGTCTCGTCCTGGCTCAAGGCCGTAGGAGACACCGTCGAGGTCGACGAGCCGCTGCTGGAGGTGGCCACGGACAAGGTTGACACTGAGGTGCCGTCTCCCGTGTCCGGCACGGTCCTGGAGATCCTCGTCGCTGAGGATGAGACTGCTGAGGTCGGGACGGTCCTGGCCGTCATCGGTGACCCGGCCGAGGCCGGAGGCTCCCCCAGCCCTCTGCTCCTGAGCAGGAGCCCGCCGCACCAGCGCAGGAGCCAGGCGCCTCAGCAGGCTCCCAGGCCCAGGAGGTCCCGCAGGACGAGGCTCCTGCCCCCGGACCCGCAGCCCCGAGAGCTCCAGTGCCTCCCAGCAGGAGGAGGTCGCGTCTGAGGCCACAGCGGCAGCACCGGCCGCCTACGTCACCCCGATCGTGCGCAAGCTGGCTCGGGACGCAGGGGTGGACCTGCTGACCGTTACCGGCACGGGTGTCGGAGGACGTATTCGCAAGCAGGACGTCGAGGCTGCGGCTCAGGCGCAGGAGGAGGCCCGGCAGGCTGCTGCCCGCACCCAGGAGACCGCCGCCACTGCCCCCACCACCGAGGCCGCTCCCGCTGGCGCCCCTGCGACCGGTGCCTCGACCAGGCCGCAGGTCGATACGCTCCTGCGAGGCAGGCGGGAGAAGATGAGTCGTCTGCGCCAGGTCATCTCCGAGCGCATGCTGACCTCCCTGCAGACCTCTGCTCAGCTGACGACGGTGGTGGAGGTGGACGTCACGCGGGTGGCGGCCCTGCGCGCCCAGGCCAAGGACGACTTCCTGGCCCGCAACGGCACCAAGCTGACCTTCCTGCCCTTCTTCGTCCAGGCGGCCACTGAGGCGCTCAAGGCTCACCCCAAGCTCAACGCCTCGATCGAGGGCAAGGAGGTCGTCTACCACGACGTGGAGCATGTCGGCATCGCCGTGGACACGCCGCGCGGCCTGCTGGTCCCCGTAGTCAAGAACGCCGGCGACCTCAACATCGTCGGTCTGGCCAGGCGGATCAACGACCTGGCTGCCCGCACACGGGACAACGCTGTCAACCCTGACGAGCTGTCTGGCTCTACCTTCACGGTGACCAACACCGGCTCGGGCGGAGCTGTGCTCGACACCCCGATCATCAACCAGCCGGAGGTTGCGATCCTGGGCCTGGGGGCGATCCAGAAGCAGCCTCGGGTCATCAAGGACGCGGACGGCAACGAGGTCATCGCCATCCGCTCTGTGTGCTACCTGTCGCTGTCCTACGACCACCGCCTGGTGGACGGTGCCGATGCCTCACGCTACCTCATGACGGTCAAGAGCCGTCTTGAGGAGGGTGACTTCCGCAGCGACCTGGGGCTGTAGTAGACGCCGCAAGAAACCGCTGAGCGGTGCACGCGGGCAGGGCCTGGTGAGCCAGCAGAGCTGGCTCACCAGGCCCTGCTTGTCTCCTCAAGACTCCTCCCCGCCCTGCGCCCCCTGCCTTCTTCTTTCATAGGTCGTAGGAGCGCACCTCCGCCACCCTCCACGGGTGTGGAACCAGGACAAGAACTACCTGGCGAGCGGCCTGGGCCGGGACCGTCCTGTGAGTCCCGGCGCTGACCCGCCCAGACGGGGCCTGAGACTGGGTGACCACCACGGCCCGCGCGCCAGGCCAGCTCGTACCAGCGGGCACCTCTACCTCAGCAATCTGGCTCACGGATGTGGTCATGTCGGTCACGGTCTCTCCCGCGGCCAGCAGATCGCGCATGATCTGCGCATCCGCAGCAGCGGCTGGCGAGCCCGGCACCGTGGTCGCAGCCAGGGCCTCCTCGTCGCCGTCCATAAGCGCCTGGTCACGAGCCGCAGCCAGGGAGACCACCACGCTGACCAGGCTTTCCTCTGTCTCCTGCCGGGCTGGCCCCTGCTGCTCCTCTGGCGCCGCCGGGGTGGCACCTGACCCCTGGGAAGTCTCGCGCGTCGCTTCCTGGGAGACCTGAGCGGGCAAGGATGCAGCAGTCCGGGAGCCCTGGTCCGGTTCTTCTGCTGCAGCCCCCGGTGGCGTGGCCGTCACCGTGTCTGCCCTCAGGGCAGACAGATAGCCTGCCAGAGGCCCGCCCGGCCCTTGAAGAACTTGAAGAACCAGGACTGCTACCACGGCCGCCGCCACGGCAGCTGCGCCCAGGAGGCAGGAGGTCCGCGCCACCGCTGGGACTTCCCCGCCCCGTCGGCAGGCGCGGTGGCGGCCGCCTCCCCGGGAAGACCCCTCACCACGGCGGGACCGGGGACCACAACGTCGTGCACGACCCGCACGTCCTGAGACGGGCAGCGAGTACCACCGGGAAGGTCCCTGTCGCGACCGGGGTCCTACGACTCGCGTGGGTGCGTCAGCGGCCGCACGCAACGAACCGGCCGCCAGGCGGGCGCCGTCGGGCAGGTCAACTCCCCGGGGCTGCCCCAGCTGGGCTGAGCGGGCGGCGAGGTCGCGCGCACTGGGACGGTCCTCGGGAGCACTGCTGAGCGCGTCCGCCAGGAGCCGGTCCACGCGGCGTGCCCGACGGCCGTCACCAGCGGCACCACCAGCACCGGCACACTGCCGCAGCAGGGCAGCCAGGGCATAGACATCGGCAGCCGGTGTGGCGGGGCCGCCAGAGCGCCGTTCAGGCGGAGCGCAGTCTCCTGTTCCCGCCTCCATGACTGAGCCAAAAAGGTCGATGAGAACCGGACGCCCCTCCTGCGTGACTACCACATTACCTGCGGAGACATCCCCGTGGACGCAGCCGTGCTCGTGCAGGTGGGCCAGGGCCGATCCGAGCTCGTCAAGCAGCAGCGCGAGCTGGGAAGCCGACAGCCTACCCCGGGCGGCCAAGACGACATCAAGGCTCACACCGTCCACCAGGTCCACGGCGACACCGACGTGGTGGGACGGGAGGGCGACGACATGGCGTACCGCCACCAGCGCCCTGTGCCGCAGGCTGCGCAGCCCGGCCAGCCTGCGCAGTGCCGCTGCGCCACCAACGCCTTCTGGCAGCGGCAGGACCCGGAGGACCACGTCCCTCCCCTGCGGGTCCACACAGCGCCGTGGAGACGTGGCCCCAGCTCGTCGACCCAGCGCCGAGCCGACACTAAAACCTGCTGCCGCCAGGACCTGGAGAGCCTGGTCCGCCGGAGCCTCCCCACGAGGAGCACCCACGCCCCCGCCACCCGTCCAGCCAGCCGCCAGACGGCTTTCTAGGTACCTGTCCCGTGCCATACCCGGCATCCTCCATGCCCGGCACCGCCGACGTCCACGCCGCCCTGGCCACCTGTGGACTACGGTCTCTCACGTACGACCGCTGGGTGGCATAGGCTGGAGGCGTGCAGCGCTGGGATGTCGACCTAGGGAGCAGACTCGTGCCCTTCGAGGAGGGCTGGCAGCTGCAGCGAGCCGTGCACGCAGAGGTTGTGGCCGGCACGCGTCCCAGCACCCTGCTACTGATGGAGCACGAGGCTGTCTACACCGTGGGCAGGCGTGCCCACTCCTGGGAACGACCTCAGGGCAGCCGTGTCGGGCCCGCCCAGGTGCCCGTGGTCGAGGTAGACCGTGGGGGGAAGACAACCTGGCACGGGCCTGGCCAGCTGACGGTCTACCCGATCCTGCGCCTGGCCGTCCCGGTCGACGTCATCTGGTACGTCCGCGCCCTGGAGGAGGCGGTCATGCAGGTGTGCACTAGCCTGGGGATGACCACCCGCCAGGTCGAGGGTCGCACTGGGGTCTGGGTGCCGGGCGACCCTCAGGCATCGGCGGCGGTACGGCGTGAGGACCGTAAAATCTGCGCCCTGGGGGTACGCGTGGCCCGGGGAGTGACGATGCACGGTATCGGCCTCAATGTGAGCCCGGACCTGGAGGCGTTCTCCCTGGAGCGGATCCTGCCCTGCGGGATCACGGACGCCGGGGTGACCTCGGTAAGCGCTGAGACCGGTCGCCAGCTGCGGGCAGCCGACCTCGCCGACGCGGTGTCCCACGCCCTCACCTCCCGCCTCAGTCCCCTGGTGGCAGACCCCACGTCCTGCCCCGCCCCTGACGTAGGCACAAGGTCCTACCTCTCGGCTGCCGAGGCATAGAATAGACGGTGTTGTGCACCGCTGCTACAGGCCGGACACGGACCGGCAGGTAGGCACAGACGAGCACAGACGAGGCAGATGCTGAGGAGACACGGAAGGAGAACTTGCTGTGGCCAGCCCAGCCAGCCCGGACGCCGTCGCCCCGGAGGGTCGTCGGCTGCTGCGCGTCGAGGCGCGCAACGCCAGGACCCCGATCGAGTCCAAGCCTGAGTGGCTCAGAACCAGGGCCGTGGTCTCGCAGACCTACCAGGACGTCCAGGGCCTGGTACAGGAGAAGAACCTGCACACGGTCTGTGCCGAGGCCAACTGCCCCAATATCTATGAGTGCTGGAACGACCGCGAGGCCACCTTCCTCGTGGGGGGCCAGGTATGCACCCGACGCTGCGACTTCTGCGACATCGCCACAGGACGTCCCACCAGATATGACGAGGACGAGCCGCGCCGGGTAGCCGCCTCGGTCCAGGAGATGGGGCTGCGCTACGCCACAGTCACCGGCGTGGCCCGGGACGACCGGCCCGACGGCGGGGCCTGGCTGTACGCGGAGACAGCCCGCCAGATCCACTCGACGTGCCCCGGCACCGGTGTCGAGCTGCTGGTGCCGGACTTCCGGGGGAACCCACAGGCGCTGGCCGAGGTGTTCTCCTCCCGGCCGGAGGTGCTGGGCCACAACTTGGAGACGGTACCCCGGATCTTCAAGCGCATCCGTCCCGCATTCTCCTACCAGGGCAGCCTGGACGTCATCACGGCGGCCTCCGAGGCCGGGCTGGTGACCAAGTCCAACCTGATTCTGGGCATGGGAGAGACCCGTGAGGAGACTGAGGCGGCCATGCAGGCGCTGGTCGAGGCCCGCTGTGACATCCTCACGATCACCCAGTACATGCGCCCCTCCATGCTTCACCACCCGATCGACCGCTGGGTCAAGCCGCAGGAGTTCGTCGAGCTCAGTAAGCTGGCGGAGCAGATGGGCTTCGCTGCCGTCATGAGCGGACCGATGGTGCGCTCCTCCTACCGGGCCGGCATGCTGTGGGGCCGGGCTATGGTCAGCCGCGGGTGGCGGATCCCCCCCGCCCTGGCTGACCTGGCCGAGCCCGTGACAGCCCGCCAGGAGGCCTCACGGGTCGTGGCCCGCCAGCTTGCCACCGCTTCCTAGCCCTCCGCGTTCAGCACAGATCTGCGCCGTCGTCTATGGTGTGGACGTGAGCAGCGACCAGACCTCCCGGCCACGGCGGCTTCACCGAGTGAGGCGCGCCCTGCAGAACATCAGGGACTCCTACACGATCTCCCGGCGCACCTACCCCTGGGTGGGATGGGCGATGCTGGGCTCTGCCGTCGCCCTTGTCGGCCTTGCCGTGTGGGTCTCGGTGCTCAGCAGCCAGCCGCTGTGGTACTGGCTTCCCCTGGCGGTCCTCCTGGCCCTGACCGTCTGCATGGTCATCCTCTCCCTGACTGTGCGTCGCGCCTCCTACACTCAGCTGGAGGGGACGCCGGGAGCGGCCAAGGCTGTCCTGGACCAGGCTGGCCGGGGCTGGTACGTCGAGTCGCAGCCGGTCGCCGTCTCACCGAGGACCATGGACCTGGTCTGGCGCATGGTGGGTCGCCCGGGCGTGGTCCTCGTCGCCGAGGGCGCCGTCTCCCATACCCGACGTATGCTGGAGGAGGAGGAGCGCAAGGTGCGCCGTGTCCTGTCAACTGTGCCGGTACACGTCATCCACGTGGGTACCGGCACCGGTCAGGTTCGTCTCACGGAGCTGAGCCGGACCCTGCGCCAGCTGCCCACCAAGCCCACCCGGCTGACTGACAACGAGATCTCCCAGGTCTCCAAGCGCCTGGAGTCCCTGGCCAGCAAAGGGATGTCCATGCCCAGGGGCGTTGACCCCAGCAAGGCCCGTATCGACCGCCGGGCACTGCGCGGACGCTGAAGCACCCAGGCAGGAAACACCGAGGCAACACTGCTGGCACGCCCGCGACACGGTGGCCACCTAACGTCTGCCCGGTCACTCGACCTGTGCCACAGGCTCGTGAGAGCCCCAGCCCGGAGGAAGAATGTTCAAGGACGCATCACAGGCCCTGGCCTTCATCGACAAGGAGGACGTGGCTCTTGTCGACGTCCGCTTCTGCGACCTTCCGGGCGTGATGCAGCACTTCACCATCCCCGTCTCCGCCTTCAAGGAGGAAGCCCTGACCACGGGCCTCATGTTTGACGGGTCCTCCATCCGGGGGTTCCAGGCGATCCACGAGTCGGACATGAAGCTTGTCCCAGACGTCACAACCGCCTTCCTCGACCCCTTCCGCACAGAAAAGACCCTGGTCATCAACTTCTCCATCGTCGACCCCTTCACCGACGAGGTCTACTCCCGCGACCCGAGGTCCATTGCCGCCAAGGCGGAGGACTACCTGCGCTCGACCGGAATCGCCGACACCTGCTACATCGGTGCCGAGGCTGAGTTCTACCTGTTCGACTCCATCGAGTACGAGTCCACACCCGCCCAGTCGCGCTACTCCATCGACTCAGCAGAGGCCGCCTGGAACTCCGGCCGCCGGGAAGAGGGCGGTAACCAGGGCTACAAGACCCGGTTCAAGAGCGGGTACTTCCCCGTCTCGCCCAACGACCAGATGGCCGACCTGCGCGACGCCATGGTGCGCACGTGCATTGGGGCAGGGCTGGATATCGAGCGCGCCCACCACGAGGTCGGGACCGCCGGCCAGCAGGAGATCAACTACCGGTTCAGCTCGCTGCTGGCCGCGGGCGACGACATGATGAAGTTCAAGTACATCATCAAGAACGTCGCGTGGCAGGCGGGGCGGACCGCTACCTTTATGCCCAAGCCGATCTTCGGGGACAACGGCTCGGGAATGCACACCCACCACTCGCTGTGGAAGGACGGCCGTCCCCTGTTCTACGACGAGCGCGGATACGGCCAGCTCTCGGACCTGGCCCGCTGGTACATTGGGGCATCCTGGCTCATGCCCCCTCTCTGCTGGCCTTCACCAACCCCTCCGTTAACTCCTTCCACCGCCTGGTCCCGGGCTTCGAGGCCCCGGTGAACCTGGTGTACTCGGCACGCAACCGTTCTGCGTGCATCCGTATCCCGGTCACCGGTTCCTCCCCCAGGGCCAAGCGTGTGGAGTACCGGGTCCCCGACCCCTCCTCCAACCCTTACCTCTGCTTCGCTGCCGTACTCATGGCCGGGATTGACGGCATTCGCAGCCGGACCGAGCCGCAGGCCCCCGTCGACAAGGACCTCTATGAGCTGGCACCTGAGGACTACCACGACATCGCCAAGCTCCCCGTGTCCCTCGACCTGGCCCTGGAGGCCCTGGAGCAGGACCATGACTACCTCACCGAGGGCGACGTCTTCACCCCCGACCTGATCGAGACGTGGATCGACTACAAGCGGGCCTACGAGATCGAGCCGCTGCGCCTGCGTCCCCACCCCTACGAGTTCGAGCTCTACTACGACCTGTGAGCGCGAGCACCACCGGCTCGACGGGACTCGAGGCGCATGCTTATGCTACGTAGTGGATACTGTTTCTGGTCACCCTGACGAGGAAGGAGCCTGCATGACGACCCGCCGCCCGCTGCTCGTAGCGGCCGTCGCCTGCCTGGTTCTGGGTGGGTGCACCCACGCAGCCGACTGGCGGGCCGACTCCTCGGCTCCCTCCACCGGGACCTACGACGTCTCAGGGATCCAGGTGCAGCCTGAGATCGCTGCCCTGCTGCCCGAGGAGGTTCTTGCGGACGGGGTCCTTGACGTGGCCGCCTCCACCGACTACGCCCCGGCCGAGTTCCTCGACACCCAGGGCAGCCCCATCGGCTATGACGTTGATCTCTCCCGGGCGGTCGCGGCGGTGCTCGGAGTCAGCTCCCAGACCCACACGGCCGAGTTCGACTCCATCATCGCTGCTGTCGGCTCCAAGTACGACGTCGGTATCTCCTCCTTCACCATCACCTCTGCCCGCACCCTGGAGGTGGACATGCTCGCCTACATCAACGTGGGCTCACGCTTCAACGTGGCCGCAGGAAATCCGGAGGGTATTGACGTCTCCGATCACCTGAACCTGTGCGGCTACACGGTGGGAGTCCAGGTCGGCACAGCCCAGGAGACCAGCATGAACGAGCTCGCGCAGTCCTGCCGGGACGCCGGCCACCCGGCGCTGTCGGTGCGGGCATACTCCACACAGTCAGAGGCAGCCACAAGCCTGGCTAGCAACGTCATCGACGCCTTGTACTCCGACTCCACCGTCGCAGACTACGCCGTGGAGCTGACCGACGGGGCGGTCCAGACCCTGGGAGAGGTCGAGGACGCCCTGCCTCAGGGCATCGTCATCTCCAAGACTGACCCGCAGCTAGCTGCTGCCCTCCAGGCGGCCGTCCAGCACCTCATGGACGAGGGGGTCTGGGAAGAGATCCTGGCTGGCTGGGGCATTGAGGACGCGGCCCTGGACACCGCCGCTCTCAACCCTGCAGTAGAAGGCTGAGACTGAGACATGGCACAATCCGAGACCACCCCGGGCACCCAGGTGGGTGCCCAACCAGGCACGAGTGAGCGCACCAGCCCGGTCAGGCTCAACGACGTCAAGCCGGTACCGCGCCCCGGGACCTGGCTCAGTGCCGCCGTGGTCCTGGTGCTGGGAGCCATGCTGGTGCACGGCCTGGTCACCAACGACAGGTTCCACTGGGACACGGTGTGGTTCTTCTTCCGCGAGGTCCGTGTCGTGCAGGCCGTGGGCTGGACCCTGCTGCTGACGTTCCTGGCCATGGTGATCGGTATCGTCCTGGCCGTGACCACGGCGGTCATGCGTCGCTCGGACAACCCGGTCCTGCGCTGGGTGGCCCTGGCCTACCTGTGGTTCTTCCGCGGGACCCCAATCTACACCCAGCTGGTGTTCTGGGGAGCGCTGTCGGCTCTCTACCAGCACCTGAGCCTGGGCGTCCCCTTCGGTCCCGAGCTGCTGACCTTCAGGACGACCTCAGTCTTCACCCCCTTTGTGGCGGCCGTCGTCGGCCTGGGGATCAACGAGGGGGCCTACCTCTCCGAGATCGTGCGCTCGGGGCTCAACTCGGTAGACAGGGGCCAGAGCGAGGCTGCAGGTGCCCTGGGCATGTCCCAGTCCCAGATCCTGCGTCGCATCGTCCTGCCCCAGGCCATGCGCGTCATCGTGCCTCCTACCGGCAACGAGACGATCTCCATGCTCAAGACGACCTCCCTGGTCCTGGCCGTGCCCTTCACCCTGGACCTCACCTTTGTGACAAACTCCTACGCCTCCATGACCTACCAGACGATCCCGCTGCTCATCGTGGCCGCCTTGTGGTACATCATTATCACCTCGCTGCTCATGGTCGGTCAGCACTTCATCGAGCGCTACTACGGGAGGGGCTTCGACAATGGCTCCCCTCCCGGGGAGCCGGCCGACGCTCCCTGTCCGCTCGCCAGCAGGCGATCCTGGACGCCCACACCACGGCCGACCGAGTCACGGAGGTCAGCCCATGACCGCGACCGGCCCCACGCCCCCGCCCCCGCCGATCCGGGCAGCGTGCAGACGGTGCCGACGCAGGAGGCACCTGCAGCAGACAGGAAGTCAGCCGTACCGAAGGTGGAGATCACCGGTCTGCACAAGTTCTTCGGCGAGCTGCACGTACTGCGCGGTGTGAACCTGACTGTGGAGCCGGGGTCTGTCACCGTCCTCGTAGGCCCCTCAGGCTCAGGAAAGTCCACGCTGCTGCGCTGCATCAACGAGCTGGAGCAGATCGACGCCGGGCGCGTCAGGGTCGACGGTGAGCTCATGGGCATGCGTGAGGTGGTCAGGAACGGCCGGGTACGACTCCATGCCCTGCCGGACCGGGTCCGGGCCGCCCAACGGGCCAGGATCGGCATGGTCTTCCAACGCTTCAACCTATTCCCCCACATGACGGCACTGGGTAACGTCATGGAGGCACCGGTCCACGTCAGGAAGGTCCCCAAGACCCAGGCTCGGCAGCGCGGCATCGAGCTCCTGGAACGGGTGGGTCTGGCTGACCGTGTCGACCACTACCCCGCCCAGCTCTCCGGTGGCCAGCAGCAGCGGGTAGCCATCGCCCGTGCCTTGGCTATGGACCCCGAGCTGATGCTCTTCGACGAGCCGACCTCGGCCCTGGACCCCGAGCTCGTCGGTGAGGTCCTGGCCGTGATGAAGGACCTGGCGCGCTCGGGGATGACAATGGTGGTGGTGACGCACGAGATGGGCTTCGCCCGGGAGGTCGGTGACCAGCTGGTCTTCATGGACGGCGGGGTCGTGTGCGAATCCGGATCTCCGGCACAGGTGCTGGACGCGCCTCAGGCTCAGCGGACGCGGGCCTTCCTGTCCTCAGTGCTGTGATGACATGGTGTCATAAGCGATGACTGGTGTCTGTTCCAGTCGCTGCTTCGGGCCGTTGACACCTCCCTGACTGACGGGCTGCCGCTCACGCCTCCTTGGCCCGCCACTGGCCGTCGTTCCAGCTCATAAGCCGCCACCCTTGGTGCGGGCTGCCCTCAACGACGCTCATTGCCGTGTTGTCCATGGGAGTGTGAGCCACCCAGGCCGGGTCCACTCCTGCTGCCTGGCTAGCAGCCAAGGCGGTCCACAGGCGCAGGACGGTCCCGTGAGCAACCAGGAGCGCCGTCGCGGCTGGTGGTGTCTGCGCTGCGACCTCCGTGATGACGGTGTCAAAGCGGGCAAAGGTGTCCGCACCGTCCTCCGGGGACCCGGGAACACGAGCAGCAGTACGTCCCACCATCCACGAGCGAGTCGTGTCCTTGTAGCAGCGCATCGACCGCACGTCGGTGCGCATCTCCAGGTCACCTGCCAGGACTTCTCGCAGCCCGCTGCGGACCTGTGCCTCCAGGCCCGTCGCCTCCTCCACCGGAGCGACCGTCTGACGTGCCCGCAGGATAGGAGACACCCACAGCGTGGTGATCTTACCCAGCCACCCGGCTGCCTCCAGCCTCCCGGGCAGGTCAGCGGCCTGCGCCACCCCTACGTCGTCCAGCGGGTTGCCGGGGAACCCCGTGTCCAGGGCGTTCATGACGTTGCCGATCGTACGACCGTGGCGGACAAGAAGAAGATTCACGGGCCAAGTCTGCCAGGTCTGCCAGCCCTGCCAAGCCCTGACCGGATCATGAGGCGCCGACAGCTTCAGCTCCACGGGTAGGGTCCCTCACCGACGCGTCCGCCTGGCCCCGGTCTTCGCCGCCACGACGAGACAGGTCGGCCGCCCGAGGCCCTCGTCTCCTTAACCCCCGTCCCCCGCAGGCTGCCTCTCTCCGGGGTCGTCGCGTCCCGACCGAGCACGGCCCGGGCGGAGGCGCCCCCCGCGCCCCTGCGAGGCCTCCGACGGGCCACGGCCCTGCTGGTCGCAGCGGTGGTACTACCACTGGAGCCACCAAAAAGGATCCTCTCCGTCACGGCCCGGGCGTGGCGGGCACTCCGACGGTAGAGGTCCTCCAGCTCACGCTCGTGGCCGCCCTCCAAACCGATCAGCCTCCCCACCAGACGGATCTCCCGGATCGCGTCCGGCAAGACCTCGCGCCTGGGCACGCTAGTCCGCCCGGTCCCTAGCACAATCGCCGCCCGCAGCCTGCTGGCAAGGAGCCACGCGGTAGTCAGGCATGCCGCGTCCTCGGTGTCAAGCAGGTCGGCAGCCGCAGCCGCCCGCAGGGCTGCCAGTGTCGAGGTGGTACGCAGCTCCTCGACCTGGTCGGCGTGAGCCAGCTGGAGGACCTGGGCGCACCACTCCACGTCACTGAGGCCTCCTGGACCCAGCTTGAGGTGGCGAGCCGGGTCCACAGCCCGCGGTAGCCTCTCGGTCTCCATCCGCGCCTTAATGCGCCGGATCTCCCGCCGTTCCTGTCCGCTCAGACCACCCTCAGCCCAGCGCAGCCCGGCCACAAGGTCCTCAAAGGCCCGACCGAGCTCGCTGTCACCGGCGCAAGCCCGTGCTCGCAGCAGCGCCTGCCTCTCCCAGACGGCCGCCCACCGCCCGTAGTAGTCCGCGTAGGAGTCCAGGGACCGGCTCATAGGCCCCTGACGCCCCTCTGGCCGTAGACCTGTGTCAACCTCTAGTGGGTGGGGCCTGGCAGCCGCCAGCAGCCGGACGGTCCAGCGTGCGACCGCGTCCGCCTCCTGGGCCGCCTGGGCCTCGTCAGCGCCAGGACGTGACCGATGCACGAAGAGGACGTCAGCGTCTGAGGCGTACCCCACCTCCAAGCCCCCTAGCCGACCCATGGCAATGATCGCGTGCTCAGCCAGCGCCGTTGGCCACTGCAGGGAGGAGCTGGGCCCCTGTGCCACGGCGGACGCTCCCTCACGCAGCGCTATCACCAGTCCGGTGGCCACGCACAGGGCACCTGCCAGGACGGCGTCCGTGGCACCGGTGAGAATCGTGGACGTGCGCTCAGGGCTGATCGCATCCAGGCAGTCAGCCAGCGAGGCGCGCACCTCCTCCCGGGCGCGCACCCTGACCACGGCCTGGACCGCCTCCAGGGCCTGCCTCTCCAGGGCCGCCTCGTCGGGACCGGTCAGAGGACGTCGGCGCAAGACGGAAACAGTCTCCTCATACAGGGCCTCCTGCCGCCGAGGAAGCAGCTCGTCATCGTCGTCAAGCCAGGCGATGGCCTCCGGAAGCTCCGACAGGCGTTCACAGACCCAGTGGGCGCAGGACAGGACGTGGCACAGCCTGCGAGCCGCCACCGGGGAGTCGCGCAGCATCGCCAGGTACCAGTGGGAGCCGCCCACGGCCTCGGAGAGACGGCGAAACGACAGCAGCCCGAAGTCCGGGTCCGCCCCCTGCCCCATCCAGCCTATGATGACCGGCAGCAGCTGTCGCTGGATGGCAGCCCGACGGCTCACGCCCTCGGTAAGAGCCTGGATATGGCGCAGGGCGCCCTCAGCGTCGACGTAGCCGAAGGCAGCCAGGCGCTCGCGGGCGGCCTGAGGGCTCAGCGCCATCTCATCGGCGCTCAGGGACGCGGCGGCGCCCAGCAGCGGCCGGTAGTAGATCTCCTCGTGAAGGGCGCGCACCCGCCGCCTCAGTCCACGAAAGACCGTCCACAGAGACTCCGTGTCAGCCACGTGACGGTGCAGACCTCGCCCGATACGGCGCAGGTCCTCCTCACGGGAGGGAAGGTCGTGGGTACGGCGCAGGCGGTAGAGCTGGCTGCGGTGCTCCAGCAGACGCAGCGCCTTGTAGCAGTCGCTCATGGCTGCCGCGTCCTGCCGAGCGACGTAACCGCCCCGACCCAGGACCTCCAGGGCCTCCAGGGTGCCACGCACACGCAGGGAGGTGTCCGAGCGACCATGGACCAGCTGGAGGAGCTGGACGGTGAACTCCACGTCCCGCAGTCCTCCAGGACCCAGCTTGATACGCCGGTCCCGTTCTCCCTGCGGAGCGGACTCTCTCTCCACGCGTCGGCGCATAGCCCGGGCGTCCTCCACGAAGTTCTCCCTGCGCGTGGCCTCCCACACCAGGGCGGACACCGCCTCCACGTAGGCCGCCCCCAGCTGACGGTCCCCGGCGCTGGGACGAGCCTTCAGCAGAGCCTGGAACTCCCAGGAGGCCGCCCACCGCTGGTAGTAGACCAGGTGGGAGTCCAGTGTACGTACCAGCGCGCCGTCCTTTCCCTCCGGACGCAGTGCCGTGTCCAGCGGCCACAGGGGAGGCTCCGCAGCAGTGGCTGACACGACCCGCGCCAGCTCGGTGGCGACCTGGGTGCCGACCGAGACCAGTTCCTCCTCGCTCAGGGGCGCGCCAGCCTCCTCGCTCAGGGGCGCGCCAGGGCTGGGATCCCCATCGTTGCCGTCGCTGGTGACACGAGCACCACGACCGGCCTCCTGCGAGCCGGGGGCACCCACCACGTAGATAACGTCGACGTCAGAGACGTAGTTCAGTTCGCACGCACCTGTCTTCCCCATGGCGATAACCGCCAGGGCCACGCTGTCTGCCCGTGGCCCGACAGCCGCCCTTGCCACGAGCAGCCCGGCATCCAGGGCCGCGTCAGCCAGCTCAGCCATACGAGCACCCACGACTGCGACGTGGTCAACTGGCTGTTCACACGTCAGGTCGTCTGCGACGATCGTCAGCAGCCGGTCCCGGTAGGCGCACCTCAGCGCGGCAGTGGCGCGCAAAAGGGTCGCGCTGTCGGGACCCGGACACCTCGGGGACCGGGCGCCCAGCACGTCTGTCACAGCCTGGCGCAACAGCTGGCGGGTCGTGGGCTGTGCTGCTACCTGCCACGCCCTGGCTGGGGCCAGGGCCGTCAGTCGCTCAGGGTGGGAGACCAGGAAGTCACCCAGGGCCTGGGAGTGCCCAAGGACCGCGAGGAGCCGACGCCGGTGCTCCCCGAGCGCTCCCGCCTCCACGTCCCCAGGAGCCGGGTTGGCCTCGGTCCTGTCCCCGCTGTCGGCTCTGGCTCGGTCCTGCTCTCCCCCGTCCTGCTCCTCACGCCCCCCGCTAGCCTCGGCGCCTCCGGCCAGAAGCCGACGCAGCAGGCGGGCGGGCTCATGCCTGCTGTCCACGCGCCCCGACCCGTGCCCCGCGACGGCACCGGGCAACTGGCTGTAACGGGTGCAGGCCTGGGCGAGCCGGACCAGTGCCAGCAGGGCCAGATCCGGGTCGGCCGTGTCCGACATTGCCGTCAGGAGCGCCTCATGACGGGCGTCAGGCTCGGCGAGGTCGCGCGCACCCGGCGGGTACGGTCCTGGGAGAGGATGCTCAGCAGGACCCGTAGCAGGAAGGTAGTCCGCCAGGACCGGGTCTGCCAGGAGCACAGCGGCTCTGACGGGGTCGGCGAACCCTGCGCGCAGAAGACGCACACGGGCCGAGGGCGGGCGTCCGCCCACCCTTCCTGTCACGTCTGCCTCCATGGGCACCTCCGTACCTGCCCGGCCCCAGCAGGACCGCGGCTGCGCCCTTTCTCCCCACAGCCCGCCCCGAGGTCAGGAGCGCGGGAAGAACTGGCTGATCTCGAAGTCGGTCACCTGGGCGTCGTAGGCCTGGTACTCGCGACGCTTATTGCGGATGAAGTACTCGAAGCTGTCCTCGCCAAAGGTGTCAGCGACCAGGTCGGAGTGCTGCATCGCGGCCACGGCACTCTTCAGGGAGGTCGGCAGAGCGTGGATGCCCAGTGCCCTGCGCTCGACGTCGGACAGCGCCCACACGTCGTCCTCCGCCTCCGGCGGCAGCTCGTAACCCTCCTCAATCCCCTTGAGCCCGGCAGCCAGGATGACAGCGTAGGCCAGGTACGGGTTGGCAGAGGAGTCGATACCCCGGTACTCCACCCGTACTGACTGTGCCTTGCCCGGCTTGTGCATGGGCACGCGCACCAGCGCGGACCTGTTGTTGTGCCCCCAGCACACGTAGCTGGGAGCCTCGTCCCCGCCCCACAGGCGCTTGTAGGAGTTGACGTGCTGGTTGGTCACCGCTGTGATCTCTGCGGCGTGGTGGAGCAGGCCCGCGATAAAGGAACGCCCGGTGGCGGAGAGCTGGTACTGGCCAGCCGGGTCGAAGAAGGCATTGTGCTCTCCCTCGAACAGGGAGAAGTGGGTGTGCATGCCGGAGCCGAACTCTTTAGGGAACGGCTTGGGCATAAAGGTGGCCACCGACCCTTCCTGGAGGGCAACCTCCTCCACAACTGCCCTGAAGGTCATGATGTTGTCCGCCATGGACAAGGCGTCGGCAAAGCGCAGGTCGATCTCGTTCTGCCCCGGACCTCCCTCGTGGTGGGAGAATTCCACTGAGATCCCCATCTGCTCCAGCATGAGGATGGCACGGCGCCGGAAGTCGTGGGCGGTGCCTCCGGGCACGTGGTCAAAATAGCCGGCCTCGTCGGTGGGACGGATTCTCCCCTCAGAGTCCCGGTTGACCAGGTAGAACTCGATCTCGGGGTGGATGTAGCAGGTGAATCCCGCCTCTGCCACCCGGGCGACCTGCCGCTCCAGCACCGCCCGAGGATCGGTGCGGGCAGGCTCCCCATCGGGGGTCAGTACGTCACAGAACATCCGGGCCACACCGTTGGCCCCGTCCCTCCACGGCAGCATCTGGAATGTCGAGGGGTCGGGGGCCAGCAGCATGTCGGACTCGAAGACACGGGTGAGCCCCTCGATCGCCGAGCCGTCGAAGCCGATCCCCTCCTCAAAAGCCCCCTCGACCTCCGCCGGGGCAATGGCCACCGACTTGAGCCGACCGGAGACGTCAGTGAACCACAACCTCACAAAACGGATGTCCCGCTCCTCGATCGCTCGCAGAACGTACTCCTGCTGCTTGTCCATGGTGCCTCCTCAGCCGTGCCCTGGTACCGCCAACGTTAGCGGATGCCGGCAGCAGTGCTGCGGTGTACCGGGACACTGGCGCCTGCGCCTGGCTGCGCTCCCTGCCGGGACCGTGTCGTCTCCCGGCAGCCGACCGGTGAGGCGAGGCAGCCGGACACGGGAGGAACCGGGCAGCACTGCCGCGTGACCGAGGTCGCACCACCCGTGATCGACCTCGTGGCCGGGAACGGCGTCGCGGGCTGCGGCCACAGGTAATAACCTTGTCGCATGGTGTCTTCAGCCTCCTCCGGCCCGGGTGGTGCCCGGGGCCGCGTCCGTGTTCACCACCTGGCCCAGGCCAAGGAGCGTGGCGACAAGATTGTCATGCTCACCGCCTATGACGCCGTGACCGCCAGGATCCTTGACGCGGCCGGCACCGACGTGCTCCTGGTGGGGGACTCCGTGGGTAACGTGGCCCTGGGGTACGACTCCACCATCCCGGTGACTCTGGACGAGATGGTGGTCGCGACTCGCGCGGTCGCCAGCGCGGCCTCACGCGCCCTGGTGGTGGCCGACCTGCCGTTCGGCACCTACGAGGCCGGGCCCCAGCAGGCTCTGGCCAGTGCCGTGCGCCTGGTGAAGGCGGGTGCCCAGGCGGTTAAGCTGGAGGGGGGCGTCTCCCGGGTGTCCTCCGTGCGTGCACTGACCGAGGCGGGTATCCCGGTGGTGGGGCACCTGGGCTTCACACCGCAGTCGGTCAACGCCCTGGGCGGCTACCGGGTCCAGGGGCGCGGCCAGGAGGCAGCCGACCGCCTAGTGGCCGATGCCCGGGCTCTGGCTGAGGCTGGCGCGGTGGCACTCGTCCTGGAGATGGTGCCCGCGCCGGTGGCGGACAGGCTGACTCGCAGTGTCACGGCTCCCACCATCGGGATCGGCGCAGGTCCCGGAACAGACGGCCAGGTCCTGGTGTGGACGGACATGGCGGGCGTGAGCGAGTGGTCCCCCCGCTTCGCCAGGCAGTTCGGCCACGTCGGCGATGCACTCAAGGAGGCTGCGCAGGACTACGGCAGGGCGGTGCGCGAGATCTCGTTCCCCGCGCCGGAGCATACCTTCGACGCCTGACGGCGTGCCTACGGCCTTTCCTGCGCCCCCTCCTCGGTGGTGCTCTGGCTTCTCGTCATCCCTGCGCCTCATCCCTGCGCCGCGACGGACCTGCCGCTCCTGTCGGCAGTCGGCGGCTACAGCCCCTCCGGCCTGGACAGGTCCAGCGGAGCAGGAACCACGGCGTCCAGGAACTCGCTCATGTCACCTACCTGGAAGGTCACACCCTGGCGGCCGGGGTCCTCCCCCCAGGCGAGCAGCTCAGGAGCACCGTCGGGAGCGCCAGGATCGACTTTGACCGTGGTCACCGAGCAGTTGGCCAAGGGCCTGGCAACGAGGGCCTGGACCGCCTGGGTCCCCAGCCACCGCAGGGCCAGGATCGTGATGGTCATGCCGTGGGAGACCACTAGGACCTCCGGATCCGCCCCCGCCACTGCCGCCTGTGCCTGCAAGTCGGACAGGATGCGCGCCAGCGCGCCGTCCATGTCCGCAAGGTAGTCACGGGCATGGATGCCGCCCGGTGCCCCGGGGTGGGTTCCGGCCAGGACACCGGGCAGGTGCCGGTCTACCGGGAGAGCGGCGTGCATCTGGGCGTCCGGTCCCCCGTCGTAGTGGCCGTAGTTGTACTCCCGCAGGCCGCTGAGCCGGGTTGCGACGAGCCCGGGGTGGGCCTGCAGAAGAATCTCCGAGGTCTCCATCGCCCTGCCCTGGGGGCTGGTGTAGGCCGCTGTCAGCGATGTCCCAGCCAGGTAGTCACGGCACATAACGGCGCCTGCGCGCCCCTGCCTGGTCAGGGGCGAGTCGCACGCGCCCTGAGTACGACGCTGCTCGTTGAGGACGGTACGGCCATGACGGACCAGGTGAATCTTCGCCACCGGCGCATCCTAGGCCCAAGTCGTCGGGCCTGCACGGGTCCAGGATCCCGGCCTGATACCTATGCTGGGCACATGATGGCACCTACGACCTCCCACCTGGCTGACCGGGCACCACGCGGCACCCTCGTGCCCGGGACCCTCGGCCCGCAGCGTCCCGTCCCTGACACGATCCCGCGACCCGAGTACCTGTTCCACGACGGACCCGAGCAGGTGACCGCCGCCGAGGTCAAGGACGCCGAGACCGTGGAGCGCATCCGTGCTGCCGGCCGCCTTGCTGCCCAGGCACTGGCTACCGCCGCCGACGCGATCGCCCCCGGCGTCACCACCGACGAGCTGGACCGGATCGCCCACGAGTTCCTCTGTGACCACGGCGCCTACCCCTCCTGCCTGGGCTACATGGGCTTCCCCAAGTCCATCTGCACCTCGGTCAACGAGGTGATCTGCCACGGCATCCCCGACTCCACGGTCCTGTCCGAAGGCGACATCATCAACCTGGACGTCACGGCCTACTACGACGGGGTCCACGGGGACACCAACGCCACCTACCCGGTGGGCGAGGTCGACGAGGAGTCCGCACTGCTCATCGAGCGCACGCGAGCCGCCATGGACAGGGGGATCAAGGCCGCCCGCCCGGGGCGCGAGGTCAATGTCATCGGCAGGGTCATCGAGTCCTACGCCCGCCGCTTCGACTACGGCGTGGTGCGCGACTACACCGGACACGGCGTGGGCGAGGCGTTCCACTCCGGTCTCATCATCCCCCACTACGACGCCGCTCCCCTCTACGACGACGTCATTGAGGTCGGCATGGTCTTCACCGTCGAGCCGATGCTCACCCTGGGAGACATCGAGTGGAGACAGTGGGAGGATGGGTGGACGGTGGTCACTGCCGACCGCTCGCGCACCGCCCAGTTCGAGCACACCGTAGTGATCACGGACACCGGCGCGGAGGTTCTCACCCTCCCGGCCTGATGCCAGCCTGGCACCAGGCCGGGCAGCCGAGGTGCCGGGTTCCGCGCGGACACCGGAATCGAAAGGACCTTATCCAGATATGAGCACAGATATCGCTATCGGCGTCGATGTCGGCGGATCCGGTATCAAGGCCGCTCCCGTGGACCTGGGCACCGGTGAGTTCACCGCTGAGCGTCTGCGTGTGGCCACGCCCCAGCCTGCCACCCCGGATGCGGTGGCCGACGTGGTCTCCCGCCTCGTCACCAGCTTTGACCTACCCGCAGAAGTGCCCGTGGGGGTCGCGGTACCGGCTCCGGTCAAGCGCGGGGTCGTCGCCTTCATGGCCAACCTCGACCCCTCCTGGGCTGGGACCGACGCCAGGGCGCTGATGGCCCAGGTCCTGGGCCGCCAGGCCACAGTCGTCAACGACGCCGACGCTGCCGGCTACGCGGAGGCTCTTTACGGAGCGGCCAGGGAGGTGCAGGGCCTGGCCATCGTCACGACCCTGGGTACCGGAATTGGTTCTGCCCTGGTCATGAACGGCGTGCTCGTCCCCGGCACGGAGCTGGGACACCTGGAGATCGACGGCTACGACGCGGAGAAACGTGCCTCTTCCGCAGTCAGAGAGAGAAAGGACATGTCCTGGAGGAAGTGGGCCAGACGCCTGCAGCGGTACTACTCCCACCTAGAGATGCTCTTCAGCCCCGATGTGTTCGTCGTCGGCGGCGGAGTGTCTCGCAAGCACGAGAAGTTCCTTCCGCTCCTGGATCTCACGACGCCGATCGTGCCGGCCAGCCTGCTCAACCGTGCCGGCATCGTGGGCGCGGCCGCCCTGGCGGCATCGACACGGTCCTCGGTCTAGCCTCGGTCTGACCCCACTCTGACGCTCTTGTGACTGGTGGCGCGGCAGTTCGTCCTGCCGCAGCCGCCTTGGGCTGGCTCAGTCCTGTATCGTTATCGCCCGTCGCCACGAGTGTGGCTGATCGGCTGCATAACATATGCCGCTGGTCCTACTCCAGAAACGGCGTGACTGTATTTTTCGTTAGCATCCTCATCTGAATGGGATGCACAGAATCGGTCTCGTCAGCTGCAGGGCGCATTCTCGCCTCGCACATGAGCCACTGACGTGTAGATTGGCTCTTGTGCGGCGTCCCGCGCTGCCCCTACCCCGTCATTTCTTTTCCCGGAGGTTCACATGGCACTGCGTTTCAACCCACCGCCGAACTGGCCAAGGCCGCCGGAAGGCTTCGAGCCGCCCCCAGGGTGGCAGCCTGATCCTGCCTGGGGACCGGCACCAGAGGGCTGGCAGCTCTGGGTTGACGACTCAGCGCCCACCACTGGTCTCTCCGACGCCGGTTCAGCCGCCGTCCCGGGAACCGACCCGGCCTGGGCGCCGACGGGCAGTGCCTCGAGCGCCCCCACCGGGCCTGCTGCCGCGTCGGCCGAGACCGCCTCAATGCCAGCTCACGTGGCTGACCCCACAGGCTCGTCCGCCTCTGCGCCTTCAGGAGACTACGCGCCCTCCTCCGCTCCGGCTGGCTACGACCCCGGCGCGGACTACTCCCAGGCACCGACACCCTTCCACAACCAGGCCCCAGGAGTTCCTCCCGGCGGGCCACAGGGGCAGACCGGAGGCTGGCAGCCGGTCGACGTCGCAGGCGGACTGAGCCCAGCCCCCGCCTCAAAACCTGTCACCCGGCAGTGGTGGTTCTGGACCATTATCGCTGCCGTCCTGGTCGTGGCCCTGGTTGTGACCCTCCTGCTGGTCAACCGGAGCAGCAGTAACCAGGCTGGCGGCGCCACCACACAGAGCTCCAGCGACACCGGCAGCAGCAGTGACGACGACGCTGACAGTAGTGACAACAACTCGGGTGGCGGGTCAGGCGGGGAGGGAACCTCGGCAGACACCGCTATCGACCCCACCCAGCAGGACGTGGTCCTGCCCTCCACGCGCGAGGAGGACAAGGACAAGGGCATCCAGATCACCGTCCACTTCGACGCGGTCACGTGGGACGCTAATGACACGCTGAAGGCAGACAACGAGTACATCTACGAGGAGCCGCCCGAGGGTCAGGTCTACATCACCGTCCCGATCACCGTGAGCTACGAAGGTGAGGGCCAGTTCGACAAGTACGACCTGGACATCACCTACGAGGACGGTGGGAACACCTCAGAGCCCGAGATATTCATTGACGACAAGTCCTTCTACTCCCAGTCCATGCCTCGCAACGGCGGGTCGGCAACCGGCTACTACGCCTTCCTGATCAGCGAGGACTCGGTGAACTCGGGCAACTTCGTCATCTCCGCCTTTGACACCTACTCCAGTGACAGAGAGGAGTGGTTCGTGCAGGCCAAGTAGGCCCGCACCTGCCCCGGGCCTGGCCAGGACCTGGCTAGCCAAGCTGAGCAGCAGGTGCGTCAGGCTCCCACAGACCGCGGCACGCGGCCCCTTCCCGGGGCCGCGTGCCGCGTCTGTCAGGGGAAGAAAGGTGTCAAGGGCAGAAAGGTGACTGTGACAGGGGCGCGGACAAGCTGGCCTGTACGCCGGGTTCTGTTACCACCCACCGTTACCGGACTGGGTGGCGGCGACCATTCATCTTGGACCGCCGTTGCCGACGGCCTCACGCGACCTACCCGCTGACTCAGGCGAGCAGCCCTCAGACGTCAGCTGTGCGGTCTTGCTCCAGGCGGGGTTTACCTAGCCGCAGCGGTCACCCGCCACGCTGGTGGGCTCTTACCCCACCCTTTCACCCTTACCGCCCGGTACACGGACGGCGGTCTTCTTTCTGTGGCACTGTCCCGCGGGTCACCCCGGGTGGCCGTTAGCCACCGCCCTGCTCTGTGGAGCCCGGACGTTCCTCAGCCTGTCTGGTGCTCCAGGAGCCTGGGCCACCAGACAATACCGCGGCCGCCCGGCCAGCTTGTCCGCAGGCAGCAGCATACCGTACTGACCACCTTACCGGCCTCTAGCAGCCCTCCTGGCG
Organism: Actinomyces lilanjuaniae; assembly: GCF_003606385.1. NCBI lineage: Bacteria > Bacillati > Actinomycetota > Actinomycetes > Actinomycetales > Actinomycetaceae > Actinomyces > Actinomyces lilanjuaniae. The sequence goes on along the minus strand of NZ_CP032514.1, from coordinate 1,374,808 downwards.
CCTGGTGCTGCTTGCAGCTACCTGAGGCTGCCGTGTCCTAGGATGCGCTCGTGCTCATCCTCCTTCCTCCCTCTGAAGGGAAGACCGCGCCCCGAGAGGGACCAGCCCTGAGGCTGTCTACTCTGCTGGAGGCGCAGGAACTCACTGGCTCCCGAGTACAGGTCATGGACACGCTCGCGCGAGCCAGCGCCCGCAAGGACGCTGCTGCCGTCCTCGGCCTGGGGCCCCGAACCCTCGGGGAGGTACAGACGAACTTGCGTCTTGAGACAGCCGCCTGCGCTCCGGCCTACGACCTGTTCACCGGAGTCCTCTACGAGGCCGCAGACCTGCGGGGACTCGGGAGCCAGGAGGGTACCCACGCGGTCATGGACAGGCACCTCATCATCATCTCCGGCCTGTGGGGAATCCTGCGACCCACAGACCGGATTCCTGACCACCGGCTCCCCATAGGCTCGGCGCTTCCCGGGCTGGGCCGAATGGCAGCCTACTGGCGGCCGCGGCTACAACCTGTCCTGGAGACCACTGCCGCTGGCAGGGTCGTCGTGGACTGCCGCTCCACGGCCTACGCCTCGGTCTGGCAGCCTGCCAGGTCCCTCCTGGCCTCGGCACACAGCCACCTGGTCCGGGTGGCTGTCGTACGGACCGGACCGGGTGGTGCCCGCCAGGTGTTCTCCCACGGCGCCAAACGAGCACGTGGGCAGCTTGTGGGGACGCTGCTGCGCGCTCTGTCCTTAGGCGCCCTGAACCCGCAGAGCAGTACCAGCGCGGTCGCTGAGGCCGCTGCCAGCATGGACGTAGTCCGCGACGTGGAGCTGAGCGAGCCGGACAGGCAGGGCCGACAGTCGCTGACTCTCGTCACGCGGCACTGACACAGTGCTGACCACAACTGATCCACGACTGATCAGGACTAACCACGGTGAGTGGCCAGCACATAGCGTGCCACGGCCAGCCGGTACCCACAGGGAGCACGGCTCCTCACTATCAGTACCTCACCGTGTGCCTCTGCGCATCTCAGATGTCCATACGCACCACGATGACGTCGTTCTCCTCCGCGCGCAGGACGGCGTCCTCGGGGGCCGAGGCGAAGCGTGCATACTCTTGAGGGCTGATCTCCAGCGACCCACCCTCGATGCGCCCCGCGCGAAGGGCTACTGCACCCAGGCCACCTGTACGAGACCGCACCTCCTCGTACTCAGCCAGCAGCTCCGCGTCAATACCTCCCACCACGTCACTGCGCTGGTCTTCCACGGCAGCGCGCTCCTGGTCCAGCTGCGCGAGTCGCTCGTCCCGCTCCGCGGTCAGCTGGCGCCCCGCAGCCCGGATGTCCTGCTCCTCCTGGGCCAGGCGGTCCGCCTGCGCCTGGGCCGACTCCAGCGCCTCCAGAGTACTGACCTGTCTGTCCTCCAGCACCTGCTGGCGCTGTCCCAGGTGGTCAATCTCGTGCTGGATGGCGCTGAGGTCACGCGCCCCGGTCTCACCGGAGTGAAGACGCTCCCGCAGGGCCTGCGCACGCCGCACCACCTGGGCCACCTCCTCCTCACTGCGCTCGGCCTCCTGCCTGGCCTCCGCCAGCGCCGCTTGCGCCAGAAGGGCCTCGCGCCTGTTCGTCTTCAGACGCTCCACAGTGGCCTCGATACGTTGAAGAACCGGCAGCCGGGAGCGTTCGTGACGCAGCCGGGCGAGCCTGGAGTCCAGAGACTGCAGGTCGATCAGCATCCGCTGCTGGGTGATGGGTGCACTCCTCACGGCGGGGTATCCTTCGTCAGGGTCGGCGGCAGGTGCCTCGGTATTGTCTCACGGCCTCATGGGCGCCAGCACCCAGTTGGAACACGCAGTGCCCATGGATCTGTGACGACAGCCGACACCTCTGTCTCAAGCCGCCATCCCCGTGCCGCAGCCCTCTGCGCGAGGCCGCGGGCCAGTGGAGGCAGTCCCACCCACTCAGTGGCCCAGTGGGTCCCGCACAGGAGGTAAGGGCGTCCCGCCTCCAGGTGCTCCGAGGCGGGATGGTGGCGCAGGTCAGCAGTGACAAAGACGTCAGCACCAGCGCGACGAGCCGCGTCCAGGAGTGAGTCCCCTGAGCCACCACTGACTGCCACGGTCTCGACCTCCTCCTCCAGGCACCCACCGACCAGCAGCCCCGGAGCCGAGTCTGGCAGCACTGCAGCGACGCGCTCAGCCAGGTCTCTCAGGGACACGGGCCTCTCCAACTGTCCGACGCGCCCGATCCCCACCTGCGGATCCTGTGCGCTGGGCTCCAGCGGCACCATGTCGCGCAGTCCTACCTGATCAGCCAGGGCGTCCGCCACTCCCCCGTGCGCGGCGTCCAGGCAGGTGTGGGCGTTGAGCAGGGCGATACCACGACGGATGAGAGTGTGGACGACATGACCCTTGGCGTCGTCGGCACGTACGGAGTCTGTCCCACGCAGGTAGAGGGGGTGGTGGGTGATAATCATGTCCGCCCCCCGGCTCACTGCGTCTTCGACAACGTCCTGCACGGGGTCCACCGCCAGCAGGACGTGGCCGACGGACCAGGATGGGTCGCCGCAGATAAGGCCGTTGGAGTCCCACGGGGCAGCGAGCTCACGGGGCGCCAGCTCGTCCACCATGGCGACGATGTCAGCAACTGTCGGGGAGCCCGAGGAGTGTGGTGGTCGGGCCCCTGGCCCGTGCGGTGCACTGCTCACGGGTCCAGCCTACGGCTACCTGCCGCTGGGGCAGGCACAGTCCCCCCGCAGTGCCACATAGCAGTACCGGTGCTGCCAGCACCCAGGTGCCTGGGTAGGATAGGGTTGTGCCGGTGCCACCTACGGCGCCCCGGCCTACGCGCCAGCACCAGGCTGGTTGACGCCCCCATAGCTCAGCGGTTAGAGCAGCGAGCTTATACCTCGTTTCGTGCCTGATAAGCACAAGGTCCTGGGTTCGAATCCCAGTGGGGGTACCACGACCGCCTTCAGTCGAAGGGCGGCTGCAGGCTGGCGTTGCTGCTTACGTAGGCCAGGAGGCGCGACAGGCTGTCGGCAGATTCCGCCCCGTCAGCCTGATCGGCCAGTTGGTCGCCAGCCGCACCATCGGCAGGGTCAGGATTTATGTTCGCGTTGTCCACGCCGCCGTCTCCTTCGTCGCTCGGTCTGTCATCCGGCAGAACAACCCGCCCCTCCTCATCAACCAGCGGGTTGACCAGGACTGTGTCGAAGAAGACTTGGTTAAGTAGCTTCCTCAGATGGCCGGGTGCATCGCTGTAGAGGCGGTGGCAGTCCTCGAGCAGGTCAAGGGCCTGATGAAGCGCTGCCGCAGCGCGTGTTCTGCACCAGCAGGCGGGCGCCACACTGACCGCAGTACACCGTTGTTTTGAAGTGGTGGGTGTGCTGGCGCTCGCGCTCACCATAGCGACGCGAGGCCAGGACGGTCTGGACGTTCTGCCAGGTCTCGACGTCGACCAGGGTTCATGCTGCCCGGGGTACTCGACGCCCTGGAGGGTAACGATGCCCTTGTAGTAGGGGAGGCGCAGCATACGATGCAACTGGGCGCGCTCCTCATTGAGGTCGACGATGCGGATCTCTCTGCCGTGCTCGTCTCTGGCGCGCACGTTGATGTACCCCAGCGGTGCCTTACCCAAGGTCCCGTCATTCCTGGCTTTTTCGCCCATTCCCCTGATGATCTCATTAGCGAGACTGCGGCTGTAGTACTCAGCGATGGAGCTCATGATGCCGTGCAGCAGCATGCCGCCAGGCGTCCGCCGCGCTGGGCATGCTCGCGGGCGGACACGCGGATGCAGGAGACGGCTCGCTTGGGGGTGACCTGGGCGCCATGGCGGTGAAGGGACCGGGAGCAACAGTTCCTGCGGCTACCGCACCTCCTACTGCGCTACCGTCCATCGCACCAGTTTGCGTCGTTTCTGGTTCCATACCCTCATCCTCCTTTCGCTTCCGCTTTTGTCTGGGCATACCAGCCACCATGGCTGGCGTCTCTTTCCATGAACGCTCAGAATGCACAGGAAGTCCAGTGCGAAGTATGGCGAGATGGAGCCGACCAGGGATCGGGAGGAGACAGAGGGGATGCGAAGTTCACCAGCCAGGTGGCTCAGCGCTGACGGCCCATCCGATTCCACCACCGGTCCAGCAGAGGCGAAGCAACTGGACGACAGCGGTCACCCCTGACGGCGTGGACAGCAGATGGGGGTAGCCCACCAGGGGCTGTCAGTCGCAGCCAGAGATCGTGACCAAACCGCCAAACAGCACGGGAAAGTGGGACTACTTGAGTGTGGCGATTCGTCTAGCGAAACTTCTGGTGAAAGTCGATTCGGCCTAATGACTCGCTCACCATCCGCGCCTTCCGCGCTAGCTCATTGCAGGCCACCATTCAGGTGCGCATCATCGGGGAGGTGCCAACCAGCATCTGGCAGTTCACCTGCGCCAGCCCCTTTGCACACCCACAGAGCGCCAACCAGCACAACCGCACTGTCCTGGATGCCCAGCATAGAGCGACTCTCACCCAGCGCGACGTGCATGGTGGGCTGTTTGGCGAGTTTGGATGGGAATGGTAACGAAGGTGAGGAGTAGCGGCGTCTCGCCAATGCGCTGGGCAGCCCCAGAGCCACACAGAGGGACAAGGACGTAGCCGGGGCGCCGACGCAGCGGTCACAAACTAGACGAATTAACACTGCCAGCCTGCCTGGCGATAGCACAAACGTCAGGTGGCAGGATACCGCCACACCCGCGCATTAGAACTGACAACTGCTGCAAATTTTGGCGATAGCCACAAAAATACATAGCCTGAGGTCGATTTTTCGGTATTTTTTGGGCCTTGAGGCGCCAGTCCGCCCACTTCCCACAACAACGTCCCGCCATCGCTGTCCTGACGAACAAGCCCCCTATGGGAACCCACAGTGAGGAGTGATATACGTTCCAAACGTCCAGAACGATATGCGGGCCAGCGCGTACCCAGCGCGACGACGGAGACAGACATGCGCTACCAGGCAGACACTGACGCACTCAGGCTGCGGCGGCACCAGCAGCTGGCGCCGCCCGGCAACCTGCCCGTGCCTGCCTACCGCCGATGGCACCAGCCTGCCGCACACCATTTTTGTCCCCCATGTGGTGCAGCCATGGATCGATATTACGAGGCAGTTGCTTTTCGAATACGTCCGCGAATTTGCTCTTCACTCTGAGGTTTTCTCAACCAGACGCCCGATGGTGGGCGCACCAGTTTTGACGTACCCAAGAATTCAGGAAAAGAGCATGAAAAGTAGGACTCTTGTAGCAAGCGGCCTTTTGAGCATCGCACTGCTGTCTTCAACTATCAGTGGTATTCCGCAGGATGCGGCGACGGAAGATGCCCCCATTGCCTGCTGCGTCAGCAGCAACTTGCGCTGCAAGTGATCAGGCAGCCTCGGCGGAAGGCTCGCTCAACGAAACCGCCCGGACTTCAACCCCCGCTCCATGGGACAGTTTGGCTATCAGTGCGGTCTCGACTTTGTCGGAGCCGCACATGACGAATAGCGCCCTTTCAATACATACGAAGCGGGACTGCGACCGGGCATACGAGCGAGACAGTAGAAGGTGCAGGAGGGCTCCGGGTGGAGCACGAGGGCGTGCCATCTGCTGGGCCGCCATTGCCGCCAAGTACGCTACTTGTTTGGCGGGTGCTAATGGGTAGCACAAGGAGTCGGAGTCGCTCCGTGCTGCAGAGGCGTCTACGGACGCCTCTGCAGCACGGGTTCTGAGCGGAAGTTCCAAAGTGGATGTCGAGAGTATTTAGTTGCTGCGGAACTGAACTATATACCCGAAGTATATTGTGTCACCGCAATCTCGACAACGACCTTGACAGATTTCTAATGACAGGTTAATATAGTGGCACCTTAAGGAGCCAGAGTTTGCAGAGTGGAAGACTATGTTCATAAGGCGATATTCGCCCAAGAATGGGCAGGATGTGAAATTTTCCTTGTCTTTACCGTCGCCAGTATCGGAGGATAATGACTCCGAATGGCAGATTGAAATGCGCTCGACAGGATTAAGGCCGCCGTTTAAACAGACCATGTACGGTGTTGACGCCATCCAAGCGTTTGAGGTGGCGCTCATGGTCTTGCGAACAGTTGAAGAAAAAGAAGGCCTTGAGCTCCCTGAAAACTAGCAGAGAGTCTTTAATAAGAGCGTGTTATTCCATGGGTTAGTCACGCATACGAGAAAGCACTGAGATCCATAGTCGACATCGCATTCTCGGTAACACTGACCCCGGCCTGAGTTGTCGAGAATTGAAGCTCAACTAGAATGTTGATAACTCTACACCGCGCGATACGACACCGCCACCCCACACAACCGATAGGCTGTCGAGCGATTGACGCCTGTCTGCCGGACGATCTCTTTGACGGGGACACCGGCGCGGTACAGGTCGGCCACCTGCTGGCGCCGCTCCGTCGTGAGGGGTCGAAGCTTCGTCTGCGTGATGTGACTAACTACACGCGGTGAGTGAGGTGCAGCGCCGGGCGTATCACTCTCATCGTGCTGCCGGTCCCTCAGGCTGTTGTCTGGTGCGGTAGCGCGCCGGTGCAGGTTCTCGCCTTGCGGCTCTGCTGCACCTGGCCTACGGGGGTGGCTTCGGCTCGTTGACATCGGCTCCTGGACCACCTGTCCCTTTGGCGCCCGATCGATACGCTATATTGGGTCCGGTACAAGCCTGGCCGCCCTCACCGGCGGCCAGCTTCCGCCGGAAGTCCAGCAGCGCCGTCAGATTGCTAGGGTCGATGCTGAGGAGTTGTACCGGCGCCCCGGACCATCCCAGGGGCGTCCTGCCCCCGTGGTGGAACCGGTAGACACCGCGACCTTAAAAGTCGCTGCCCACCGGGCGTGCGGGTTCGAGTCCCGCCGGGGGCACCATCTGAGCAGGCTCAGCGGCGCCCGGCCGTGGCGACGCGGTGGACCCGGCCGGACTCGAACCGACGACCGACGCGGTGTAAACGCGTTGCTCTACCAGCTGAGCTACAGGTCCTTCAGGACCCGCCCTGCCGCTACTGTCGAGATCTTCCACCGGCGACTGCCGGGCAGCTGTTGCTGCAAGGTGTCGGGAGCGTCCGGGCGAGCACGGGCAATGCTACAGGAGATCCCGCCAGCCCGACCAGTTGCGGCCGCAGTAGCACACCAAAAGTGGGGTGACCTGGTCAGCGTCTGCGGGTTGTGATCCTGGTCCCGCTCCAGCGCTCACCCATAGAGGCTGTTGACGTAGCGTGCAGGCCAGCGGTGGCAGCCGCCTCCTCGACCTCGGACGCAGGCACCGCGCCCCTCGTACGAGCCTTGGGAGTCAGCACCCAGATCAGCCCGGCCCCGTCCTCAAGATTCGCTTTCGCGTCCACGAGGAGGTCGGTCAGGTCGTCGACGTCACCGTCCTCCTGCCTCCACCACACGAGCGCCGCATCAGCGACGTCCTCATAGTCCTCGTCGACCAGCGCCATGCCAGTCTCGGCCTCGACCACCTCGCGCAGTGCCAGGTCGACGTCGTCGTCATAGCCAAACTCCTGCACAACGAGGCCGGAGGGGAAGCCGAAGCCTCCGCCCGCTGTAGTCACCACTTACTGACACCGTCCTTCCCGGATATCTGCACCCCGGGTCGGGCACAGCGGAACAAGCCCACCTCACCGAGGCCATCGACGCAAGCGAACACGCACATCTGCGTCCCTATACACGACCTCTCCCATTTCCCCCTCGTTCTTGTCCGTTCTCGTTGCCATCCCGACCTGACACACCGCGCCACCCGCTACCTGCTCGCGCTACTGACGAACCCGCCCGCCACCCAGCAACCCGCTACTGGTGCGTCACCTCACACACGCGAGGGGACCTTCATCCTCCCTCCACCCACCAGCAGCCCACCGAGAGCGCAGATTGACGTAGATTAGGTGCGTCAACCGCATACCGAGCACAGCGGCGCGCGGTACCGGCCACATGCTGGCACAAAGACGCGGGGGAAGGTGCACTCCTGCACCCGCACCGCCCCGCCGCACCGACGCGAGGAAGAAGGATTACGTGAGCCCCTCCAGCGACTCCACGCCACTTATTGACGGCCTCCTGACCAAGGTCACCGACAACGACCCTGAGGAGACACGTGAGTGGCGCGAGTCCCTCGACGCCCTGATCACGGAGAAAGGGGGTCCACGAGCACGGTTCGTGCTGCTGTCCATGCTGGCAGAGGCACGACAGAAGAACGTCACCGTGCCGACACAGCTGACGACCCCCTACGTGAACACCATCAACGTCGCCGACGAGCCCTACTTCCCCGGGGACGAAGACCTTGAACGCACCTACCGGCGCTGGCTGCGCTGGAACGCGGCAGTCATGGTGACCCGGGCGCAGCGCCCAGGGGTGGGGGTCGGTGGACACATCTCCTCCTACGCCTCCACCGCCACGCTCTACGAGGTCGGCTTCAACCACTTCTTCCGCGGAAAGGACCACCCCGGAGGCGGCGACCACGTCTTCTTCCAGGGCCACGCCTCCCCCGGGAACTACGCCAGAGCCTTCATTGAGGGACGCCTGAGCGAGGCCGATCTTGACGGCTTTCGCCAGGAGGTCTCGCACCCGGCGCACGGCCATGGCCGCGGCCTACCCTCCTACCCACACCCCCGTCGTATGGAGGACTTCTGGGAGTTCCCCACGGTGTCCATGGGCCTGGGCCCCGCAGAGGCCATCTATCAGGCCTGGTTCGACAAGTACCTGTCCGGCTCAGGTATCAAGGACACCTCTGCTCAGCACACCTGGGCCTTCCTCGGTGACGGCGAGATGGACGAGCCGGAGTCCCGCGGCATGCTCCAGCTCGCTGCCTCCCAGCAGCTGGACAACCTGACCTTTGTCATCAACTGCAACCTGCAGCGCCTGGACGGGCCCGTGCGCGGCAACGGGAAGATCATCCAGGAGCTGGAGGCCTTCTTCAGGGGCGCAGGGTGGAACGTCATCAAGGTGATCTGGGGGCGCGGCTGGGACCAGCTGCTCGCCGCCGACAAGGACCACGCCCTGGAGCACCTCATGATGGAGACCCTCGACGGGGACTACCAGACCTTCAAGGCCAATGACGGCGCCTACGTGCGTGAGCACTTCTTCGGTCGCGATCCCCGTACCGCCTCGCTCGTCAAGGACTGGACCGACGACCAGATCTGGGCGCTGCAGCGCGGGGGCAACGACTACCGCAAGATGTACGCAGCGTACAAGGCCGCAACCGAGCACAAGGGCCAGCCCACGGTGATCCTGGCACACACCGTCAAGGGCTACATGCTCGGGAGCCACTTCGCCGGCCGCAACGCCACCCACCAGATGAAGAAGCTGGGTATCAACGACCTCAAGGGACTGCGCGACCGCCTCCACATCCCGCTCACTGACGCTCAGCTGGAGGCTGATCCTTCGTTCCCGCCGTACTACCGTCCTGCGGACGACGATCCTGCGCTGCTCTACATGCTTGAGCGCCGCCGCCAGCTCGGGGGGTTCCTCCCCGAGCGCAGGGATGCAGGCACCGAGCTGGAGCTACCAGGAGACAGGCCCTACGAGATCCTCAAGTCGGGGTCAGGCAGGCAGGAGGTCGCCACCACCATGGCCTTCGTGCGCCTGCTCAAGGAGCTCATCAAGGACAAGGGCATTGGACGCCGTCTGGTTCCCATCGTCCCGGACGAGTCACGCACCTTCGGCCTGGAGTCGTTGTTCCCGACGAAGAAGATCTTTAACACCCAGGGACAGAACTACACCCCGGTCGACGCGGACATGATGCTGTCCTACCGCGAGTCGTCCTCAGGCCAGCTGATGCACACCGGCATCAATGAGGCCGGATCGGCAGCACTGTTCCAGGTTGTCGGCACTAGCTACGCCACTCACGGCCAGCCGATGATCCCGGTCTACATCTTCTACTCCATGTTCGGCTTCCAGCGCACCGGTGACCAGTTCTGGGCGGCAGGCGACCAGCTGGCCCGCGGCTTCATCATCGGTGCCACAGCAGGGCGCACCACGCTGACCGGCGAGGGCACCCAGCACATGGACGGGCACTCGCCCCTGATCTCGGCCACGAACGAGGCGGTCGTCACTTATGACCCGGGGTACGCTTATGAGATCCGTCATATTGTGCGTGACGCTCTGGAGCGCTGGTACGGCCCCGACTCCGGACGCAACCGTGACGTCATGTACTACCTGACGGTCTACAACGAGCCGATCCACCAGCCCGCCGAGCCTGAGGACGTTGACGTCGAGGGCATTATCCGTGGCATCCACCGCCTGGAACCGGCTCCGGAGGGCGAGGGACCCGAAGTCCAGCTGCTCGCCTCCGGAGTGGGGCTGCCCTGGATCGAGGAGGCGCGACGCCTGCTGCTCGAGGACTGGGGAGTCAGGGCGGCAACATGGTCGGTGACCAGCTGGAACGAGCTGCGCCGCGACGCCCTGGCGGCCGACAGGCACAACCTGCTGCACCCAGAGGACCAGCCCCGCACGCCGTTCCTGACATCGCGACTTACTGGTTGCCCAGGCCCGGTCATCGCTACCAGCGATTACGACCACCTGGTGCCTGACCAGGTTCGGGCATGGGTGCCAGGCAACTACTACACCCTGGGCGCTGACGGCTTCGGCTTCTCCGACACACGCTCAGCAGCCCGCAGGTACTACCTCATTGACGCCCAGTCTGTGGTGGTCAAGACTCTACAGGCCCTTGTCGAGCAGGGAGGTCTGGACCGGTCAGTCCTGGGCGAGGCCACGTCTCGCTACGCCCTGCACGACGTCAACGCAGGCTCCTCCGGCAACCAGGGCGGGCAGGCCTGACCGGGCAGGGGGTCCTGGAGGACGTCCCGCCGTGCTCCAGGACCCCGACTGGGTGTCCCGACCAGCGTGCCACCGGTGCAAGCGACCAAGGCTGTCCGCACCCTAGTCGGGTCTGATCCCAGGCGCAGGCACCAAGCTACAGCCTCGTTACATGAGGAAAAATACAGTTAGCTCCCAGAGTTTCTGTTGCTATCCCTGGGAAAGACTGTGGCTTCGTGGCCCATCGCACGCCATGCCCAAGAGATCTTCCCGTGATTCACTGGATTTTGTCGGTACCATCCCAGTCATGGATGAGTTGAGCACTCCGGCAGTGTCTGCGCTGCGCCAGGCGCAGGACACACTTATCGAGCACTCACTGGACCGCATTAGCTCCGCTCACGATTTCTACAGAACCCTGCCTGAGGCTGATCGCGAGCAGATTGCCGCAGTGGCACGGCTGGGCGTCACCATGTTCGTGGACTCCGTCGAGAGCCCGGCGGCACCATCGGCCCCCTCCCAGATCTTCTCTGTGGCGCCAGCGGCGCTGACCGGCGTCATCACGCTGGAGCAGACCCTGGCCCTGGTACGCACCGTCCTGGACGTGGTCGTCGACGAGGCTCCGCAGGCCGTCCCGGAGGAGGACCATGACATGGTCCGTATCTTCGTGCTCTCCTTCGGACGTGATGTCGGATTCGCCGCTGCAGAGGTCTATGCCCGGGCGGCTGAGGCGCGCGGGGCCTGGGACGCCCGCCTGGAGTCGGTAGCGGTGGACTCCATGCTTCATGACGCCCCCGAGGATGCCGCCACCCGTGCCGGGACCGCGGGATGGAACGGCACCGGCCCCGTGGCTGCGGTCGCTGCACGGACCACGCTGGACGCCCTGGGCGTCTCCCGCCTGCGCAATGAGTGCCGCAGCCTCGCTAACGACTGCCTTGTGTCCGTCCGAGGAGACTCAGTCCTCATCGTTCTGGGTGGCAAGCCCGACGACTCAGAACCTCCTGCACCCTCACCCGCCACCACCACAGCCAAGAAGGGCGCCGGAAAGGGGGCAGCCAGGCGTTCGCGCGCCTCCTCCGCAGAGCTGCTCATCGACCAGGCGGCGATGCAGGTGGCCGCAGGTCTAGGTGGCTCAGCGGTGGTCGGCACGGTAGTGCCCGGCATCGGCCACGCTGGCCGGTCCCTGCGGTCTGCGCTGGCTGGGCTTCGGTCCCTGCCGGGCTGGAGGGAGGCACCCAACCCGGTCCATGCTGACGACCTCCTCCCTGAGCGGATCCTGGCTGGGGACGAGTTCGCTGCTGAGCAGATCCTCAGTCTCGTCCATGCTCCGCTACACGAGATGGGCGACCCTTTTGAGAGCACTGTCGCCACCTACCTGGCACTGGGACGGAGCCTGGAGGCTACCGCACGCAGCCTCTTCGTCCATGCCAACACGGTGCGCTACCGGCTAGGAAGGGTCAGTGAGCAGGTGGGGTGGGACGCCACCGACGCCAGAGACGGCCTGATGCTGCACATGGCCATCATAGTCGGCCGCCTCAGGGAGAACCGGGAGATCTGACGACAGCACCGCGGGCCACGACAGCACGGCACGACCGCGACAGCATTGCGGGAGCCACGGCACTACACTGCCCCTGCACCCACGCTATACCGTCTCGGTGCGTGCACGGAACCTCCTCCGTGCACGGGCCGCCGCACCTGAAGGAGTCTTTGGTGACAGACGACAGCCGCACCGCCAGCAGCGATGACGTCCTCGCTGCTGTCATTGAGATCGTCAGCGAGGAGACGGGTCTGGACGCCTCCCAGATCACCGGGGAGAGCCGGTTTGACGACCTTGACATCGACTCCCTGGGGCTGCTGACCGTCGCGACGCAAGCCGAGGAGCATTTTGGAGTCAGCATTGAGGACTCCGTCATCCCGACACTACCCACCGTCGGTGCCCTGGCGGACCTCGTGGTCCGCCAGCGGAACTGACCAGGCTGGCGGCAGGAGCGCCCAGGCCCATGCCTCCTGGACCATCGCGGCCTGACGGACCCGGGGAGGTCGTCGTCACCGGCCTGGGTGCTGTGAGCTCCCTAGGTGGCGACGTGCCGTCCACCTGGCGAGCTCTTCGGGCCTCGTGCTGCGGCGTGCGCATCCTGGAGGACGAGTGGGTAGACGAGTTCAGACTGCCGGTCCGCATTGGCGCTCCGCTTGCAACAGACGTCACTGCCCTACTTACGGTCAAGGAACGACGTCGGCTGGACCGAGCCTCCCAGTGCGCCCTCCTGGCTGCGCGCGAGGCCTGGGTGCAGGCCCGCAGCCCCCGCGTCGAGGCTGAGCGCCTGGCGGTGTCACTCGCTCCGGGCATGGGGCCTGTGCTCTCAGTCATGGGCACCTGGGACACACTTCGCTCCAGAGGACCTCGCCGGGTCGCTCCTACCGCCGTGCCCGCACTCATGCCCAACGCACCTGCTGCAACCGTCGGTATCGAGCTAGGTGCGGCCGCGGGCATCCACTCCCCCGTATCCGCGTGCGCCTCCGGGGCGGAGGCCATCGCATACGGAGCCGACCTTATCCGCCTGGGACGTGCAGACGTCGTCGTCGCCGGCGGCACTGACGCGGCTCTGCACCCTATGACAGTGGCAGCCTTTGCGGCCATGAGGGCGCTGTCAACCCGCAACGAGGAGCCGCTGACCGCGTCCAGACCCTTCGCCCCCGACCGGGACGGCTTTGTCCTCAGCGAGGGGGCGGGAGTGCTTGTCCTGGAGTCGGGCGAGCATGCTCGTGGCCGAGGAGCTCATGTGCTGGCCATCATGTCCGGCACGGGCGTGACCGCAGACGCCTTCGACGTCGCACGCCCTGAGCCCAGCGGCACCCAGCAGGAGCGGGCGCTGCGCCGCGCCTTGGAGGATGCAGGACTGGGACCCGACCAGGTAGGCCACGTCAACGCTCACGCAACCTCCACTCCTGCGGGGGACGCAGTCGAGGCAGGGGTCCTGTCGCGAACGGTACCGCAGGCGGCCGTCAGCGCCACCAAGTCAGCCACCGGCCACCCGTTAGGGGGTGCTGGTGGCCTGGAGGCCGTGCTGACCATCATGGCCCTGATCACCCAGTGGGCACCCCCAACCCTGCTGCCTGCGGGCATGGATCCACAAATCGCAACGACCGGCCTGGACGTCGTCGGCCCTGGCGGACGTCCCCTACGAGGGGTCGATGCTGCCGTCAGCACTTCCTTCGGGTTCGGGGGGCACAACGTCGCCCTGGTCTTCTCCCGGGGCCCCGCTGCGACGGGTGGGGACCGCACCCCGCCTCCATGACCCCCGGCACCCAGGGCTGCGACAGGGCCAACCGGTAGTCTGCTCCTATGCGACTTCGACGGAGTCCTCGCCGCACCAGGATGCCGACTGTCCTTGCCACACAGGTTGACGAGCGCCGCCTGGCGGAGGCCCCTGTGTCGCAGGATGGCTCCTGCTGGGCTGTGGCGACTGCCTACCACCTTGTCATCGTGTCCCTGGACAGCCAGCCTCACCACCTCCCGTGGGACCAGGTCGAGCACGGCTCCTGGAACGCTGAGGAGCGAGTGTTTCGCCTGCGCCGAACCGGGGGACAGGAGGAGGTGGTGCTACAGGTCCCAGGCGGACTGCGCCAGGAGGGCCGCTACGTACCGGTCGACGTGACGGCCTTCGCGCGAGCACTGCGCCAACGCGTCGAGGCTGCCCTTGTGCACAGCGCCGTCACCACCCTGCCCAGTGGGCAGGTGGCCTCCGCAAGCGTGCGACGTGACCCTAACGGAATCCTGTACTCGGTGACCAGCCCCCCGCACCACCAGGTGGCAGGCACCGAGGACGAGGAAGCCTTGCGGGAGCTGGAGCGACAGACGCGAAGTACTGTGGGACTGCCCATACGCTAGGCGCCACAGTTCAGCCTGTGGCCTTTCTCCTCCTCCCGGACTCGACGACGCGGGCGGGACGCTGCTAGAGTTCCACCCGCATGAGACGCATTCCCGCGTAGCTCAATGGCAGAGCATCCGACTGTTAATCGGACGGTTGCTGGTTCGAGTCCAGCCGCGGGAGCCCGCCACCAGCCCCGGCCCCACCGGCCGGGGCTCCGTCGTCCCCGGGACCGGGAGTCGGCTCCTCCCCTGTCTCCAGCCACTGCACCGGCACGCCGGTTGCCAGGCCCCACGCGTTGAGGACGATCTTGCGCGGCCTGGCGATACGTCCCGCCTCATAAGAACTGACTGACGTCCGGCTGACGCCGATGCGCTCGGCCAGCTCGGTCTGGTCGAGCCCGGAGACCTCCCGCGCCTTGCGCAGGCGGTCGTAGATCGTGAAGTGCGGGATCGTGCCGACACTTGGTTGCATGCTCATACGACAAGAGTACGTCCTGCGTCAAGAGAGGGCAAGTGACTGACTCATATCGTCGTGATCAACTCGCAACACGACGAAACTTGTCATACGCGAAGTTGTAGGGCAATACTTGTCGCATGCAAAGACAAACACACCTGATCACCGCGTCAGAGGCAGCGTACCGCCTCAATGTCGGCGTCAGGACAGCGATCCGCTGGATCGAGGAGGGTCGCATGTCGGCCGTAGAGAAACTGCCCACCAAGCGAGGTGCCTGGCTCATCGACGAGCAGGAGGTGGAGCGTGTCGCGAAGGCCCGCCGCGACGAGATCCTCGCCAGGCTCCCCCGCGTTACCTCCGCCCCCTCCCCCGACTCCTCCGACCACACCACTTCTACCCCTTCTTCTGACGGCTCTGCCGCGCTCGCGGGCTCCCCTGAGGGGGTGGCGTGAGTATGGGGACGTGTCACGCGGCGGCTGATGCTGGTACGGTCGGCGGTGAGGCTATGGGCGGCTTCCTGCGGCAGGCGGTGCAGCGGGCGCGCGAGGAGCTGGTGGGGTCAGGAGCCGAAGACGCTCAGGCCTGCGGCAGCCCCGCCAGCGGCACCGAAGGCGCCTGCTGCGGCCTTGGCGCCGGTTGTGCCGATGTCAAGCAGTGCCGACTTCACGCCCGCCTTGGGTGCCATGTCGCTCTTCATGCGCTCGACCTCGCTGCGGAGGGTGCTGAGTTCCGTGCGGACTTCGTTATCCGCGCCTGCGGTGTCGAGGTTCGCTGCCAGGCCGTCAACGACCCCTCCCAGGTGCTCGACGGTGGTGCTGAGCCTGCTGAGTACGTCCTGGACCTGGGTCGTGTCTTCAAGGAGGTCGTGGATCAGTACGGCCTGGGCTCGCAGGGCGACGCCTTGCTGGCCGATGAGGCTGATGGTGAATCCGGTGGCGTCACCGTTCTGGACGGCCTGCGCCAGGGACTCGCCCCATTCGGTCATCTCTCGTTGAAGCTGGTCAGCGCTGTCCCGGTTGACGGTGTCGGTCATGGTGGTTCCTCCCTGGTGGGTGGCGACGGCGGCGGGGAGGGTCCCGCGTCGTCGCGGGCTGGTGGTTGCCCTGAGCCTACCGGGCCGGTCTCCTCCTTCTCTGGTGAGGGGGTGGCGTGATGCCGTGGGTGCACGTTGACGACGAGCTGGCCTCGGCTGCTGGCCCTGGCGCCTCAGACGTCGGGCTGGTCGATGATGTTGTCGTCCGCGTCGAGGGTGACGCCTCCGTGCCGCTCGACCTGGTCCCGGACGACGGCGGCCACGGCGGTGAGGGTGTCACCGTCATAGTGCGCTCCGGCCGAGTACGAGGCCGTGAGCCTGGTGCCGGGCGGCATGATGACGGTGGCCCAGGAGCGTCCGCTGACGGGGTCGGCGGCCCCGGAGAGGTAGACGGTCTCCTGCATGGACAGGCTGTAGCGGAAGACGGCGTCGATGGCGGCGCACAGGGCTACGTTGTCGGTGGCCCAGTAGTGCTCACGGTCGTGGCTGCGCACGATCAGTCGTGCCGCCTTGTCGTCGAGGTGCCGGGTGCTCCTCGGCATGGAGACTCCTCCTCGGTAGGGGGTGACGGCGCCGCAGCCCATGGTGCGGTGCCGGTGGTTGGTGGTTCTTCCGACCCTACCGAGGAGGCCCCTTCCTCTCCTGCTGACGGTGGGGAGGCGGCGTGATGAGGTGGGTTCCTCTGGTGATACAGGTGGTCAGCCTGGTCTTGGCTTGCCTGTTCGTCTGCCTGACGTGGTGGGAGAAGCAGAAGACGGCGCGCGCCTGGGCTGAGGTTGCAGCCGCGTGGGACAGGGTCTACGAAAAGGTAGATGCTGCGCGGGCTGAGGCTAGGGTCAGGCGGGCAGAGGAGGAGGCTGAGACTCAGGACTTGGGCGGTCGCCCGGACAGTGGGACGGTCACCGGTGACTTCTTGCCAGCGACCCGCAGGGACAGCGTCCCGGGGAACGGTAGTCCCCACGCCTCTGTGACGTCTCCCGAGACGGACTCTCCGGCTGCGAGTGTAACCGGAACATCGAATGGTTCGCGCAGGAACGCGTCGGGATCTGTGAAGGCCTCCACCTCAACGGGTGAGTCGGAGGTGTTGCGCAGCCAGAAGCTGTTGCGTGAGGACCATTCGATAACGAGTGGTGGCGGGGTGAGCGCTGCGGCGATCTTCTCGGAGGCTGCGGCTGACCGTGCCGCAGCACCGGCGTGCTCCTCCGCGACCTCTACGGCCTGCGCTGCCTGCTCGGCGGACGCCCGGCCCTGTGAGACCTGCGCCTCCAGCGCGGCCGCTGACCGCTCGGCTATGCGCTGCGCCTCGGCCTCGCTCTTCCGGGACCCCCACCAGCCGATGAGTGAGCCGACCGCGCAGGCGGCGGCGATGACGACGCTGATCCAGGACGGGATGTCTCCCATGGGTTCCTCCTCGGCAGGGAGCGACGGCGCCGTGGGCGGGGACCCCGGGCCGTCGGTGGTTGGTGGTTGCCACGAGCCTACCGGGACAAAGATGCCTGGAGGGGGCCTGTGATGAGGGTCGTGCGGGCGCCCGGTGGCGGGCGTGGAAGTGCCCCGCCGCTGACGAAGGAAGGACAGCGACGGGGCTGGTGCCAGGAGCCGGAACCCAAGAAGTGCCCCTGGCGAGGAACCCAAGGAGGAGACGCCCCCGTGCACAAGGAGCAGGCGTCCCCGCAAAGGATAGGTAGAGAGAGGATATCAATGGTTGAGACGAGTGTCCCGCCGTGCGTGCGGGCGAGCCGCCCGGCGCCTGGTGCCCGGGTGTGGGGGTACGCCCTGCTGGGGGTGGCGCTGGTGCTGGCCCTGGTCAACGTCGCTGTCGGGGCGAGTGCTGGCACGGCTGTCAGCGGGGCGGGCCTGGCCGCTGTGGTGGCCGGGTTGATGGGTGCCCTGCTGGTCGAGGTGCCCCCGACCACCGGCCGTGGCCACGGCGATGCCGCAGGGACCGGCGCTGGTGCTGGTGAGGGGGTGGAGTCGTGACCACCACGATCATGGTCCAGCCCCGTGCCTTCGGTGACGGGACTCTGCCTTACCCGTGGTTCATCAACGCCAGCTCGTTCCTGGTTGGCAGGCAGGACTGGTGGCGGGGGAAGCCTTACAGGTTGGTGGGGTTCACCGTCCCGGACCAGCCCTACGAGGTCCTTCTGCGCCCTGAGGAGTGGGCTGACGACGTCGGCCAGGCGGTGGGGATGGTCCCGGTGTTCGAGCACAGGGACGCTGACGGCAGCGGGTACGTCACCTGGGGCCAGATGGTCATCGACCGTGTGTCCGTGGAGGGCGGTGGTGCCGCGTGAGCCCGATGACTCTGGAGCGGGCGCGCGCCCTCGCGGATGACGGGCGTGCGGTCCTGGTCGAGGCCGGTGGCGACACCAGCGGCCTGCGCGTGGGTGACCACGTGTGGGCTGTCCCCGACGCCCTGGACCCTGGTCACAACGTGCGCACCCGGCTGCCCAGGGAGCAGCGTGACCGTCTGGTGGCCTCGGTGAGGGAGGACGGTGTCCAGCACGCGATCCTGGCCTATCCCACGCTGACCGGCCTGGTGGTCCTTGATGGGCACCGTCGTCTGGACGCTGCCCGCAGGGCGGGTCTGGAGGTCGTGCCGGTGCACGTGGTTGACGAGACCGCCGGGGTGGAGGCGGTGGAGCGTACCCGCCGCCAGCTGGTCCTTAACGAGACTGCCCGTAACCTCACCACGGGTGACCGGGTGCGTGCCCTGGCCCTGTTCTCCCGCTCCGGCATGCCCCAGCGGAGGCTGCGCAGGATCGCTGACCGTGAGGAGGTCGCCGCTGCGGTGGCCCTCGACGGGTCGGGCACTGACGTGGACGCCCTGGCTCAGGCCCTGCCCTCCCTGACACTGACGGACCTCGCCGCCGTGGCTGGGCTGGCCGCCGACGAGGACTGTGACCTGTCCGAGGAGGACATGGTCGCAGAGCTCACCAGGGACCCCTCCGCCCGTGAGCAGCTGATCGCCCTGTGGCGGGAGCAGACCCGGCGCACCCGGGAGACACGCCTGCGCCGGGAGGAGCTGGAGGCGTGCGGTGTGAGGGTCTTGACCCGTTCTGAGCACCTGGCCGCCTTGGACTCCATGTCCGAGGCCCGCCTCCTGTCCGTCCTGGCTGACGGGACCACGGGTCAGCCCCTCGACGAGGCT
This sequence comes from Actinomyces lilanjuaniae, assembly GCF_003606385.1. NCBI lineage: Bacteria > Bacillati > Actinomycetota > Actinomycetes > Actinomycetales > Actinomycetaceae > Actinomyces > Actinomyces lilanjuaniae. Next base: position 1,355,548 of record NZ_CP032514.1, on the reverse strand, counting down.
GGCCACGGGTCCTGCCCCGGTCATGCCGTGGGTATCGGGTGGTCCTTCGATCAGGACGGTGTCGTCACCTACGCCTACTGCATAGACCCTGACGTGTGCGGGCATCTTCCGGTGCGCTCAGCGGTCGCGGCCCGCCTTCGTGGGGAGGAGGTCCCGGACGACACCCCCCGCTGGACCCCAGCCGTCACCACCACGGACGACGACGGCGACGACCAGTCCAGGACGCCCCCTGTCAGCACCACCAGCACCTCCGCAGCCACCGAGGGTGACACGGAGGAGGTCGAGGAGGCCCGGGACGTCGTCTCGCCCCCCGCCGACCTGCACCGCCGCCGCTCGGAGGCGGCCGCTGCGGAGCGCCTGCGCCGGGAGTTCGTGATCAGGATGCTGCGCACCGGCATGGTCGCCACGACCGGCCTGGTGGACTGGGCGGTAGGGCACCTGTCATGCACCTGCGTCTCCGTGAGGTCCCTGTGCGAGACGGCCGAGCGCCTCTTTGGTGCCGACCTTGTCAGGGGGCTCGCCGGGACGCGCGGTGGCCCCCGCCGCTCGGCGTCCGCGTCACGGTGGGTGGTCGCGCTGGCGTCGGCCTGCGTGGAGGGCTGCATGACGGGCGACTACTGGACGGTCGAGCGCGCGTTCGGGCCGGACGCGTCCGCCCGTTCCGGCTACCTGCGTGCCCTGGTGGGGGCGGGGTACGAGCTGTCCGAGGTAGAGCGCCTGGCAGCGGCTGACCCGCAGGACGGGGGTGAGCAGGCGTGAGGCTCTACGTCGCCGGGCCGGTCACCGGTGTGGAGGACGACCAGGCTGCGTTCGCCAGCGCGGCTGCGCGTCTGCGCGCCGCTGGTTATGACGTGTGCGACCCGGCTGGTCTCGCCCGCCCGGACGGGAGGGCGCAGGACTCGGAGTGGGTGGCCTGGATGCGCACCACCACGCGGATGCTGACTATCTGTGACGGGGTTGCCCTGCTGCCCGGGTGGGAGAGGTCGCGCGGCGCGGTGGTCGAGGCGGACTGGGCCAGGGCCGTCGGCCTGCCCGTGCGTGGGCTGGAGGAGTGGCTGTGACCCCGCGCTGGCAGCGCCCCAGGGCGGTGGAGGGTGAGGAGCGGCCCTGCACGCACGTGAGGGTCCGTCACGACCACGGCACGTACGCGCGCGCCCAGCAGGACGGGTGCCGGTGCCGGGCGTGCACTGCGGTGTACCGGCGTCGTCGTAAGGAGTACGCGGTGGGCGCCTCCCCGCTGGTGCCCCGCATGGTGCCTGCGGCCCGGGTGGCTGAGCACCTGGCCGACCTGCGGGCGGCGGGCCTGTCCACCCGTGACGTCGCCGAGCGTACGGGGAAGGGCTACGAGTCGGTCCGACGCTACGCGGCCCGCCGTGAGGGGCAGGTCAGGTTCGAGTCGGTCCAGGAGGTACTGGCCGTCCCCGTGCCGGGAAAAGGCACGGGAGATGTCACGGGACCCGGCCCGGGAGGTGGGCCGTGAGAACCACAGGGCGGGGAGGACCCGCAGGAGACCACCAGGATGCAGGAGACTGAAGGAAAGGAGGGGCTGCGGTCATGAGTGCTGTAGCCAGCACGACCACAGGGGTGTCCGTGGTGTGCAGGATGGGGGAGCTGCTGACCGCCGTCGCGGCGGTGGTCCCCCACGTGGGCAGGGAGAAGGACGGGGGCGGCGTGGAGCGTGTCCGCGTGGTGGTGGACACCAGCGTGATGCGCCTGGCCCTGCTGGCCGCCAACGAGGCCTCGGCGGTGGTGGCCATGCTCCCGCTGGAGGACGCCGACGAGCCCGTGGACGGGCAGGGCCGTCCGGTGACCTGGGTGGAGGCTGACCTGTCCGCTGAGGCCCTCAGGACGGTGGTGGCGGTCCTGCGCGGAGGCGGGGGCGACAGCGCCCGGGTGAGTCTCCAGCACGCCCTGGAGGAGGGCCGGGCCACGGCGTTGCAGGTCACTGACGTCACGGGGATGCTCCCCGGCCGGTCCGTCCGGGTGCGTGCTCTTGGGTCGTGGGGCGGTGACGGGCAGGAGCGGGTGGACGCGGCCAGCGTGGTGCTGGAGGCTTGCGCCGCCGACCTGGCCGCGACGGGGGCGGTGGTCCTGTCCGCTGAGAGGATGCGCCCGTGGATGGCCACGGGCCGTGCCCTGGGTGTCCTTCCCCTGAGAGTCACCACCACCGGGCAGCTGGTGCTCGTGGCCGGGGCCGCTACCGAGGACCTGGCCGGGCTGGCGGTCGTGGGGTGCGGCCTGGTCTCACAGGTCCCGGGGCCGGGTACCGGTCAGCCTGCCTACGACGGCCCTGCGGTGTCCGCGCTCATGGGTCTCCTCCTCGACGGTGTCCCCGTCGGCGGGGAGCCTGTCAGGGACGCCGCCTCCAAGGTCGTCACCGAGCTGGAGGACTGGCTCGCCACCAGGACCACCGCCGGGGAGGACGGCACCGGTGACGGGGACGCTCCTGAGGGTGGTGACGCCGCGTGAGAGCAGTAGTCACTGTCACGACTCCTGTCCTGGGGGAGACCACCCTGACCCTGGAGACCAGCGACCCTGCCGGGGAGCCCGTGGGGCGCAGTGACGCTGTCGCCGCCTGGGGGCGGGAGGTGCGTGGCTCCCTGGTCCTCCTGAACGCGGCCGCCTCGGGTGTCAGGAGCGTCCTGGCTGCCGCAGATCCCGCCCTGGGCAGTCCCGCCTCCGCAGCCGGGCCTGGCAGCAGCGGCACGGAGGTGCCTGGAGCCGCTGAGGCGCTCGCCGTCGTGAGCCGCCACCCATGCGCCCTCCCCCGTCACGCATCACGCCCGGAGCCCGGGGCCGGGGACGGTGGTGTGCCGTCCGGTCCTCGTCTTGTGGGTGACCACAGCACCCCGGAGGTGGGCCGGTGAGCGCGGCACCCGTGTGGGAGGCCGTCGTGCGTCTGGCTGCCTCCGACGTCCTCAGCCTCAACGACAGGAGGCACTGGTCCCAGGCCGCCCCGAGGCGGCGGGCGATCCGTCAGGTCGCGGCACAGACCGCCGTGGTGGGGCGCGCCCCCCGCCTGCGGCGTGCCCGGCTGGCGGTGGAGATCGCCTTCCCAGACCGGCGTCGCCGGGACCCGCACAACTTCATGGCCACGGTCAAGCCGATCGTGGACGGCCTGGTGGACGCCGGGGTCCTCCCGGACGACGACGCCGCCCACCTGCTCGGCCCGGACCTGCGCCGCGCCACCGACATCACCACCAGGAGGCTCGGTCAGGCGGTCTACGAGTTCCGTCTCGCCCTCTACGACAAGGGGGACCAGCCATGACCTGGGAGCCGGTCTGCTTCAGCGAGATCCGGGTCGGGGACACGGTCCGCACCAGGGACCACACCACCGGTGAGGTCATCGCCCAGGGCGTCGTCGACTACGTCACCCACCCCAAGGAGCACCGCGCCATCAGCGCGACGGAGGGGCTGATAGCTCGGTCTGACTACCCGCACATCGAGAGGAGAACCTGGTGACCTGGAGACCACGCCGCTTCGTGAAGCGGCCCGTCGAGGTCGAGGCCGCCCCGTGGACCAGCTGCCCCACCCTGCGGGCAGCCGTCCTCCACTGGGTGCAGGAGACCACAAGCGCGAGCATCGACCCCGACACGGGGGACCTGCTCATCACCACCCTGGAGGGTGTCATGCGAGCCCGGCAGGGAGACTGGGTCATCCGTGGTGTCAGGGGCGAGTTCTACCCCTGCAAGCCAGACGTCTTCGCAGCCACCTACACCGAGGCCCAGCCCCTCACGGCCGGGAGGAGGACCTCTGATGGCAGGCGAGACAGTCATCACCGTGGTCGGGAACCTGACGGCACCACCGGAGATCCGCTTCACCCCCTCCGGGGTCGCGGTCGCCTCGTTCACCGTCGCCTCCACCCCAGGGCCTACAACCGCGCCAGCGGGCAGTGGGAGGACGGGGCAACCCTGTTCATGCGCTGCACCGCCTGGAGGGACGCTGCGGAGAACATCTCGGAGTCGCTGGACAAGGGCACCCGCGTCATCGTCCAGGGGCGCCTCACCCAGCGGTCCTTCACCGCCCGGGACGGGTCCGAGCGCACCGTGGTGGAGATGCAGGCGGACGAGATCGGCCCGTCCCTGCGCTACGCCCGCGCCCAGGTCACCCGCAACCCGCGTGGCGGGGGCCAGGCCGCCCAGCAGGAGGGCCACGCTCCCACGCCCCAGCAGCCGGGCTCCTTCGCCCAGGCCCTGTCCGGGCAGGTCGCCCCCCAGCCACCACCCGGGCCGGACCAGCAGCACCTCCCCTACGGCGAGCCCCCGTTCTGACCCAGCCAGGCAACAAGAGAGGGACCCACCATGACCACGGAGATCACCCCGTTCACCTACGAGGACACCCAGGTCCGCGTCATCACCGACACCGACGGCGCCCTGTGGTTCGTCGCCAAGGACGTCTGCGACATCCTCGGAACCGCAACCCGAGACCTCAGGAAGATCCTCGACGAAGATGAGCTGACCAACACGGATACTATCCACATTGGCGAGATTGCAACGGAAAATGGGGGTCGGGCGCCGCTGCTCGTCTCCGAGTCGGGCCTGTACTCCCTGGTCCTGCGCAGCCGCAGGCCCGAGGCCCGCCCGTTCCGCCGGTGGGTGACCCACGAGGTACTCCCCTCCATCCGGAAGCACGGCGGCTACATCTCCCCCACCGCCACCGGCGACCAGGCTGACGACCTGCTGCGCCGCTCACGCGCCCAGATCGACCTCCTCCAGGCCGCCCGCGGCCTGGTCCACGCCGACCACCTGGAGGCCCGCGCCAGGGTCGTCCTCGCCCGAGGCCTGGGCGAGGCGCCCGACATCGACCCCGCCCGGCGCCCCCTCTACGTCCAGGACTTCCTCAGGTCCATCAGCAACGGCCAGGTACGCAAGGTCTACGCCTACACCGAGACAGACCGAGACCTCCTGGACCAGGTCTGGACAGCCACCAAGGAGACCGCAGCATGACCACCACAGCGCTCGCGGATAGGATCAGGAGTGATGAGCGTGGACGAGGAGACCAAGCGCACCCTGCTGGAGGCAGCCCGAAAGGCCACCCAGAGGGCTGCTGCGCTGCGCGAGCAGGCCGACGCCGCGTCGGCTGCTCGGCGCGAGGCTGTGGAGGCGGCCATGGACGCAGGTATCCCTCGGCAGGAGATCGCCGACGCAATAGGTGTACACCGCAACGTCATCTACCAGATTCTCAAGCGGGAGCAGAGTGCCAGTACCCCACTTGCGCGGCCTGTGGCGGCCGAGACCGGGCTGGGTCAGGCGGGGGCGACGAGTACGGGCCAGGACGAGACTCGCAGGCTCCTGGCTGCCGTGCAGGACGCCAGCAGGAACAGTCGTCAGGAGACCGAACGGGCTCGGCAGATCATGGCGGAGGCTGCAGATGTCCGGGCTGGAGCCGTCCAGGCTGCCCTGGACGCGGGCATCCCGAGGCAGGAGATCGCCACTGCGGCGGGGACGGACCGCAACAACCTCTACAGGATCGTGGGCCGCAAGAGCCGGTAGCGGTCCCTTCTGATTGCATAGTGCAGGAGGATAGGCTACGGTCGGCCGTGCGGTCCAAGGGGACCGCGACGTCGACGATGAGAAACCCCGCGTACCGCCAGTACTTGGCGGTCCTTGCGGTACGCGGGGCCGGAATCTCCTTAGGAGGAGACGTGGCTGAGTATACCTGTACCCCTGCGCCCCTGGCTGCCCGCCTGTTGTCGGTGGAGGACCTGGAGGCCCTGCCCGCCCGTTCGGTCGTGCGTGACCGTGCGGGGTGGCCGTTCATGCGCCTGGCCGGTGCCGGGTGGGTCGCCCCTGGCGACTCCGTGCCCCACCAGGCCCGCGACCTGGCTGCCAGCGGGGTGACCCTGGCCTGGGACCCCGCACCACAGGAGGCAGAGGAGGCGTGGGACGCTGACCTGATCCCCTCCCCCACCTGGGTGCCTGCGGCCTGCCTGCGCTCGGGTGACCTGGTCACCTGGGTGTGCCCCGACGACGAGTACGCCTACGACGGCGGCCTGGCCCGCGTGGTCGCTGACCTGCACGACCGGGTGTGGCTGTGCCCCGCTAGCGACGCTGACCCCGTGCCGGTGTCCCACCTCGACCAGGCCCGCTTCCTGCTGGTCGCCCGCCACGAGGAGGCCACCCGATGAGCACCACCCTGTGGACCGGCACCATCCGCGACGTGGAGGCCACCGTCTGCGTACGCTCCCTCAGTACACACCGAGGCCCCTCCGACCGGTACACCCTCTACCTGGGGGACGAGAGGACCTCCACCGCCTCCCTAGACGTCACCGCCCAGGACGACACCGTCACCGGCTGGGCCTGCTCCGTCGTGCCCAGCCGGTACGGGCTCGGCGCCCAGGACCTCGTCCGTGCGCTCGCGGAGGTCATCGCCTCCCGCCGCCCGCTGCGACTCGCCCCCACCGACGCCACGGCGCGGGAGGTGCTTGCTGGGATCACAGGGGTGACCGCAGCCGACGGCACAGCCACAGTCACCGGGAGAGGACCCGCAGAGGTCAAGGCTGTAGAGGCTGTCGAGGCGCTCGTGGACGACCTTCAGGCGGAGGCTGACGACACCCGCCTGGACTACGAGGAGAAGGGGAACCTCCTCGTCGGGGCCAGGGCCGAGACCCTCGCTGACGCCGCAGACAGGGCTCGCGAGACCCTCAGGGACATCTCAGGCGCGCCAGAGGGGAACGGTTGTCAAGACCTCGTGACCGTCGAGGACGAGACGTCTTCTGCGGAACCCACACCCGCACCGACCCGTACGCAGCGTCTGGCTGTCTTCCAGACCGCCGTCGCCGCCCGCACGGCAGGACTCGACGACGAGGCCCTGGACCAGGTCCTCACCGGCGCGCTGTTCAGCCTGACCCACGAGGCAAACCGCCTCCGCGCCCTGGACGAGCCGGTCCTCGTGCCCAGGAGGACCTTGCTCGACCTTTTCCGGGCGCACGAGGTAGTCGCCGACGCCCTGGAAGACAGACGCTCCGTCATCCTCAGGGAGGAGATCGAGGACCTCAGCACCATGGTCCAGGCAGTCATCCCCTGGGGGAAGTTCCCCCCGAGCGAGCTCTCATGACCCCCGACCGCGCTCGCGGGCGCAGCCCACCGTCCCTGTCCTTTCATTTGTCTTGTCGTTCGTTGTGTCCGAGGAGTCCGCCCGTTGAGCTGGTTCGTGGTCGATGACCAGGCGTTTCAGCATCCCAAGCACCAGGCCCTGATGCGCAGGGGCCTGGGCGGGGACGCTGACGCCTTCGGTGCTGGCTTCCTGTGGATGATGGTCGGCTCCCGGGCCAAGGCCGCCCACGGCGACGGCGTGGTCGACATCTACGACGTGGTCCAGGTTGCTCCAGATCCCGTCCGTGTCCACCGCTTCGCCACGATCCTGGTGGAGGTGGGCCTGTGGCACGACTCCGAGCACGGCTGTGAGCGGTGCCCACCGGTCGAGCCGGGCCAGTGGCGCTACCACGACTGGACGCAGTGGCACAAGAAGACCGGCGACGAGGAGCGCATGATCCAGGCGCTCAGGACAGAGCGCAGCGACCCTCGGATGCACAAGGCCGTGTGGGAGCGTGACCGCCTCCCGGACGACCGCAAGAAGGACCCTGACGGGCCGGACGAGGCAGTGTGCGCCTACTGCCAGAAGCACCTGTCTCGCGCCACCAAGGAGGGCAGGCTCGCGCCAGAGGTCGACCACGTCCTGCCCCGCGCCCTGGGACAGGACAACCTGGTCATCGCCTGCCACGGGTGCAACCGGCAGAAGGGCAACCGCCCTCCGAAGGCAGCGAACCTGACCCTGCACCTGACCAGGGCTCACGAGGAGGCCTTGGCGGCCCGCGACTCACGCCCGCACTCAAAGGAGTCCGCTGGGCTGTACGCGGCCATCCTGGCCTCGGACGAGAGCTTGCTGGGACAGGAGGCCCCCAGCCCTGTCCAGACGCCGCCACCGCCCTCCCACGACGACGAGGAGGAGCAGGAGCCAGGTCCTCACAGTCCGCACCCGGGAGACGCTGCCCCGGACCCGGAGGAGGAGCGTCCGCACCCGGCACGTCCGCCGGAGGTCGCTGGATGCCCGCCTACCGGTCCGGGACAGCACGACCCGGAAGTCGCAGGACAGGAGGACCCTGGCCCCTCCTTCCCCTTTAGTCCGGGAGCCGGTGGGGAGTCTGACAGTACTGTGGGGGCGGCAGGGCCGGTCAGACCGCCTACGCCAGAACGCCAAAAAACACCCATCGCACCTTTCAACGGGTGGAGTCTGCCCTTTTCCGGGGCGTTCGCTGAGGCTCTCAGTACCAGCGCCTCAGCAGAAAACACGGACAGTCTCGTGATGCAGGCTGCCCCGGACCGGGGCGGCAGTGCGCCCGTTGTCAGCCAGGCCGTGGATTGCTCTGCGCCTCAGCAGGTCGCCCCGGTCACGGCCGTGGCGACCACTCGTTCCTCGGCCGCTGGTCCCGCAGCCGGTTCACCCCAGTCCGACCTGCCCGCCGCTCTCGCGACTGCCTCGCACGCGCGCGCGGGCGTGCCCACATGCGGGCGCACGCGGGCGCACGCGCCCGCTATCGCGGGCACGCGCGGCCTGGCAGGGCAGGGCAGGGCACGGCAGGGCACGGCACCTGCCCAGCCGCCACCTACGGTTCCTGTTCCTGACCCACCACCTAGGCGACGACGAAGACGCAGGCGGGGGCAGGGGCGAGGACGGGGGTACCGCAGGCACCGGCAGACCTGGACCTGTACCGAGCACGGAGATCGTCTTCCCTGCCGCCTGTGCCAGGTATCGACCGTGACGAGCGTTGAGGAGTGAGACCGGATGGCTGTCTGTGTGGCTGGGTGCGTGGTTCGTGGTGAGCACGGCCCGGACTGTCCTGGTACCACCGATGACGGCCTGGCGTGTCCTGGCTGTCTGCCTCGTGGTGCTGTGGCTGGCCTGGTGCTGTGCGCGTCGTGCTGGTCGCGGCTACAGCGGGTGGTGCGGACCCTGCCGTCGGTGGTGGAGCACCTGGTTGCTGCTGCGGTGCCGTCGCTGGCCTCGCCGTCGGGGTCTGCTGGTGGGGTGCGTCGTCCGCCTGGTCCGGGGTGCCTGTGGCCGGACGCCTTGGACGCTGCGGACGACCTGCACGCTGGGCTGTGGGCGTGGTGCGCTGAGGTCGCGGCTGAGTGCCCGTGGGCGTCATCGCCTCCGGTGTCTGGGTCGCGGTGGTCGGCTGACGGGCAGGACGTGGTCGGGCTGGCTCACCCCTCCGGGACGCGCGGCCTGGTTCGCTGGCTGGACCCTCACCTGGAGTGGGTGGGTGCCCAGTCGTGGGCGGGGGTGATGGTGGACGAGCTGGGTGCTGCGTCGGCGCGCGCCTCGGCGCGGTGGCCGGTTGAGGAGCCGGAGCGTCGGGTCACTGAGGTGCGCTGCCCGTCCTGCGGGGCGCTGTCTCTGGTGGTGCGTCCGGTGCGCGTGGTCGGTGGTGAGTCCCAGGTGGTGTGCTCGCGCCTGGCCTGCGGGCGGGTCCTGTCGGAGCAGGAATGGGAGCGTGCCCGGGGTGGGCTGTCGCGGTGGCCCGGGCCGCTTCCGGTGCCCCCGTGGTTGAGTCGGCCCCCTCGCCTGGGACACCCCCTGCTTCGGGCGCCCCCTCGGCTCGGGTCCCCCTGCTTCAGGTACCCCCCTCGTTGAGGCCGCCCCCCTCGGATTGGGTACCCCTGTCGCGGGGGTGGGGGTGTGATCGACCCGGAGGGTGTTGAGTGGGTGCGGGCGTCCGTGGCGGTGGGGCGGCTGCCCGGGCTGTCGCGGTCCACGCTGGACTCGTGGGTGCGGCGCGGCCGGGTGCGTCGTCACCGTGTGGGCCGGGAGGCGTGGGTGGCCTGGGACGACGTCCTGTCGGCAGAGGCTGCTGGGTTCCTCGCTGCTCGTCGTCGGTGCTCTCGTCGTGGCGACGCGCCGGTGGTGTTGGCTGGGGTGGACACCCGTTCGAGGATGGTGCAAGATTGCCGCCAGTAGCACACGTGTGCCCGCAGCCACGACGGGCGTCGGGCTTGTGGTTCCTCCGCTGCCCGCCTGGTACGGGGGCCTTCTCGTCCGGGGGTGGTGGCTGTGGCGTGGGCACGCGGGTGGTCGCGGACGTCGTCTGCTGAGCACAGGCGCTGGGCTGCGGCGGTGCTTCGGCGTGACCGGTTCGTCTGCCAGCTTCGGCTTGACGGCTGCCAGCGTCGGGCGTCGGCGGCTGACCACGTGACAGCGGTGGCTGAGGGCGGTGAGCCCTTGGACGTGGCCAACGGGCAGGCGGTGTGCGCCTCGTGCCATGGTCGCAAGACTCGCGAGGAGGCTGCTCGTGGTCGCGCGCGACGGTCGCGGCTGCGGCCGGTGCCGCCTCATCCGGGCGCGGTGTGACGGCCTCCCAGGGCTCTGGCATCTCGGGACTGCACCCGGACAGGGGCGGGGCACCCCCCTCCACCCCCACCTTCCCGGCTACGACCGGCATAGGGCCTCGGGCTGTGTACGGGTTCCGTCGTTCTGGGTGGCACTAGTTCACCCGATTTACTACTGCTGTATTCCTGGTCGTTTCCCGGTTTTGTACCGATGATTGTCATGGTGGGGGTGGGTGATGCCGTCCGGTCCTGTCCCCAAGCACCCCTCGGCCCGGGCGCGGCGCAACGCGACCTTCGCGATGGTGCAGCTGCCTGCGGAGGGGAGGCAGGGCAAGGCGCCTGCGTGGCCTCTCCCGGCGGACCCGCGCCGCTCCCTGGTCGCCTACTGGGACGAGCAGGCGGACCTGCTGGAGGCCCAGGCGGCTGAGGAGGGTGACGGGAGGCGTCGTAACCGGCTGGTGGACCGTGCGGCCCGGGCCAGGGCTCGGGCGGTCCAGGTCGGCGCGGAGTGCGAGGAGGCCTCCCGGCTGGAGCGCCGTGTCTGGCGCGAGGCGTGGAGGACACCGATGGCTGTCCAGTGGGAGAGGTCGAGGTGGACGCGTGAGGTCGCCCAGTACTGTCGGCTGAAGGCGCTGGCTGAGCTCGGGGACGCCAGGGCGGCCAAGGCGGCCCTGGCCTACGCCGACCGCCTGGGGCTCAACCCGTGGTCGATGCTGCGCCTGCGGTGGGAGGTCGCACCCGCTCCTGCTCAGGACGCGCCCCGGGCTACTGTGACCCGTATCCGTGATGCCCGCAGCGACTTCACCTGACTCACCTGACCTGCTGCCCGGCTACTGGGTGGACGAGGCCACGGGTGCGTGGCTGACCATCCCCTGGCCTGGTGACCCGGCCCTGCCGTGGAACAGCGAGGAGCGGCTCGCCCTGCTGCCGCCTACCCTGGGGCCGCAGGTGATCGCCTGGGCGCAGGACTACCTGGTCCACCCGATCACTGGCGAGCCGTGGGCCTTCACGGTGGGGCAGAAGAGGTTCCTGTACCTGTGGTACGCGGTAGACCCAGCCACCGGGCGCATGGTCTACCGTTCAGCTGTAAAGCGGGGGGCCAAGGGCACGGGCAAGGACCCTCTGGCTGCGGCCCTGGCGTGGATCGAGGCGTGCGGCCCTGTCCAGCTTGACGGCCTCGACTCATCGGGCCAGCCCGTGGGCGTGGAGCGCGGCCGCTCCAAGGTGCAGATAGCGGCGAACTCGCTGACGCAGGCCGGAGAGGTGCTCCAGGTCGCCAACGACATGGTCTCTGACGCGCTCGCGGAGGACTACGCGCTGGACCCTGGGCTGACGCGTACGGTGACGGCGACGGGGCGTATCGAGCTTCTGACGGCCTCGGAGAGGACGATGGAGGGTGCCCCGGCGACGGCGGTGATCCTCAACGAGTCCCACCACATGACCGAGGCCAGTGGAGGCCACAGGGTGGCGGCCGTGGCCCGGCGCAACGTGGCCAAGAGCCCCGGGTACGTGTACGCGAGGGTGGTGGAGCTGACCAACGCCCACCAGCCTGGCCAGGACAGTGTCGCGGAGCAGTCGTTCCTGGCGTGGCAGGCCCAGCAGCGTCCGGGGGCGCCGCGCCGGGACATCCTCTACGACAGCATTGAGGCGCCGCCTGACACGGACCTCTATGACGAAGGGTCGCGGACGGCGGGCCTGGCGGCGGCCTACGGCGACGCCCCGTGGGCGGACCTGGGTCGCCTGGGGGACGAGGTGCTGGACACGCGCACGTCGGTGGCTGACACGATGCGCTTCTACCTTAACGTGCTGGCGGCTGCTGAGGACGCGTGGGTGGACCCCGCCCGGTTCGACGCGCTGTCCTCCCCCGGGTCGTGGGGCCGGAGGACCGGGTCGCGATGTTCCTGGACTGCTCGAAGTCGGAGGACGCGACTGGGCTGGTCGGGTGCCGCCTGTCTGACGGCTACGTGTTCACCCTGGGGGTGTGGCAGCGGCCTCACGGCCACCGTGGCCGGGGTGGTTGGCGCCCCGGGGTGAGGTGGACGCGGCGGTGCGCAGGGCGATGGGCGACTACCGGGTGGTGTGGTTCGGTGTGGACCCCTCCCCCTCGCGGGACGACTCCACCGAGGCGCTTTACTGGGGTGAGGCGATCGAGGGGTGGCACCGCGACTTCCGGCGTGTCCTGCCGGTGTGGGCCACCCCGGGGGCCGGTGGCAGCGCGGTCCTGTTCGACATGCGGATGAGCGCCTCCGGTGGTGTGAGGCGCAACCAGGCGTTCACGGACATGGCGATGCGTACTGCCCTGGACATCGACTCGGCTGAGGAGGGGACGCCGTTTCCCCACGACGGCCACCCGGCGCTGCGGGTCCATGTCCACAACGCCAGGCGGCGGCCCAACCAGTGGGGGTACTCGTTGGGGAAGGCCAGCCGGGACTCTGACAGGCTGGTAGACCTTGCCGTGTGCATGGTCGGTGCCCGGCTGGGCGCCAAGATCGCCCTGGACTCCGGGAAGGTGGCCGCGACACGGCCGCGCAGGCGCAGGAAGGTAGGTGTGCTCAGGTGACTCTTTCCTGGATGACTGACCCCTCCCGCCACGAGGCCGTGTCCGCTGTCCTGGGTGAGGAGGCGGAGGCGTTCCGGCTGGTGGTGCGTCGTCTCATCGACCGTGGCCGCCGTAACCGGCTGCGCCGCCGCTACTACGAGGGCGAGGAGGTGGCCCGCAACATCGGGATCGCGGTGCCTGAGGACCTGGAGGCCCTCATGCCTGTGGTGGGGTGGCCCGCCAAGGCCGTCAACACGGTGGCCCGCCGCCTGCGCCTGCGTGGGTTCGCGGTGCCGGGGCAGGGTGGTCTTGTCACCGAGGTGCAGGACGTCCTGGACGCTAACGCCTGGGCCGTGGGCGCCCGCCAGGTCCACACCGCCGCCCTGCGTGACGGGGTGTGCTTCGTGGCGGTCACTGCCGGGGACGCCTCCCGGGGCGAGCCCGCCGCCGTGCTGACGCCCTACACGGCCACCGACGCGTCGGGCCTGTGGGACCAGCGCCGCCACTGCCTGGAGTACGCGCTCACCGTTGACGAGCGCAACGAGTACGGGGGCGTCCTGGGCATGTCGTGGTGGACGGCGGAGTCCAGGGTGGAGGTCACCCGGGACTCCACGACGGCCCCGTGGCGGGCAGAGCGCCTGTGGCACGCCTTCGGCCGCGTGCCCGTGGTCGCCCTCGCTTACGCCCCCACGCCGGGCCGCCCCTTCGGCACCTCGCGGATCACCCGCCCGGTGATGCGCCTGACCGACCACGCCGCACGCACCCTGCTGCGCCTGGAGGTCGCCTCGGAGTTCTTCTCCGCGCCCCAGCGCTACCTGCTGGGCGCGGACATGGAGGCCTTCGAGGACGAGGCGGGCGAGCTCAGGCCGGGGTGGGAGGCCGTCATCGGCCACCTGCTGGTCGCCTCCCGCCCCACCAGGAACGAGACCACCGGAGAGGTCTCCGAGGTCAACCCGGTCGCGGGGCAGTTCACCCAGGGGTCCATGGAGCCCCACACCGGTGAGCTGCGTGCCGTAGCCACGATGTTCGCCTCCGAGACGTCGATCCCCCTGAACTACCTCGGCATCGTCCAGGACAACCCCGCCTCCGCCGACGCGATCAAGGCCGCCGAGGCCGACCTGGTGTCCGTGGCCGAGGACGCCCAGAACGACTTCACCGACGCCTGGGCGCAGGTCGCCGCGCTCGCGGTGCAGGCCGCCCGGGGCACCACCGTGGTGCCCGACGACATGGCAGGGCTGCGGCCCGTGTGGCATGACCCCTCCACCCCGACCAGGGCGTCCCAGGCCCAGTCGGTCATGGAGCTGGTCTCTGCCGGGGTCCTGCCCGCCACGTCCGAGGTCACCTACGAGCTGCTCGGCTTCGACCGGCCCACCGTCTCCCGCCTCATGGTGGAGGCAGCCCAGGCCCGTACCACCTCCCTGGTCCAGTCGCTGGCTGAGGGGGCCGCGCAGGTGTCCACCACCGCCCGAGACATCGTCGAGGACCGGGGCACCGACGCTGAGGCCGTCACCTCCACGACCGGTGGTGAGGAGTAGGGGTGGTGGCGCTGGACCCGTGGGAGGCGCTGCGCTTCTCCACCAGTGAGCTGTCCGCCAGAGCCGTCCAGGCGCTCCTGACCGCCTTCGAGACCCGCCCGCTGATGACCCGCACCGAGCTGGCGCACCTCATCCAGGCGCTCCAGGCCGAGTACGGGCGCGCCGCCTCGGCCGCCACCGTGGACACGCTCACCACCACCCGGGCCGCTGCGGGCCGCCTCGACCTGCCCGCCCCGCAGATGGTTGACGTCATCGGCCTGGCCCAGTCCTCCGGGGTCGCCGGGTACGCGCTGGCCGGGTCTGACCCGGCCAGGCGTGCTGCGGTGTCGGTGGACCGGCTGGTGCGCGGGGCTCAGAGGCAGACGGTGTATGAGTCCACGGCCCGGGCGGGAACGGCCTTCGCCAGGGTCCCCAGGCCGGGGGCGTGCGCGTTCTGCCTCATGCTGGCCAGCCGTGGCGCCGTCTACGCCAGGGACACGGCGGTGCGCGCGACGTCGGCGTCGAGGGCGCGTGCAGGTCAGTCCTACCACGACTCCTGCCACTGCCAGGCCCGGGAGGTCCTCTCCCCCGCTGACGTGCCCCCGGTCGTGGCCGGGCTCCACGAGCAGTGGCAGCGGCTGGCTGCGCAGTCGCCTTCCGGGGTGGTGACGCTGGGCCAGTGGCGTGACCACGTGCGCTCCACGCGCGCGGCGGACGCTGCGGCCCGTCGGACCACCACGACATCAGCCAGTGTACCCAGCGCGGCTGACAGTGCCCAGGGCACCAGCGGGACTGGTCAGTCCCGTGTCGGGAAGGCCGAGCGAACCACCCGTCGTCGTGGTGGGGCTGACGAGGCCCAGTGGGCGGCCCGCCAGGCGGCCCTGGCCTCGGACACCTCCGGAGAGGCGCTGTTCCCCCACGAGATCGAGTTCCTGGAGTCCATGGAGGTGCTCGGTGAACGGGTCCAGTGGATATCACGCGCGCCCTACGTCCCCGGACGGGGGCGCCTGCCCACCAACGACTTTGTCTGGGTCACCAACGGCGGCATCACCACCGAGCTCAAGGCGACGACGACGAGCTACAAGAGCATCCGTCAGCGTATCCAGCCCGCTGTCCGTAAGGCCGCAGAGCAGGGGGTCGTCAAGGATGCCTTCGTGATCGACATCGGCCCCTACCGGCTCACGCCGAGGCTGCGGGCACAGCTGGAGCAGTACAACATCCGCCAGCCGGACAGTGCTGTCGCCAGGCTGTGGGTCATGGGCGCTGGCGAGCTGACGGAGATCCACCTGCGGGCACGGTAAGAGGCGGGGGTAAGGCCCGAACTTTCCGACGGTCTATTATCTCAAGACTCGTTCGGGGTTCCCCCCGCCTCTGGCTCCCAGTGTACCAGGTGGGCCGCAGACAACAGGAGGCGGGGGTAAGGCCCGCGCGTTCCGACGGCCCGTTATCTCGGGGCTTGCACGGGGTTCCCCCTGCCTCTGCTCGCAAAGATACCTCCTCGGGCGCGCTCCCGGCCAAGGGTGCGGCCTACCCAGTCTTCCGCCTACGCGCGGCGGCACATCGCGCGGACCACCACCTACTACTCCACATGGAGGAACACGACCATGCACACCACGCGCTCGCGCTCGCGGCTCCTCAGGTTCCTTACCGGTGACGGGGACGCTGCCGGGGCTGCTGCCCCGGCGCCATCTCAGGGTCCTGGCGGGGACACCACCGGGGACGGGGCAGCCGCTCACAGTCCTCAGGATGGTGGGTTCGTGCCGCCGTCGTCGCAGGCTGAGCTGGACAGGATCATCGGGGAGCGTCTGGCCCGGGAGAGGGCCAAGTACTCCGACTACGAGGACCTGCGCCGCAAGGCCGGTGCTGCCGAGCAGGCTGAGGAGGCGGCCCGGGACGCGCAGGCACGTGCCGAGGCTGCTGAGGCCACGGCGATGCGCTCGGAGGTCGCCGCCGCCAAGGGCGTCCCCTCCCAGTTCCTGGCCGGGACTGACCGTGAGGCCGTCGAGGCGGCCGCTGACGCCCTGCTCGCCTGGCGGGACTCCACCCGTGGGCAGGCCCCGCTGGGGCCTGGCGCCACCACGCCCAGGGGGCGGGACGCGGGTGCCGCTGGCGGACGCGGGGGCGGCCTGGAGGCGGGGCGCGCATGGTTCACCGAGCACTTCTCCCGCAGGGGCGGGAGCGGCTCCTGACACCCAACCACGTATCTCCTGAAAGGAGCTCATCGTGCCCAAGATGAGGACCGAGGCGTTCTCCCCGGGCGACCAGACCTGGCTCGGGTCGCTGCACGGTACTGACGCCGCCCGCACGGTCACCCTCGACCCTGCGGACTTCACAGCCCAGGCGAAGGACGGGGTGATCCCCTCCGGCACCGCCCTGGCCCACCGGGACGGGCGGACCGTCCCCTGGGACCCCGCCGCCGCCGAGGCGCTGGCGGGGTTCCTGCTGACTGACCAGCCCGCTGACCGGGGCCGTGTGGCGGCTCCGCTGGTGGACCGTGTCCGCGTCGTGGTCGGCCGTCTCCCTGACGCCGCCTTCGAGGTGCCTGCGCCAGACAGGGACGCGACCGCCTGCACCTACGTACCGAGGGAGGCCTGAGACATGCTGTGGACCGACCTGATCGAGCCCGCCGAGCTGACCGGGTTCGTGCGCGAGGCCTTTGAGGAGAGAGAGCGGGCCAAGGGCCTGCTGGCCTCCTTCCTGCCCAACACGCAGGTGGCCGATATCGTGGTGCGCTTCGCCAGGGGTGAGGCGGGCCTGGTGGACGAGGCCTCCTACCGTGCCTACGACGCCGAGCCGGAGGTGCTGTCGGCCGGGGCCGCTGGGCGTGTGGTGATCGAGCTGCCTGCTATCGGCTCGGTCAAGCCCGTCTCGGAGTACCTCCAGCTGCGGTCCCGTGGAGCCAGTGACGACGCGCTGCGCAACGTGGTCCTCAAGGAGGCCCTGCGCTCTGTGCAGGGAGTGTCTGACCGTACCGAGCGGATGCGTGGCACGGTCCTGGCCACCGGCAGGGCCACCATCGACCAGGCGAACTTCGCCACCGAGGACGACTTCGGGCGTGACCCGTCCATGAGCGTCACGGCGGCCACCGTGTGGACCGACCCGGACGCGAAGGTCCTGGATGACCTGATCGCCTGGGCTGACGCCTACGGTGACCTCAACGGCGAACGTCCCGGCGCGATGGTGGTCTCCTCCAGGATCGCCCGCGCCATCCGCTCCGCCTCGGAGTTCCAGGTCAGGCTGGTGGACGGGGCGACCCGGGCGGCGTCCATGGAGCAGGTCAACCAGGTCCTGGACTCCGAGGGCCTGCCCCCGCTGACGGTCTACGACCGCCGCACCCAGCGGGCCGGGCAGACCCTGCGGGTCCTGCCTGAGGACACGCTGCTGCTCCTGCCCCCACCCGTGTCCCCGGACGCGGCCTCCGTGGGTGCCACCCCTCTGGGGGCGACCTTCTGGGGTCAGACCCTGGCCGCCTCCGAGCCGTCCATGGGGATCAGCGACGACCAGCAGCCCGGCATCGTGGCGTCCTTGGACCGGGCCACCCGCACCCCACGGACCGTGTCCGTGGACGTGGACGCCATCGCGCTGCCGGTCCTGGCCAACGCGAACCTCGCGATGGCAGCGAAGGTGCTGTGACCGGTGGGCCGCCGCCTGGCTACCCACGTGGTGGTCCACGGCCGGGCCGGGAGCCTCATGCTCCCGGCCGGTACGGTCCCCTCCGCCCAGGAGGCGGCCCTGATCACCAACCCCGCCTGCTGGGAGCCCGGTGCCCACGAGGACACCAGCACCCCGCCCGCTACTCCGGGGACGCTGCCGGTGCCCGACCAGTCGTGGACCGTCGCTGACCTGCGCGCCTGGGCCGCCCACCAGGGCGTCAGCCTGGGGGCTGCCAGGAGCAAGGCAGACATCCTCATGGTCCTGGCCGACGAGGCCGACCGCGACCCGGAGGAGGATGACGATGGTGATGCCGGTCCTGGCTGAGGCGCAGGACGTGCGTGACGCGTGGCTGCTCGACGTCGAGGACCTCCCCGGTGAGGAGGCCCTGACCAGGCTCGTCGGGCGGGCCACGCGCCGCCTGCTCGGCCTGGACCGCCGCCTGGCCTCCCGCCTGGCCACCGACCCGGACCTGGCCTCCACCGCCCGCGACGTCGTCGTGGACATGGTGCTGCGCGTGGTCTCCAACCCGGAGAGGATACGCACCTCCAGCGAGACCACCGGCCCGCTCACCAGGAGCGTTACCTTCGGTGGTGACGACCCTGGGGGCCTCTACATCAGTGACGAGGAGATGCGCGCCCTGGGCATCAGGAGGCGCCGCCAGCAGGTGTTCTCCGCTCCCGGCAGGCCGAGGGGGTGGGCTCCCCCGTGGACTGGCTGAGGGTCATCCCCCGCTGGTGGCGCACCACGGTCACCGTCGTGTCCGGTCCCGGCCGCGACCGGGAGGGTCGGCTGCGTCCCGGGCAGGAGCGTGTCCTGCCCGGTGTGGCGGTCACCTTCTCCTCCTCCGAGGAGCCCCGCGCGACCTCCACCGTCCCGGGCACCCTCACCGACGACCAGGCCCGCCTCTACGCCCCGCCGGGCACGGTGGTCGCCCCCACCGACCGGGTGGTGGTGCCCGCCGGGCACCCCCTGGCCGGTGACTGGGACGTCACCGGCGAGCCCGGCTCGTGGCCCCTGGGCGTGGTCGTGTCCCTGCGCAGAGCCCGCTAGGCCACCACGACGAGGACCTGGGGGGTGGTCGGCTGTGTCTGGTCCCAGGTACGTGCCCGACCACCAGGGGCTGGCCGCCTTCCTGGCCTCCCCCGCCGTAGGGGCGGCCGTGCTCGCCACGGCCCAGGACATGGTCCCCGTCGTCCAGGAAGCAGCACCAGCGGTCTCCGGGGCGCTGCGCGCCTCTGTGCAGGCCGTCCCGGCCACGGTGGTCCATCGCGGCCGCGCGGGCACCGAGGCGCGGGCCGGGGCGCGCGTGGAGATGACCGCCGACCACGCCGCGCCCGTGGAGTTCGGCCACCTCGGCGCCGTGGCCCCTGCGGCGTCGGCGACGACCTACTACCAGTTCGTCGTGCCCGGGCGCCACGTCCTGGGCGGGCTGGCCGGAGCCCGCACCGCCCGCTCATAGCCCCCTGCCACTACCAGGAGAGGAGATCACCGTGACAGCTGACCCCGTGGCCATGGTCCGCGCCCACCTGGAGGCCCACGACCTGCCCACCGCAGCCCACCTCACTCGCGACTTCGCCCAGGACCTGCCCGTCACCCACGTCTACAACGCGGGCGGCGGCACCCTCACCGACATCGACCGCATGGACCGCGTCGGCATCACCGTCTACGCCCCCGCGCCCACCACCGACGATCCCGCCGACACCCCGACAGCCACCACCCTCGCCGAGAAGGCCCTGGCCGCGCTCGCGGGCGGCCCCCACGACACGGTCGCCGGGTACGTCGACGAGGTGAGGGTGGAGTCTCTGCCGACGTTCAAGCCCTTCACCGACACCATGGACACCTGTTCGATGGTAGTCGGTGTCGTCCATAGAACTACCGACTAGCCAGCACCGAGAGGACACCACACCATGGCTCCCACCTTTGACGCGCTCAAGACCGCTGCGGACAACCGCAACCTCGTCAGGAAGACGAAGGCCGCGATCATGTTCCTGGCCCCCACGACGGCTGACATGCCCGAGGACATCATGGACGGCCCCACCAGCCTCAGGGAGCTGGACGAGGCGTGGTGGCCCGTCGGCCTCGTCACCCCTGACGGGTACACCTTCGGCTCCGACACCTCCAAGGAGGAGGTCGAGGCACTGGGCTACATCGAGCCGGTCCGTACCGACATCACCAAGGTGGCCAAGTCCATCCAGTTCACCGCCTACGAGACGCTCAAGCGCAACTTCCAGCAGCTCATCTACGGGGTGGACCTGTCCACCGTCACCCAGGACGCGGCCTCCGGCGCGGTGGTCTTCGACGAGATGCCGGTCCCCGACCAGGAGGAGTTCCGCGCCCTGGTCGTCTCCAAGGACGGCCCCGCCTCCGACCAGTGGCTCGTCGGTCGCGGCTACCCGCTGGTCAAGCTCGCGGAGGTGCCCGAGGAGACGTGGAACTCCAGCGACGCGGTACAGGCCCAGGTCACCCTGGACATCTTCACCGACCCGGTCCTGGGCACCCCTGCCGCCACTACCTCGGCGGCACCGGCCCGGTCCGCCACAAGGACGCCCTCGGCTACGCCGCCGCGTAACCACGGATACCAAAGGAGAGGACAGTCATGACCAGGTTCACCAGGACCGTTGCGGGATCAAGGAGCCCCTCACCATCGAGACCAGCGTCCCTGCGGAGGAGGTCACCCTGCGCGCCCAGGGGTGGAAGAAGACCGACGACGGTGGCACCTCCAGGCCCGCCTCGGCGGTGGTCGGCTCCGCACCCGCCAAGGCCCCGGCTGACAAGACGGCTGCCAGGAAGGACCGGGAGGAGCAGCACCAGTGAGCGACAGCATCACGATCAGCACCAACCTGTCCAGGCTCTCCTCCCTGGAGAACGAGACGACACGGGAGCCCTTCCGGGTCGGCGTCGGAGCCTCCAAGTTCATCACCTTCCCCGACATCAACGACCTGCCCTTCGAGAAGGCGGACACGATCATCACCCAGGTCGAGGCGGCTGACAGCGGAGGCCTCCCCTCCATGCGGTCCCTGCTGGAGTCCTGGCTGTCCGAGGAGGACTACCGCCTCCTCAAGGAGGCCCGACCCTCCATGCGCACGGTCGCCGCCCTGATCCGCTCCCTCATGGAGTACTACCAGGAGGCGGTCGGCACACCGGGGGAAGACGGCTCCTCCTCACCTGCCTGACCCGGTTCCGGCCCCAGGTCCGCGCCGACCTCCACTCCTACTACGGCGTGGACCTGGCTGCATCGGCCCGCGACCACCGGTGGCGCCAGATCATCGACCTGGTCCACCAGCTGCCCCCGGAGTCACGCACCTGGGACGCCATGGTCCGCGACCCGCAGGTGTCGGAGGAGATCGCCGCCATGATGCTGGCCGCCCAGGACAGCGACGACACCAGCGACGAGCAGCGGCCCAGGGGCCTGTCCCTCAGGGAGTGGACTCCCGAGGTCGCCGCCGTCGCCGCCCTCTACGACCTCGTCGCCGCGCTCGCGGGTGCGAGGAAGGTGCGGTTCCCTCACCCGGTGTCGCTTGTCGACGAGGCGATGACCCGCCAGCAGGTCGCCTCCCTTGAGGACGTGATTGCCCAGATGACGCCGCACGCGCTGGCCAGCCGCTGAGCCTCGTCCCGTCGGGGCGAGGGTGCTCGTGCCCGAGGTGGAGCCCGGTGAGGGGGTGGTGTGTCGTGGCCTACCAGGCAGGGTCGGTCTACGTTGACGTCATCCCCTCCCTGAGGGGGTTCTCCAGCCGCGTGAGGTCAGAGGTCACCTCTGGCATGCCCTCCGCCGGGCAGGCTGGTGGGAAGGCGCTGACGGAGTCCTTCCGGAAGACGTCCTCCTCCCTGGGTGAGAAGGTCGCCAACGACATCGGTGACGCCTTCGGGAAGTCGGTGCCCCGCCTGAGGCGGGAGGCCGACGACGCCGGGCGTGCGGTCGTCTCCGCCCAGGAGGCGGTGGAGAAGGCTACCCAGAGGGTCAAGGCCGCCCGGGAGGGCGAGGTCAAGGCGACCCGGAGGGTGGTTATTGAGGAGGACCTCCTGGCTGATGCCCGGGCTAACGGGGACGCTCAGGGGATAGCGGACGGCGAGGCCGGTCTCGCCCGTGCCCGGGAGCTGGTGGCAGCGGCTGACCGGGAGGCTGACCAGGCTGAGAGCGCGCTTCTCAGGGCGCGCAGGGACCTGGACGACGCGACTGTCAAGTCGCGGACGGCCCAGGACGCCCTGGCCCGGGCCACGCAGAGGGCCAGCAGCGAGACCAGCAAGCAGGTCGGCAGTGTCTCTGGGCTGCGCTCCGCTGTCAGCGGCCTGCGCCAGGCCGTGGGCGGGGGCGTGCAGATATTCAGGGCTGCGGCCCGGGGCGACGTCGAGGGCGTGGCTTCTGGGGTGAGGTCCCTGCGCTCCGGCCTGGAGGAGATGCGCTCCGGCATCGTCTCCGGGCAGGGTGCCCTCGGGCGGCTGGCTGCTGCGACCTCCACGCTCAGGGGGCACCTGTCCTGGGCGGGTGAGGCGGCCAGGACCCTGGGTGGCAGGGCCGTGGACATGGTTGCCCCGTTTGCCGGGGCGTTCACCCGGATCGCCTCGGCCACGGCCCCGCTGCGGGAGCGGCTGGGCAAGGTGGGCGGTCTGGTGAGCCAGCTCGGGCAGAGGGCCGTCTCGGCCGCCTCCCAGATCGGCTCCCGCCTGGGGCCGGTAGCCGTGACGGCCTTCGGCCGGGTGGCCAGCGCGGTCTCCTCCGCCAGGAGCCACCTGAGCCAGCTGGCCCCGTCCGCCGCCTCGGCCGCCAGGGCGGTCACCGCCCACCTGGGCCAGGCGTTCTCCTCCCTGGCCGGGGCCGCTGCCACGGGTCTTGGGGCGGTGACCGCCGCTGTTGGAGGTCTCGCCCTCAGGGGCGGTATCAGCAGGGCGCTCAACATTGAGGACGCCCAGGCCAAGCTCAAGGGCCTGGGGCACGACGCCGCGTCGGTGTCCTCGATCATGGACTCCGCGCTGGAGTCGGTGCGGGGGACGGCCTTCGGCCTGGGTGACGCCGCGACCGTGGCCGCTACCGCCGTGGCCGCAGGGGTGGAGCAGGGCGAGCAGCTGACCTCCTACCTGTCCTCCATCGCTGACGTCGCGACCCTGTCCGGGGACTCCCTGGACAACGTCGGCCTGGTCTTCAACCAGGTCATGTCCAAGGGCAAGGTCCAGACCCAGGACATGTACCAGCTGGCCAACCGGGGCATCCCGGTGTTCCAGTGGCTGGCTGAGGAGGCAGGGGTGTCCCTGGCCCAGATCCAGGAGGACATCTCCGCCGGGCTCGTCTCGGCCGACGACTTCCTCAAGGCGGTCCAGGCCAACTCGGCGGGGGCGGCGCTGGCGTCGGCGGACACGGTCCGTGGGGCGGTGGCCAACACCTACGCCGCCCTGTCCCGTATGGGCGAGGCGGCGTTCAGGCCGGTGATGCCTGCGGTGAGGGCCTCCCTCGGCGCGGTCATCGAGCTCGCTGACCAGGTCACCGAGAGGGTCAAGCCGGTCCTGGAGCAGGTCGGGTCGGTCCTGGAGGGGCGGGTCACGGCCCGGGCCGAGCGGCTCAAGGCGGTGGCCGGGCCTTTCATGGCCACCGTCGCCTCCCATGCCAGGAAGTTGGGCGGGCTGCTGTCCGAGATCGGTACCGGCCCGCTGGTCAGTGTCCTGCTGCCTGCCCTGGGGGCGGGCGCGGGCATACTGTCCTCGTGGGCTGCCAGCCTCCCGCTGATCGGCAGGCTGCTGCCAGCGGTCTCCGGCCCGGTGGGGCTGGTCGCCGGGACCGTCGCCGCCCTGGTGGCCGCCTCCCCCGCCCTGCGCTCGGCGCTGGGCGGGGCGTTCAGGGTGGTCCTGGGGGTCGTGTCCAGCCTGTCCGGACCTGCGCAGGTGCTCGTGGGTGCCGTCGGCGACCTGGCGGGCGTGCTCGGTGACGCCCTGGCCGGGGTGGTCACCGCGGTGGTGCCGCCGCTGGCCGAGCTGGCCACGGACCTGGTCCCAGTGCTCACCCGCCTGCTGGGCGTGCTCGCCCCGGTCCTGGTGGACCTGGTCGCCCAGGTCGGTGACGGGCTGGTGTCCGCCCTGGGCGTGCTCGTCCCGGTCCTGGCCGACATGGCGTCCAGCATCCTGCCGGTCCTGGCCTCCGTCCTGGAGGCCGTGGTCCTCGTCGGCGCCCCGCTGCTGTCGTGGGCGGTCGGCCTGGCCTCCGCGCTGCTGGCCGACGAGTCCGTGGTCAGGGTCCTGGTGGGCGCCCTCGTGCTGTGGAAGGGCACGGTCCTGGCGGTCAGCCTCGTGACCAGGGCGTGGTCGGTGGCCCAGGCGGCGCTCAACGTCGTCCTGCGCGCCAACCCCGTCGGCCTGGTGGTCACCGCCCTGGTGGCGCTTGGCGCGGGCCTGGTGATGGCCTACCAGAGGTCCGAGACCTTCCGGGAGGTCGTCCAGGGCGCGTGGGACGCCGTCAGGTCCGCCGCCTCCGGGGTGTGGGACTGGGTCACCGGCACCCTCGCCCCCGGGATGCAGTCCTTCTGGACCGGTGTCGTGGTGCCCGCCTGGCAGGGGATCTCCTCGGCGGTGTCTGACGCGTGGAACAACGTGATCTACCCGGCCCTGTCGGCCATGTGGACGTGGGTCACCGGCACCCTCGCCCCTGCTGTGAGCTCCTTCTGGACCGGTGTGGTGGTACCCGCCTGGCAGGGGATCTCCTCGGCGGTGTCTGACGCGTGGAACAACGTGATCTACCCGGCCCTGTCGGCCATGTGGACGTGGGTCACCGGCACCCTCGCCCTGCTGTGAGCTCCTTCTGGACCGGTGTGGTGGTACCCGCCTGGCAGGGGATCGCCACGGTGGTGTCCTGGGCGTGGAACAACGTGGTCAAGCCGTCACTGGCCGCCATGTGGGCGTTCATCACCAACGTGGTCGCCCCGGTGGTCACGTGGCTGTGGAACAACGTAGTGGCCCCGCGTTCCGGGGGATCGCCACGGTGGTGTCCTGGGCGTGGAACAACGTGGTCAGACCCTCGCTGGCCGCGTTGCGGGCGTTCATCACCAACGTGGTCGCCCCGGTGGTCACGTGGCTGTGGAACAACGTAGTGGCCCCCGCGTTCCGGGGGATCGCCACGGTGGTGTCCTGGGCGTGGAACAACGTGGTCAGACCCTCGCTGGCCGCGTTGCGGGCGTTCATCACCAACGTGGTCGCCCCGGTGGTCACGTGGCTGTGGAACAACGTGGTGGCTCCCGCGTTCAACGGGATACGCACAGTGGTCTCCACCGTGGTCGGCTTCCTGACCGGCACCGTCTTCCCCAGGCTCAGGACCGCGGTCAACCTGGTCGGCACGGTGGTGTCCTGGCTGTGGAACAACGTGGTCACCCCCGCGTTCAACGGGATACGCACAGTGGTCTCCACCGTGGTCGGCTTCCTGACCGGCACCGTCTTCCCCCGGCTCAGGACCGCAGTGCGTATCGTCGGCAACGCGTTCAGCACCTTCAGGACCACGGTCCAGAAGGCGTTCGACGCAGTCAGGGGCGCGGCCGCCCGGCCCGTGAACTTCGTGATCAACACCGTCTACCGCGACGGCGTGAAGAAGATGTTCGACACGGTCGCCTCCAAGGTGGGCCTGTCACTGCGGCTGCCCTCGGTCAGCCCCATCCCCGGGTACGCCACAGGCGGCCTGTGGGGCCAGACCATGACCCCCGGCTACACCCGGGAAAGGATGTCTACCACTTCTACTCCCCCGACGGGGCGGGGCCATCGCCCTGTCCGGCGGGGAGGGGATCATCCGCCCCGACGCCCTGCGCGCCCTGGGCGGCAAGAGGTGGCTGGACGCCGTCAACTCCGCCCGTGGGGCAGGCCTGGCCACCGTCGGGACACCGGGTCGCGCCGGGGCCAGGTGGCCTTCGCCGACGGAGGCATCTGGGGCAGCCTCAAGAACACCGTCTCCTCAGCCGTCTCCTGGGTCAAGGACACCGCCGACGCCGTCTCGGACATCCTGTCCGACCCCCTGGGAGCCGTCACCAACCTGGTCACCAAGCCAGCCGACGCCCTGCTCAACCAGCTCGGCCCCGACCTCTGGGCGCAGACGGTCAAGGCTGTGCCCAAGAAGTGGTGGTCCAGCATCAGGAGCTGGTTCAAGAAGGGGACCGAGACCTCAGCAGGCGGCGCGGCAGGCGGCCCGGCCACCGGCCTGGTCGCCGCAGCCCGCAAGGCCATCGGCGTCCCCTACGTGTGGGGCGGAAGCTCCATCCCGCCAGGGCTGGACTGCTCCGGGCTCGTCTACTGGGCCGCCCGCCAGCTCGGCTGGGGATGGCCCCGCCTGACCGCAGCCGGGTACCAGTCCGGCTCCGCCCCCGTCGCCTGGGGAGCCAAGGTCCCTGGAGACCTCCTCTTCTGGGGCAGACCAGCCTGGCACGTCGCCATCTACTCCGGCGGCAACTCCATGGTCGAGGAGCCCCGGGCAGGCCTGTCCGGCCGGGAGACCGCCATCTGGGGGTCCCCCTCGGTCGGGCGCTACGGGGGCCGCAAGTACGACGCCGGGGGCGTCCTGCCACCAGGGCTCACCACCGCCGTCAACCTCACCCGCCGACCCGAGGCGGTCCTCACCGGACCCCAGTGGGACGCTGTCTCAGCGCTCGCGGCGCGTGGGGTTGACCTGGCGGGAGCCCTGGACGGGGCGAGGGTGAGTCTCGTTGTTGACGACACCAGGGGCTTTGACTCCCACGTGGAGGTCGTGGCTGCTGGTGTCGCCCGTGCCCGTCAGGCGCTGTCTGGGCGCGCCCGCTGAGTCCTGTGAGGGGGTGAGCGCGGTGGGTTTAGTGGTGAGGGCTCCGGCTGGGCAGGCCCCGGTCATGCAGGTGGTCGTGGAGGCGGGGACCGTCCCTGACGGTGCCGCTATCACGGTCACCGGGACGGCCAGGGGTGAGTCGTGGCCGGTCCGGGGCGGCTCGCGTACCTGGGGCGGCTCCCAGCTGGTCCTGGGTGACGCCCTGGCCCCGGTCAACACCCCCGTGGTCTACCGGGTCTCCTGGGACGGCGGGTTGGCGGCCTCAGAGCCGGTGGTGCGCCCCTGGTCGGGCCGCTCGCTGCTGACCGAGGTCACCGGTGGGTCTGCTGTTGACCTGCTGTGGCAGGGCGGTGACGAGCGTGAGACCGACCAGCGGGTCACCCTTCATGAGGTGCCGGGGCGCCCCACGCCTGTGGCGGTCATGGCCCCGGCCATGGGTGCGGGCACGGTCTCGCTGACCGCCCGTACCACCCCGGTGCACACGCGGGGCCTGGCCGCGCTGGCGGCCAGGCCCGTGCCGGTGGCCCTGTTCCACAACCCCCGCTGGTGCTACCAGTGCCAGCGGGGAGCGTGCGACGTGCCGCTGGTGACGGTCATGGTCCTCACCAGCGTGTCGCACGCCCGGGCCGCCCGCCTGGACGTGGCCGAGCGGTCCTGGCAGATCAAGGGTGCCCTGGTGTCGGTGCCCCAGCCGGGCACGCTGCTGGCGGTCTCTGTGTGGGACGACCTTGACGCGGTAGGCATGACCTGGGACGGCCTGGGTGCGCGTGGTCTGTCGTGGGACCGGTTCGACCGGGTGGTGTGGCAGGAGGAGGGGGCGTGATCCCTGCGGAGGTCCTGTCGGGGGCGTACTCCTACGGTGCGCGCGTGGACTCCTGGCTGGGGTCGCGGTGGCTGGGGCAGGTGCCCGTGGCCGGGGGGTCGGTGTCGTGGACCACTGACCAGCAGGTGCAGGGGTCCCTGTCCCTGACCGTGCCGCGCACGGGTGCGGCCTCTGCGCTGGAGGACGAGCGTGACTGGGCGCCGGTGCGGTGGGACTCTCCCCTGGCCTGCTGCGGGCAGGTCCTGCGCGTGGTGCTGACGGTGGTCTCGCTGGTGGACGGCGCGGAGTACTCCTACCCGGGCGGCCAGTTCCTGGTCACCTCCACCGAGGTGGGGTCCGGGACCGTGTCGGTGACCGGGAAGTCGCTGCTGCACCGGGTGGAGGAGGACCGGCTGACCAGGGTCGTGGTCCCCAGGCCGGGAGGGTCGGTGGCCTCCGAGGCCCGCCGCCTGCTGGCCGGGCACATGGGCCTGGTCATCGACAAGGCCCTGGTGAACCGGTGGTGCCCGACGTCGATGTCGTGGGGGGAGTCGCGTATCGACGCCCTCTACGAGATCGCGGACGCCTGGCCCGCCCGCCTGCGCGAGGGCAGGGACGGGGTCCTCTACCTCCTGCCCCCTCTGGACGAGGTCACCACTCCCCCCGAGCGGGTGCTCACCGACGGGCAGGACGGCACCGTGGTCGGCGTGAGGTCCTCCTGGGACCGCACCCAGGTCTACAACCGGGTCGTGGCGCGCGCCCAGGACAGCGACGACGAGGGCCAGCCGACCTTCCAGGCCGTCGCCGAGCAGGAGCACGGCCCCCTGTCGGTGCACGGGGCCTACGGGGTGGTGACGAGGTTCTTCTCCTCCCCGCTGGTCACCTCCCGTCCCGTCGCCGTGGCCACTGCCCGCACGATGCTGGCCTCCTCGGTCCGCCGGGCTACCACGGTGCCCGTCGAGCACGCGCCCGACCCCTCGGTCGGCCTGGACGACCCCGTGCTCCTGTCCACCCGCGACGTCACCGCCTCCGCCCCCACCCAGGTGTGGGGCCGGGTCAGCGCGGTGGAGATACCCCTGACCCACGAGGGCACTGCCCGCACCGACGTCGAGGTGGAGGGGGCCTGACCCCCGTGGCCGCGAGAGGACGAGGGGGTGGTAGCGGTGCGTGTCCTTGACCTGCTCGACAGCGTCCCCACCGACCCGGTGCCCCGGGCGGGGGCGGACCGGTCAGCCACTGTGGTCGGCGTGGTGTCCGGGGTCTCCGGGGGCGGGACCACGGTCTCGGTCAGTGTCCTTGGCTCCGACCCGGTCCCCCTACCAGCGACCGCGTCTGTGTGGACCGGGGTCCAGACCGCCTACGTCCTCATGGACACCGCTACGGGACGCCCCGTCCACGTCCTCGGCCCCGCGCCCGCCCCCGTGGGCGCACTGGAGGCCGAGGCCCCGCAGGCGGAGCCGACCGTGTTCACCACCACCGTCACCCCGTCGTGGACGGGGACGTGGCGCGACGACCGTGGGTGGGACCAGTGGAACCTCGACCGCTACGGCGGCCGCTCGGACCTCTACCAGGGCTCCCAGGGCGCCTCCGGCCCGCTCGCCGGCCTGGCCGACTACGGGCGCGCCGTCACCTCCCTGGAGGCTGCCCGGGTCACCAGTGCGGACCTGGTCCTGGTCGGCAACGGGTCCCGCGCCCACCTTGACGTCGTCGTCCAGGCGGCCGAGCGCACCAGTACCGGCCCCTCCCCCACCGGCCCCACGGTCACCGCCACGGTCACGGGCACCACCCCCGCCGTCGCTGACGTCACCCCCCTGGCTGAGGGCCTCCTCGCCGGGACCGGCCTGGCCCTGGTCGGCAGCGGCTACGGGGGAGTCAGCGGCCTGGGCGGGTCCATGGCACTAACACTTACCTACGAGGTGGCCAGGTGAGCGGCGGCTGGTCGGTGTGCCCCCTGTGCGGGACCGTGGTCGCCGACGTCGCAGGCCACGTGTTCTGGCACGAGCACCTCATGGTCGAGGTCATGGAGCTCGTTGAGGCCATGACCGCTGATGACACTGATTCCTACGAGGAGGACCTGTGAGCTACACCGACGTCCGGGCCACACAGTGCCCGCAGGCACCGACCCCGCCTCCCGCCAGTCGATACTCGACCTGTCCGCGTCTATCCCGTCGATCCGGACGGTCTCGTCGCTGGCTGAGGCGACCCGGTACGTGGCGTCCCTGACGGCGGAGGGATACCCGTGGACGCGGAGCACCCTGTCTACGTGTGGCGCACGGACTGGGAGGCTATAGGGGTCTGGGACGGGTCCGTGTGGCGCTACGTCCGTGAGTCCGCTGCCGGTGTGATGACGGGCGACATCGACTACGGGCTGACCACTGGGCAGTGGTCGGCCCTCGTGCCTGGTGGGGGCAGCGGCATCAGGGTCCGTGGGGGCATGAAGGGAGGCACCGCGTTCATCCCCCCTCGGACGAGCCTCTACGAGGTCGGCGGGTACCTGCTGGTCAGCGCGTCGTCGTCGGACACCGCGCGCGTGGACGTCGGTGCTGCTGTCAACGGGGCCACCGGCGCGGGGCCGCAGCACTTCACGTCGCTGATCGTCTCCACGACGGCGCAGGTCGGGATGCCTATCGGGAGCATCCCGCTGTACCTGCAGGCCGGTGACGTGGTCCAGCTTCGCGCCCGACAGCTCCTCACGTCAGGGAGGGTGCGAGTTATTCGCGGCGCGTTCTCCCTGAAGGAGATGTAGCCCTCCCTGCTCCCGGTTCTCAGTCCCTGCCCCCGCACCGGTCACGGTGACGGGGGCAGTCCCTTACCCACGCCCTCTCAGAGGAAGGAGCCTGCCTGATGGCAGACACAGAAATCAAAGGCGTCGCGGGTCCTGTGCCTGTGCACCTGGATGACCCGGAGGCCGTCCACCTGGTTGCCGGGGACCAGCCCGCTTTTGCGGACGGTCCGGCCGATATCGCCGAGGTGGAGGTGATCGACTATGGCCCGGGCCAGTGACGCGCTTCGCGTGGCCGCCGGGGAGATCGGCTACACCCGGTGGGCTGATCCTGAGGCTGGCACGAAGTACGGGCGGTGGTACGCCTCCCTGTTCGGCGCCTACTTCGGTACCACTGGAGTGCCCTACTGCGCGATGTTCGTGTCCTGGGTGCTGGAGCAGGTGGAGATGACCCCGCCGGGGGGTCATTTTGCGTACTGCCCCTACGGCATCCAGGCGGGCCAGCGCGCTGGCCGCAGTGTCGCTACCGGCAACGGTCAGCCCGGCGACATGATTTTCTTCGACTGGAACGCCGACGGTGTGGCAGACCATGTTGGCCTGATCGAGAAGCGTATCCGCGGCGGGTACCAGACGATTGAGGGAAACACGTCGAAGGGGTCGGTTGGTTCGCAGTCCAACGGCGGTGGCGTCTACAGGCGGGCCAGGGGCAGCAGCGTATGCGCCATCGTCCGGCCCGCATACGACGGCACCGCCGCCACCAACGCGCCAAAGGTTGACACCCAGTCGGGCTTCGACAGGCGCGGCGCGCTGATAGTGGACCGCATCTGGGGGGCCTCCACGACCCTGGCCCTCCAGACCGTCCTGGGACTGTCGGCCCGCGACGGGATCATCTCCTCCCAGGACCAGGCCCGCAAGACTGACGGGACGCTGATCTCCTGCAAGCGCGACTCCTGGGAGCTCGTCCGGTCCCCGAAGGGGTCCGTGACCATGGCGGCACTTCAGGGGGTCCTGAGGGTCGATGCGGACGGCATCGCTGGGCCTGCGACTGCCAGGGCGCTGCGCGCCTACCTGCGGCTGCCTGCGGGTACCCGGATCGACGGTGACACCACGGCAGCTCTCCAGACCCGCCTGCGCGCGGGCCGCCTGGGCGGCTGAATTCCCTCATGTACACGTCATGCACACCTCATGTGCATGACGTGTACATGAGGTGTGCATGAGCACCACCCCGGTCGCGACTCGTGCGACCACAGAGATAAGCGCAGAGATAAGCGCCCCTGAGTTAGAGATAACCAGGGGCGCCTAGAGAAAAGGAGAAAATAATGTCTGTTTACGCGAGGGGAGCTTCTGGGCTGGTGTCCTGGAGCGTGGGCTCAAGACGGGGGCTCAGGCGATGCTGGCCCTGATGACCACGGGCACGGTCCTGACCGACGTGGACTGGGCCTCCGCGCTGGGGGTCACCGGTACCGCCGTGGTCATCAGCGTGCTGACCAGCCTGGCTGACCCGGTGTCGGCCGACGTCGCCCAGGTGCGCGGCGGCGGTGCCGATGTCCTGCCGGTGGTGGAGGACTGAGCCCGGTGGAGCTGCTGGCAGCAGCGGCGGCGGCTGAAGTGCTGCACCCGGTGTGGCGCGACCCGCTATGGGTCACTGCGGTCACCAGCGGGCTAGCGGCGATCATCGGCGCCGTGGCCGGGCTGCTGACCCGCTCCTCCCGCCAGGACCGCAAGCTCGACGAGGCGGCCGCGTCTGCTGAGCGCGCGGCCGCCTCGTCCGAGGCCGCCCGTGAGGGCATCAGCAACAACCACAACACCCACCTGCGTGACGACCTGGACCGGATCATGCAGGGCGTGGACATCCTGCTCCACACCCAGGAGGTCACTGCCAGGCGGCTGGACGAGATCGGCCAGCGCCTGGAGCTGCACGTGGTGGACGACGACGACTGGCAGGCCCGGGTGGAGCGGCGCCTGCTGGTGCTGGAGGAGACAGGACAGTGACTACTACTGGTACGGGTACTGCGGCCGCCCCGGCGGCCGTGACTGGTGAGGTGGCCGTCGCCGGGGCACCTACCGGGTGACCACGACCGTGGAGCAGGTGGAGCCGCCCCGCAGGCCGCCCCGGTGGTCCTCAGGCTGCCTGCCGAGGAACCCCTCCCTGCGGGCACCCCGGACCTGTCGCTCGTCACCCGATACCCGGGGCGGCCGACCAGGCCGAGCCGGGGGCGCCGGTGGTGGAGGACCTGTGGAACGTCTCCGACCTCATGGACCTGTCTGGACGCCATTTCACTGCGGTGACTGCGGGGTGGGGGTCCGCGACCGACGGCGGGGCATGACCTGGGAGGTCAGGCACGACCTGCCGCCGGGGCCGGTGGCCCTGACCTCGGTGCCCACGGGGACGAGAGGTGGGCCGTGCCCATCGGCCTGCCCACCAGCCCGCCCCGGCGGCGCACACCGCTGCCGTGACCGACATGGTCCACCGTGCCAGGACGTTCATGGACGAGGGCGGCACGTCCCTGGTGTGGGACGCCACCCGCAGGGGGCCGGGCCTGTCACCCACCCCGGTCCACTCGACCACGACGACACCCATGCCGATCACCTGCTCCCACCTGGTGGGCATGGTCCTCGCTGGCTGGGAGTACCAGTCCACCACCTACGTCCAGGACGTCAACAAGCGGACTGGCTGGTACTCACCCCTCGGGCTGGAGCCCCACCGGGCGCCTATCTGGCAGGCTCACAGGTGCGCTCACCACTTCTGGCGGCGCGGCCGCCTCTGGCTGGTCGAGGACACCACCACTCTGCGCACCGGGGACGTCCTGTTCTTCTCCCAGCACGACCCCGAGTCCACGTGGGAGCGGGTACGGGCGCGCAGCCTGCGCCCGTACTTCGGCAACGTGTACCACACAGCGATCTACCTCGGCGGCGGACGCATACTCCAGTCCACGGGGCCGTCCTCACCCACCGGCGTGTGGGAGGCCGACCTGTCCACCCTGGAGTCCACGCTCACCTGGGCTGCACGCCCGGAGTGGGTACCACCCGAGCACACCAGCCTGTCCGTCCTCGTCGACGGCCTGGAGTCCCCCGTGGACACCACCCTGTAGACCCGCCGCACAGAGAGAGGCCCCTCGCCTACCACGCTCCTGGTGGGCGAGGGGCCTCTTTTGTTCTTGTCGCGCCTAGTCGCGGAACCTGATCGACAGCCACGGTGTTGTGACTGACGACACTCGCCACAACAGTATGAGCAGCAGCAGAAGCACTGCTACCGTAGGTTCAGGAGAGTTGATCATCTCTCCCACCACAAGAGCAAACATGGCATAGTTATCGTTCACGATCCTCCTGACGAGTTAGTCCAGTGATTACGTGAGGCACGTTGGTAGCGGGACCTCACGTAGACGATTCTACCAGGACGGTTCTCGGTACTTTCCGCGTCGTGCTCGGTACGCAGTAGACCCCCTGCGCCGCACAGGCTGCCGGGGGTCTTTTGCTGTACACACAGAAGGCCCGGGCCAGGGGTGCTCTCCCCGGCCCGGGCCTTCTCTTTAAGAGCAGTCCCACCCGCTCCTGCTGGTGCGGCTCATGGTGCCTGGCTGGCAGGGTCCTCCTTCTCCTGCGTCGTGCTAGCGGCGATCTGGAGGCTCTGCCGGTACTGGTCCGCCACCGGTTTCTCGGTGAACTCCAGGAGGTTGCCCGCGATCTTGGTCAGGGCGTCGCGGACCTCGGCGGGGGTGGCGTAGAAGAACTCGCGGCGGGTGTTGACACGGTTGACGCGTCTCTCCGCGAAGTAGTGGTGGAGGCGGTTCTCCACGTCCACGGCGTCCTCGGCGAAGAACAGGGCGTGGACGTCGAACCCGAATGGGACCGAGGCGTCGCCGAGCTCCTTGACCCGGTCCATGGGGTCCACGCGCCGGGTCATGCCGATCTTGACCATGCGCCCCCCGAAGGAGCCGATGTTGGAGATGACGTAGACGTACCCCGCGCGGATGTTGGCCACCCGGTAGTCAACGTCGTTGATGCCCTTCTCGATGGAGACGATCTCCTCCTGGAGGCGTGCTGCCTCCTCCTCGTCACCCTGGGTCTCCACGACCTTGAGGACGTTGAGGTAGTGCTGCTTCTCCTTCTCCAGGCGCTCGCGCTCTGCCTCTAGCTCTCGCTCCGCCTTGGCCTGCTCACGCATCTCTGCCCTGTGCTCGCGCTCGATTTCGCGTTCTAGTTTCTTGGCCTTGAGGTGGTCAACGGCGAGCTTGAGCTCGCGCAGGCGCAGCTCGACGTAGGCGGGGCTGATCGTGGTTCCGGAGTCCTTCCCGAGCTTTGCGATGGCGTCTGCTGCCTTGTGGATCTTGCTGACGCTGGTCTCGTAGTTGGCTGCGGTGGCTGAGGTGATGATGTTCTGTACCTCGGCGTTGAAGGCTCTCAGGACCAGGCGTGCGGTGTCCTTGGCGAGCCGCTGGCGGGACGTCTTGGTCTGGGGGATCTCGGTGGCGTCGAGGCTGGTGACGACGGACTGGGAGCGGACGAGCGCTGAGATCCGCTTGCGGACGCTGTCCAGCTCCACGCCCAGGGCTATGGAGTCCTCGGCTGGGTGGTTGAACATCTCCAGCCCGGCCTTGTCCTCCAGCACCCTGATCCGCAGTGGGCGGATCTGCTCTTTGAGGTCTGCCTCCTCCTTCCTGAGCCGGTTGACTGTGTCCTGGTGCTTCCGCTCGGTCTCGGCGTCCTTCTGCCTGAGGCTTCTGAGTGCCTCCTCGTGGTTGCGCTCGGCCTCGGCCTTCTTCTCCTCGTAGATGTGCTTGAGGGCCTCGATGGTGTCCTTCTGGGCCTGGATATCGTCGCGGCCGTCCTGGATCTGCTTGCGGACCTTGTCCAGCTCGGTGTCGTGCTCCCATACCTCTCGGCCGCCGTGGGTGTCGAAGAAGGTCCGCAGGTCGTCCCGCTCTTTGAGCAGTCGATGGGTCTCGGCGGTCAGGCGGGCTATCTCCTGCTGCGCGGCAGCGTAGGCCTGGCTGCCCGTGGCGAGCTGCTGCTCCAGTTGGGCGATCTTCTTCTTGCGTCCGAACATTGGGATCTTTCCTCTGGGGGTGGGCTCGGGAGGCGCCTGGGGTGGGGCTGTTGGCCGGATGGTGTCAGCGGGGGCTGGTGTCGGTACCACAGGGCGGCTTAGAGGCACCGAGGCGTCTGGTTGGTTCTGGGGCTGTGATGCTGGCTGCTCGGCTGGCCTGGCACTTATGGTCGGTACTGGCGCCTCCTGCTTGCGAGGCTGCTTCGGCTGTCGGCTCCTGGGGAGGACCACGATGCGTCTCTCCTTGAGCCTGCGGCCCCACCAGATAAGACCCGCCCCTGCTGCTATGAGCAGCAGCCCGCCTGGTAGGGGGTTGCCGTCCTCGGGGTCGTAGTTTCCAACGGCGCCGCCGCATGCGGCCAGCGCTCCTAGCACGACTAGTACCCAGCCGACGACGGTGCGGCGGGTCCCCTTCCACCTGGCGCCTGGGGGCAGCTCGGGTGGTGGGTATGGCTGGCCGGTCTGTCGCGGTTCAGGCGGCTGGGGATTAGGAGCGGGGGGAGGAAAGGTGGGAGGGGATGTCACGGCGGCCTCGCTGTGGAAGTTAGGGATCTTGGCGTGAGAAGCCTGCCACCACGCGAGGCGGCGCGTGACCGTATGTGTGGTCTGTAATCGTCCTGCAACGGGGCAGGGGTATGCGCTGCTATGCGGCTGCGGTGACGGCGTTGCGCAGGGCGTCGTCGGGCAGGCGGACGTAGCGCTGGGTGGTCTCGGGGCGGGCGTGGCCCAGGACGGCGCCCACGGACAGGAGGTCGCGGGTGCCTGCGAACATCTTGGTGGCGCAGCGGTGGCGCAGGGTGTGGGCGGTCCACCCTGGTGGGAGGGCTCGGCTAACGAGCTTGCAGACCCAGCCGGGGCTGATGTGGCCGTCCACCTTCCCGGGGAAGAGCCAGCCCTGGGCCTGGTGCAGGAGTGCGCGCAGGTCGTCTCGGACGACGGGCACGTAGCGCTGCCTGCCGCCCTTGCCGGTGACGTAGAGGCCCTGTCCGTCCCAGTTGGTGGAGTGGACGGTGGCTATCTCGGCGCACCTGAGTCCTGCGTAGGCGCCGAGCATGATCATGGCGCGTACTCTCGGGTCGGCGGTCTCCAGGGCGTGGGTGACGACGTCCTCCGGGGTGGGGCGGGCTACTGCGGTTGGCACGGAGACGGAGGGCAGGCGCGTGGAGGGGTCCTTGTCGGTGAGGCCTTCGTCGGCCAGCCACTTGTAGAAGCTGGTGATGGCTGAGCGTACGGACTTCCTTGTCTCGGGCGCCCAGGCGCCCTCGGCGAGGACGCGTCGTAGGTCTGCGGTGGTGGCCTGGGCTGGGCCTGCGGGTACGGCTTCCTGTACGCGGCGCATGTGGTTGGTGTAGACGCGGATGGTGCCCGGGGACCGTCCGGCGGCTCTCATGGCGGTGGTCCATGCCTCGATGGCCTCGGTCCAGGTGGTCATGGGTGTCTCCTGGTCTCCCGCTGCGGGACCGGGGACGTCCGTGCCTCCCACGACTCTGAGGTGCGGCACCCGGGGCCTGCGGGGAGGCGTCCGGCGCTCACCTGTAGTGCTACCCCTGTGTCTGCTGGTGCGTGTGTGACTTTGGGAGATTGTGGCGCTCATGAGACCTAGGTATCGGTCAGGCTGCGGCGGGCAGCGGGGCGGCCCGTCCGGGCAGCGGGACGAGTCTGGGGATAGCCCTGATGACTCCTGTGTGGCAACCGGACGGTTGCTGGTTCGAGTCCAGCCGCGGGAGCCCGCCCGAGCCCCGGCCCGCACCGGCCGGGGCTCCGTCGTCCCCGGGGGCGGGAACCGGCTCCTCCCCCGTCTCCAGCCACTGCACCGGCACACCGGTGGCCAGGCCCCACGCGTTGAGGACGATCTTGCGCGGCCTGGCTAGTTGCGCAGGCAGAACTGCGCGCGCGACTTCCAGCCAACCACAAGTCGTGGCAGGGTCTGCCCTCCAGCAGCAGGCACGCAGTTATGCGGCAACGACGTCGCGTAACGCGTCTCGGGCACAGGGACGCCGCGCCAAGGCGTCTTAGGCTGACACGCTCTTCACTTTCACCCCACGGGCAGCGTCCGTCGGCCCGACCAGGTACCAAAGCCCGCCGGATACGGGACCGTGCCGGAGTCGTGCGAGGATGTGCCCATGGCTTACCGCGACATCCGCCTGATCGGCGACCCTGTGCTACGCACCCAGTGTGACTGGATCACTGACTTTAACGCGCCAGTGAGGTCCCTGGTGGAGGACCTGCTGGAGACCGTCGACGCGGACGGGCGCGCAGGCCTGGCAGCCAACCAGATCGGTGTCAGCTTGAGGGCATTCTCCTGGAACATCGAGGGGGACATCGGCTATGTCCTCAACCCTCAGCTCGTCGAGATCTCGCAGGACAAGGACCAGGATGGCGAGGAGGGGTGCCTGTCCGTGCCCGGCCTGTGGTACCCCACCCGGCGTGCCTGGTATGCCAAGGCTGAGGGTGTTGACCTGGACGGCCAGAAGGTTGTGGTGGAGGGCGAGGAGCTCATGGCCCGATGCATCCAGCACGAGCTGGACCACCTGGACGGTCACCTCTACCTGGACCGTCTGGACCGCAAGAACCGGGCGCAGGCCATGAAGGAGCTCCGCGCTCAGGGACTCTAGGCACCCCGCCTCCTTCGTCCCAGTCGCACTGCCCCGGTTCCAACTAGGAAGGAACCGCTAGCAGCCGCCAGAGGTCAGCCCACGCGGTGCAGCCAGCGCACCGGAGCACCCGCCCCGGCGTAGCGGAAGGGCTCCAGCTCGTCGTCCCAGGCCTGGCCCAGGGCCAGGTCCAGCTCGCGACGCATGCGCTCAGGGTCAGCCGCATGGATCAGGGCGGCACGGATTCGGTCCTCCGGCACCACGACGTTGCCGTGAACGTCGGTCTGGGCGTGAAAGATCCCCAGGTCGGGCGTGTGCGACCAGCGTCCGCCATCCGTCCCCGCGCTGGCCTCCTCTGTCACCTCATAGCGCAGGTTCGCCCAGCCTCGCAGTGCCGACGTGAGGGTCGTCCCTGTGCCTACTGGGCCAACCCAGCTTGTCTCGGCACGCATCATGCCCGGGGCGGCAGGCTGCTCCGTCCAGTCCAGGTGCACTCGTGACCCAATGACCTCAGCCGCTGCCCACTCGACATGGGGGCACAGTGCCCTAGGCGCAGAGTGCACGAAAAGAACACCGCGGGTGTAGGCACCGACCATAAGTAACGCCTCCTTGTTGGTTCGAGATTCGCCTTCCCCAACGGTCTCGACCAACACGGATACGCTTGTGGCTGCGCGGCGTGCGCTCAAATTATGCCTGACGGGAGGAAGACCGTCCAGTCCGCCTCCCCGTCAAGCCCGTTGCCGTGTCGTGACCGACGCCTACGAGCCTCGCCGCACCTGCATACGCCGCTGCTCCAGAGACGTGATCTCGGTAAGGACCTCCCGGTAGCCCTCCTGATCGACCGACAGGCGACGGTGCCGCGAGCGCAGCTCGGCCAGCCGCCGGTTGATCCCCATCACCTCGACCGAGCCGAGAACTTCCCTGGCGTAACGCTGAAGGGCGTAGGAGTCCACCTCACCGTCCTTGCCCCGCACCGTGGGCAGAGGCAACGGCACTACTGCCAGCTCGGTGAGCGCGGCATCGACAAGTCCCACAGCGCCGGCCCGAACCTGCTCGATCCAGCGCAGCGTAGCACGGTGGGCCGCCTGCCCAGCCGCCGCTCCCGCCTGCCGAGCCCGCTCCTCCAGCGCCAGGACCTCAGCAGTCCCGCCCGCGGCCGCCACTGCCTCGTAGACGGCCTTATGGGTGAGCTGGCTGAAGGAGTCCGCACCGATGTCGTCGGCACCGGCACCGGCTGCGGCCTGAGGCTGCTGAATAATGAGCGCCAGGGCCTCTCGCTCAAGACGCTCCACAGGGTCGCTAACTGGCGGCAGCCCCCGGCCAAAGGACGCGGCGTCACGGGACGATGCTGGTGCGTGAGCCTGCTGGCCGTCGGCGCGCCACTGCCGGTGGGTGCTCCCGGGCGGCCGCTGCCTCTCCGCCGCCTGGACAGCATGAACCACCTCGCCGTCGGGCAGTCCCAGCCATCCTGCCAGCCTCCGCGTGTACTCACGCCGCAGCGCACGGTCCCGGATACCCGCGACCACGGGAGCGGCCGCACGCAGCCCCTGATCCGGGCCTCGGGAAGATCCAGGTTGAGGTCAGCCAGCGAAGCCCGGATCACAAACTCGAACAAGGGCACCCTGCGCGCCAGCAGGCGTGGAATACCCTGGTCGCCCTCGCGCATACGCAGGTCGCAGGGGTCTGCCCCCTCCGGGTCCACGGCAACAAAGGTCTGGGTGGCGAAGCGCTGGTCCTCAGCGTAGGCACGAAGTGCCGCCTTCTGTCCGGCCGCATCACCGTCGAAAGTGAAGATCACCTCACCTCCACGGGCGGCACGCCCCTGGCCGGTCACGACACCGGCGGCCGGGTCGTCGATATCGCCTAGCAGGCGACGCACCGTGCGGACGTGGTCGGCGCCGAAGGCCGTACCACAGGTGGCCACGGCGGTCCTCACCCCGGACAGGTGGGCGGCCATGACGTCGGTGTAGCCCTCGACCACGACAATCTGGTGAGACCTCGCCACCTCTCGCCTGGCCAGGTCAAGGCCGTAGAGCACCTGGCTCTTGTGGAACACGGCGGTCTCAGGGGTGTTGAGGTACTTGGGTCCCTGGTCGTCCTCGGACAGACGCCGGGCGCCGAAGCCCACCGTGGCCCCGGTGATGTCGCGGACGGGCCACACGAGCCTGCCCCGGAAACGGTCGTAGACGCGGGAGCCGTCCTGACCGCCGCGGCTGCACAGGCCGGAGTCCACCAGCTCAGCCTCGGTATAGCCGGCTGCACGCAGGTGACGGGCCAGGTTGTCCCACCCGGCCGGGGCGTAGCCAACCCCGAAGTGTGTCGCAGCACGGCGGTCAAAACCACGCGAGGTGAGGAAGTCACGCGCTACCTGGGCCTCAGCAGTCGCCAGCTGGTCCTGGAACCAGGACTCTGCCAGACGGTTGGCATCCATGAGGCGCTGTCGGGTCCCAGGCTCCACACCCCGACGTACCTGTCCCCCCTCCTCGTAGCGCAGCTGGACCCCGTACCGGTCCGCCAGGTACTCCACGGCCTCGGCGAAGCCCAGGTGGTTGATCCTCTGGACGAAGGTGATGACGTCCCCGCCCTCACCACAGCCGAAGCAGTGCCAGTAGCCCAGCTGGGGACGCACGTGGAAGGAAGGAGTCCGCTCGTCGTGGAACGGGCACAGGCCCTTGAGCGAGCCCACCCCAGCGCTCCTGAGGGTCACCTGCTCCCCGACGACGTCCTCAATCCTGGCGCGCTCCCGCACGGTGTCGATGTCCTCGCGCCTGATCAGTCCTGCCACGAGGACATCGTAGGCGAGCCGACGGCGTCCCCGCCCTTACCCCGCCCGTCATGTGGAGGCGTGGAGGTCCGGCCGGGAGCAGACCGGCCGGACACCGGGCCTCAGGCCGGTACCTCGGAGAACATGCCGCACAGACGGGCGTGCCAGGACCGGGCGGAGGTGTCTGTCAGGGAGGCGATCTGGTCCACCACCACACGCAGTCGCCCGGCGTCGTCAGCGGCCTCCTCCCACGCGGGGCGCAGGGACGGGTCCAGTACGCTGCCGTCACCCTCCATAAGGACCTCGGCCAGGTCGAAGATAATAGTGCGCTGGCGCAGGTAGACCGGCTCCTGCTCCCGCGGGGCCATGACGTAGCGCACCGCAGCCCCCTTGAGGACGAGGATCTCCTCAGCGGTGTCCTGGGGGATGACGAGATCG
The DNA here is from genome assembly GCF_003606385.1 of Actinomyces lilanjuaniae. Taxonomy (NCBI): domain Bacteria; kingdom Bacillati; phylum Actinomycetota; class Actinomycetes; order Actinomycetales; family Actinomycetaceae; genus Actinomyces; species Actinomyces lilanjuaniae. Next base: position 1,314,385 of record NZ_CP032514.1, on the reverse strand, counting down.
GCTTCGTGCCGGGTCAGCGGCCCCTGCCCTGCATCGTCCCTGGTGGCCTGGGCCACGGCAGACACGAAACGACCGATGAGCTCGCTGGTGAGGTTCTTCAGGCGTGCGGCGTCCGCGACCGAGCCGCTGTAGGAGCCGATCCAGTACGGCTGCGAGACCAACCGCTCCCAGGCCGATCCCAGGGCGTCCGCGCTCACCTCGGTCCCGTACCAGGTCCGCGTGTCCTCCACCAGCTCCTCGACCTCACCCGGGCGACGGAGACGAGCAGGGTCCATGCGGCCCAGCGCGACAGCGTCCTCCACGTCGTGGACAGAGTAGGCGACGTCGTCGGAGAGGTCCATGACCTGGGCCTCCACGCACCGGCGAGTGCCAGGAACGCCCTGACGCATCCAGTCGAACACCTCCAGGTCCGAGTCGTAGACACCGAACTTTACCCGGTACGTGCGGTCGTGGTTCTGTCCCTCGTCCGGTCCCGCCCCTTTGGCCCAGGGATACTTGGCCACGGCGTCCAGGCTCGCACGTGTGAGGTTGAGGCCGACCGGGCGCCCGGCAGGGTCGAGGGCCTTAGGCTCAAGACGGGTGAGGATCCTCACAGTCTGGGCGTTGCCCTCGAAGCCCCCGATACCGTCCGCGACACGGTCAAGAGCCTTCTCACCGTTGTGCCCGTATGGAGGGTGCCCCAGGTCATGGGAGAGGCAGGCCGCGTCCACCAGGTCCGGGTCGCAGCCCAGGGCCTGTCCCAGTGCCCTCCCCACCTGGGCCACCTCCAGGGAGTGGGTCAGCCGGGTACGCACGAAGTCGTCAGCAGCGGGGCCCAGGACCTGCGTCTTGGCTCCCAGACGCCGCAGCGCCGAGGAGTGCAGGACCCGGGCTCGGTCCCGCTCAAAGGGCGTGCGCTGCGGGTTCTTGGCTGACTCGGGGACGTACCTCTCGACGTCGTGCGTGCTGTAGCCCGTACGGCTGCCGTATGGCTCGCCGTCCGGCTGTGGCAGGTTCCGCTCAGAAGGCTCCGGGAGAGGCAGGCAAACGGGCATGGTCACAACCTAGCGCAGCGACAGGCTAGGATGGCGGGGTTCCGCGGCGCGGTGGTCCCGGGGGCGTAGCGGGCACTCACGCCCCGGCACGCTGTCGCACCGGCACGTTGCATCTCGCTGTGCTCCGCAGAACCGTAACAGACAGGCATTCGACTTTCCCCAGGCCGCGCCTGTACCAGAGGAACTGGACCGAAGGAGACGCCAGCGGTGACGACTACGACGACGCTCATCCACCGGCCCTATGACGGGCCGCGCCAGTGGTGGCGCCAGGCACTGGTCTACGAGCTAGCCTCTCCCGCCCTGGGGGCTACCGACCTGGAGCGTACCGGCCCCCTCCTTGACCACGTCGCCTCCCTTGGGCTGGACACGGTACTGGTGCGCCCCAGCCTGGTCGACACCGACACCGAGGCGGATGCCGTCGTCGGCTTCACCGAGCGCGCCCACCAGCGTGGTATCCGCGTCCTGGCACGGGTCTCCGGCGCCCTGGGCCCAGTGACCGGGCCGCACGTCCAGCACGACACTCGTATCGTCACTGGTAAAGAGACCGAGGGTGAGGACCTGCTTCGCCGTGCCGAGGCCTTCCTCGCAGCAGGTGCCGACGGCATCGACCTGGGGATGATCGTGCCCCCGGAGGTGAGACAGGCGACCGACCTGGAGGTGCTGAGCTCCTACTTCGCCCTCCTGCGGCACACGGTGAGCCGCTACGTGAGCGAGGGAGTCATCGGGGCAGACGTCTCCACCGACTACCCTGACTCCTTGCGCCACCACCTCCAGGAGGACTGGGTCCACCACCTCCGTGACGACTACCTTGCCCTGGTGCGCTGGGACGCCTCGTCGCTGACCTCCCACCTCGGCCGGTCCCTCAACGAGCACGACCAGTTCCAGGCACCTCCTGTCTGGCGTTACCTTCCCTCACACGTCGTACTGGCAGAGATGGCCCCGGGAGACGGGCGGCGCTGGTACTCCGCGTCCCGGAAGGAGCGGCTGCGACGGGCTAACGCCCTACAGACCATGATGCTGGCACTACCAGGCTCCGTCTACCTGCGCCAGGGCGACGAGATCGCCCTGGCGGACCAGGACAAGCCCGGCACCCCCCTCGAGCTGGCCGACCTGGTCAGCCAGCAGGCGCAGCAGCAGGCGTCCCAGTTCGGCTCCCCCGTGGCCACGGTGCGCCACGCGGCCTACCTGCGCCGCGAGAACGACCTGGCCGGCGCCCCGCTGGCCTTTGTCTCCGGCCTGGAGTGGTGCCCCCAGCAGACCCTCACCTTCCTGGTGCGCGGGGTCCTGGTCCTGGTCAACACCTCCAGCGCCCCGGTGGTCCTGCCCCGGGAGGCACGGGTGCTTCTAGCCTCCTCCCCGCTGAGTCAGGACGAGGGAAGCCTCCTTGTCCCTGCCGCGACAACCACCTGGATCGAGGCCTCCACCGTGGCCTAGGGGGTGGTTGTCCCACAGCCCCAGGACTACAGCCAGGCAACGGAAACGTCATAGGGCAACGTGTCTTTTGTTGTCCTATGACGTTTCCGTTGTTCTGGACAGTGCCGGGGCAGCCTGCCTGTGTGCGGCCTCATCCGGGCTGCCTGCTGACGTGACCGTTGCGCAGATGTGATACTGCCTACTATCCTTGTCCCGCAGGCCCGGTGGCACCCGGAACACGGTTCAAAGGAGAATCCTCATGTCCCCCCCCCCCCCCCCCCCCCCGACGGTCCTTCCTCGCCCTGACAGCAGTCGCCACCACACTGGCTGCGGTCGCAGCCTGCTCCGGCTCTTCCACGTCGGACTCTGACACCCCGGGCAGTGGCTCCGGTGACGCTGCCGAGGAGGGTAGCGCCGCGACACAGGCGACCGTGCGTGACGACAGCGCTGACCTGGTGATCTGGGCTGACGAGCCGAAGGCGCGCTCCGTCGAGGACGCTGCCAGGGCCTGGGGTGAGGAACAGGGCATCACGGTGGCGGTCCAGGTGATCGCAGACGACCAGCAGGACACGTTCATCACGGCCAACCAGGCAGGTAACGGCCCCGACATCATGCTGGGAGCCCACGACTGGATCGGCAACCTCGTCCAGAACGGGACCATCACTCCTGTCACGATCAGCGAGGAGGACAGGAGCAACATCAGCGAGGTCGCCCTGAGCGCCGTCACCTATGACGGCCAGACCTACGGGGTCCCCTACGCCGTAGAGACCCTGGGCCTGTTCGTCAACAAGTCCCTGACAAACGTCGTCGCCCCCGAGTCCGTCGAGGAACTCGTCGAGGCAGGCAGGGAAGCGGACACCGGTACCATCTTGTCCCTGCCTGTCGGCGAGGAGGGAAACGCCTACCACCTCCAGCCCATCTACACCGCCGGCGGCGGGTACCTCTTCGGCAGGAACGAGGACGGCTCCTACAACCCCGATGACCTGGGAGTAGGCAAGGAGGGTTCTCTTCAGGCCGCTGAGCGGATCTCAGAGCTGGGCAGTGACGGGGTGCTCAAGAAGTCAGTGACAGACGACAACTACATCTCCCTGTTCACGGAGGGAAAGGCTCCCTACCTGGTCTCAGGACCCTGGGCGCTGGCTGACATCAAGGCGGCCGGGATCGACTACCAGCTCTCCGAGATCCCTGGCTTCAAGGATGTCCCGGACAGCCAGGCTCTGCCCTTCGCGGGCGTCAACTGCTTCTACGTCGCCTCCAGGGGGAGGAACAGGGCCTTCGCGGAGAGCCTCGTGACGCACGTCGCCACCAGCTCCTCCTTCGCGGAGAAGATGTTTGCCCTCAACGAGCTCCCTCCTGCGCAGAAGGACCTGGCAGACCGGCTCTCCGCCGACAACCCGGACATGGTCTCCTTCTCCGATCTCGCCGCGCAGACGGACCCCATGCCCTCGATCCCTGAAATGTCAGCCGTGTGGATGCCCCTGGCAGCGGCCCAGGCCAACATTGTCGCCGGCGCGGACCCGGTGTCGACCATGACCAGCGCCGGGGAGCAGATCACCTCCTCCCTGGCCGGGTAAGGGCACAGCGCTGCCCCGACACACGCCAGCCACCTCCTCAGCACCCTCAGCACCGTCATGACCTTCTCTGCTCCCACCGCGCCTGCCGGGACGACGACCACGGCAGGTCTCCTGGGCCGTGTCGTCGTCGTATCGATGACCCTGGCCGTCACGGTCTACCTAGTGCCACTGCTCGTCCGGTTCCAGATGTGGACGTGGCTGGTGATCGTGCTCCTGTCGGCCGCGTCAGCAGCCGCGCTGTACTCCACACGCAGGCTGGTCCCGGGCAAGTACCTGTTCCCCGGTACCTTCTTCCTCGCAGTCTTCCTTGTCGTACCTGCCGTCCTGACAGTCCAGACCTCCTTCACAAACTTCGGTGACGGCTTCCGTGGCACCAAGGAGGAGGCTATTACCTCCATCACGAACAACTCGGTGGTCCAGACTGCCAACTCCCCCGTCTACAACCTGTCGGTCGCTACCGTCGGCAGCGTCTCCGAGGGTCCGTTCACCCTCTTCCTGGTCGACCCTGCCACCGGCAGAGTCCTTTACGGCGGTGATGGAGAGACTGTCCGGGAGGCGGCCCCCGAGGTCACAGTGACCGACGGGTACGTCACCTCCGCCCCGGGCTACACGATACTGAGTCCCCGAGAGGTCAACGACGCCTATGAGACCGTATCAGCACTGACCCTGACGGTGTCCGACAGCAGCGCCATCAGGGTCCAGGGGGTCCGTGCGGCCTTCGAGGGAACCAGACGGATGGTCTATGACGAGGCTGCCGACACCATCACGGACACCGCCACCAACGAGGTCTACTCCGTGGAGAAGGTAGGGCTGTCCGAGCGCTTCGTCAACAAGGACGGTCGAAGCCTCCCCCAGTCCTGGAGGCAGGGCGTGGGCCTTGCCAACTACGAACGGCTCCTCACCCGCTCCGACCTGGCGTCCCAGTTTCTCGGGGCCTTCCTGTGGACTCTGACCTTTGCCCTCCTGTCCGTCCTTCTCACCTTTGTCGTCGGGTTCGCGCTGGCCCTGGCCCTCAACGACCGCCGGATGCGCGGTCAGAGGCTGTACCGCTCTCTCCTCCTGCTGCCCTACGCGGTCCCCGGGTTCATATCCCTGCTGGTCTGGTCCAGTTTCTACAACCAGGACTTCGGGCTCATCAACGAGGTGCTGCACCTTGACGTCCCGTGGCTGTCGAGCACTACGGCGGCCAGGGCCGCGGTCCTCATCACCAACACGTGGATGGGCTTCCCCTACATGTTTATTGTGTGTACTGGGGCACTGCAGTCTATTCCCTCCGACCTCACGGAGGCGGCGCGGATAGACGGTGCCAGCAGCCTCCAGATCACGTGGCGGATCACCACGCCGCTCTTGCTAGTCGCCGTCGCCCCCCTCCTGGTTAGCACCTTCGCCTTCAACTTCAACAACTTCAACGCCATCGAGCTGTTGACGGAGGGAGGCCCCTTCGCCGCAGGGGAGTACACCCGTGGAGGCACGGACATCCTCATCTCCATGGTCTACCGCATCGCCTTCGGCGGCTCGGGGGCGGACTACGGGCTCGCCTCGGCCGTGTCCGTGGTCCTCTTCGTCATCACGGGGGTGCTGGCTGCGGTCCAGTTCCGAGCCATCCGCACCCTTGAGGACATCCGCTGACCCGGGAGGCAGTCATGAGGTCCACCAACTACCACAACGGCCAGGCGGGGACAGCTTCCGCCGCACCGGAAGGACTGGCCAGAGCGCCTGTAGGACCAGCGAGGAGACCCCCTGGGAGCCCACCAGGAAGGCAGCCCGGAAGGACAGCCCCGGACAGGCGCATGCCCCTGAGGCGGTGGGCGCAGGAAGTGGGGTGGCGCCATGTCGTGGGGCTCCTCGCCCTGGCCTTCGCCGCGTTCCCGGTCCTGTACGTCGTCTCCGCATCGCTCAACCCCCAGGGCACGCTGGCCTCGACCGGCCTGGTCCCCACCGAGGTGAGCCTGGCAAACTACACGGAACTGCTCTCCGGACGCCACGGTCCTTTTCACCGGTGGTACCTCAACAGCATGCTGGTGTGCACGACGGTGGCCGGCACACAGGTCCTCTTCTCCCTGCTGGGCGCCTACGCCTTCTCACGCTTCCGCTTCACCGGTCGCCGGGGAGGCCTGCTGACGGTGCTGCTGATCATGATGTTCCCCGCGACCCTGTCCATGATCGCCGTCTACACCATGATCTCCGACCTTGGCCAGGTCCTGCCCGCCGTGGGTCTCAACACCCTGGTCGGCTACAGCCTGGCCCTCATGGGCGGCTCACTGGGGCAGGTGTGGCTGATCAAGGGCTCCTTCGACACCGTTCCCCGCGAGCTGGACGAGGCTGCCGTCCTTGACGGGTGCACCCACTGGCAGGTGTTCTGGCTGGTCCTGCTCCCCACGCTGCGCCCCATCGTCGCCACAACCTTCCTGCTGGCCTTTATCAGTGTCATCAGCGAGTTCCTCCTGGGAGGGATCTTCCTGACCGACGGCTCCGTCAAGACGCTGGCCGTCGGCCTCTACGGGCTGCTCGACGCCAACCGCTCCAGCAACCTCGGCGTGTTCGCTGCCGGGGCCGTCCTGACGATGCTTCCTGTCATCGCCCTGTTCCAGCTCCTCCAGCGCTATATCGTCGCCGACTCGACCCTGGGCTCTGTCAAAGGATAGTCGTCAAAGAGGAGGCAAAGAGGAAGCAAAGAGGAAGCAGGAGAAAGCCCACCGGCTGGTAGGCCAGGCCAGCCGGGTCCTACCGCGACCAGCTGCGCGCCAGCCGGGCCCCCATCTCCTCCAGCCGCTGCCGCAGAGCCTGCTCGCCTCCGGCGTCCCAGCCACCGCCGTCGGTGTGGGGCTGCTCCAGGGAGTAGACCGAGGAGACGCCGGCACCAGCACGCTCTCCCCGAGGAAGAAGGCTCCGTCCTGCCACCAGGACGACGGGAAGCGCCCGGCCCTGGGCAGCACGCGCCACCACCGCCACCGGGCTGTCCTCAAGCAGGTCATAGACCTCTCCAGCAGCGGTAACCACAAGGTCCTGCCTACGGACAGACCTCTCCAGGCCAGTCAACCGGGCCATGACACGCGCGCCCGGTAGCGCCCAGGCCCCCAGCGCACGTAGCACCAGTGCGGTACCTCCGGCCGCCCCGGTCCCCCAGGTCGTGGGTGTAAGCCGCTGAGGCTGACTGTCTCCCAGGACAGTCAGCCCCTCAAGCCTGCCTGTCTGGGCCACCCGAAGCAGGTCGGCCGCGTGGCGACAGGCCAGCCGGTCGCGCTCCTGAGCCTCCCACTCCTGGACACCCACGGTCATGCCCAGGCCCGCTCCGGCACCGTCCATGCCTCCCAGCGCGACACCGTCAGCCAGCACCAGGCCCAGGCTGCGCCCCTCCACGAGGGCGCGACCACCCCTGACACCTCCCAGAGCGGCAACAGCACCGGCACCACCGTCATGGACAGCCGACCGCGACAGCCCGACCAGCAGGGTGTCAGCAGGAGCCGTACGGCGCAGGGCCTGGGCAACCACGGCACCCAGTCCATAGGTGGTCCCCTCTCGCGCCTCCTGGCGGGCCTGGGCCGGGTCGGCAGGTAGCGCGACCAGCCGTGCGGCATCAAGGAACCAGGTCCGCCCCGACGCCCTACCACCACCTGGACCCGCTCCGGAAGCGGGGGCAAGCTGCAGCAGGTCCACCTCCCGGACCTGGCCCACAGGCCCCTGCCCTTGAAGAGCCTCACGTACCGTCACCATGTCGGAAGGCACCACCTGGGCCGACCCAGGACCGCCGTCAGCGACGGGAGCCTGCACCACGACGTCGGCACCGCGCGCCTCCTGCCACCCTCTGGCCAGGGCTGCCGCGACCTGCGGCGCCGCCAGCCCAGCGCAGCCCTCCCCCACCAAGGGAGTCCCGCTCGGCTGCGCACGCATGTCGCCAGGGGCCATGAGGACCCTCATAGGTTGTCTCCCTCCTGGTGGTACCAGCCAGTCACCGGGCGCCGTCACTCCCGCTGCGCCCAGTACTCCCGTCGACCAGGCCCCGACCGTACCTTAGCGCTAGACGGCGCCGCCCAGCCGCGCCAGCAGCAGGGCCTCAGCAAGCACCGCGCTCTCCAGGTCACCCAGGTGCACGGACTCGTCCTCGCTGTGAGCGCGGGTGTCGGGATCCTCCACACCAGTGACCAGGACCTGAGCGTGCGGGAAGGTCCTGGTGAGGACGGAGATGAACGGAATGGTCCCGCCCTGGCCCACGGACACCGCCTCCCGCTCCCAGGCGGTCGACAGCGCCCACAGCGCGGCCCGGCAGGCCTCGGTGTCCTGCGAGCCGTCGAAGGACGGCCCGCTCTCGCGGCAGGAGACGCTCACACGGGCTCCAAAGGGAACGTGCGCCCTCACGTGAGAGGTCAGCGCCTCCAGCGCCTGCCCCTGGTCCTGGCCCGGCGCGGTGCGCAGGGACAGGCGTGCCGTGCAGGAGGGGGCCAGGACGTTTCCTGCCAGGTCCAGGGGAGTGACGTCCATACCGGTCACTGTCAGGGCGGGTCTGGTCCACAGGCGCGTCGTCAGGTCTCCGGTCCCCGCCAGCCTCACCCCCTCAAGCACCCCGGCGTCCGCCCGGAAGTCGGCCTCCGGGTAGTCGGGTGCCCCGGTGGCGGTCTGGCTGCGCGAGACTAGGCCGTCGATAGCGACGTCACCGTTGTCGTGGTGAAAGGATGCCACCAGTCGGCACATGAGGGTAACCGCGTCCAAGATGGGGCCGCCGTACTGTCCTGAGTGCAGGGCGTGGTCCAGGACCTCCAGGTGGATGTCCACCTGGAGGACACCGCGCAGCGTCGTGGTCAGGGCCGGTACGCCTACTTTCCAGTTCATCGAGTCGGCCACAACGACGACGTCGGCGTCCAGGCGCGAGCGGTAGGCCTCCAGGAAGGCCGCGAAGGTGGGGCTGCCCACCTCCTCCTCCCCTCGACGAGGACCGTCACCGAGCAGGGCAGCTCCCCTGCCCCAGGGCGCTCAGGACCCGCAGGGCGTGGACGTGGGCAACGATGCCGGCCTTGTCGTCGGCGGCACCGCGGCCGTAGAGTCGCCCGGCGTGGTGACGTACCGTGAAGGGGTCCTCCTGGTTCCAGCGCTGAGGGCGGCCCACGGGCTGGACGTCGTGGTGGGCGTAGAGCAGCACGCGCGGCGTCCCCGTCGGCCCCTGCCTGTGGGCAAGAACCGCCGGGGCACCCAGGACGCCGCCATCACCCGGTGCTGAAAGGACCTCAGCCTCCAGCCCGCTACCCTCCAGCAGGGCAGCGACGGCCTCGGCGCTGCGCCTGAGCTGGGTGCGGTCGTGGCTGGTGGCGGACACTGAGGGGATGGCTACCAGCTCGGACAGGTCTGCAAGGACCGTCTCGAAGGACGTCCGGGTCGCGGCTCGCAGGGCGTCAACGGTGATCATGTTTTTAGAGTATCGCGACGTTACGGCTACCCTGGTCACTGTGAGTCCGTCGAAGAGCCGCCGTGAGACCGCCCAGCCGGAACCAGCACCCGCCGCCCCCCGGTCCGCGGGGAAGGGGCGCCCCACTCCCCGGCGTAAGGACGCGCAGGCCCGGGGACTGCGCCCTGTCGTGCCTGTGGACCGCAAGGCGGCCAAGAGGCAGGCGCGGGCGGCACGGGACGAGGCCTGGCAACGTCAGCGCGAGGCCATGGCCACCGGCGACGAGAGGTACCTGCCAGCCAGGGACAAGGGTCCCGTCCGGCGCTACGTCCGCGACTTCGTGGACGCGCGCTACTGCGTTGGGGAGCTCTTCATGCCCCTGACCTTCTTCCTGATGCTGCTTATGCTGGGACTGTCCTCCTGGCTCGCGCTCGCCTCCGCCTACCTCATGCTCGCAGTCTATGTCGTCTTCCTCCTGGCTATCGGGGACTCCGTCCTGTGCTGGTGGCAGGTACGCCGCAGGCTCGACACGGCCTTCGGTAGGGACAAGGCGCGGGAGCAGGGGTCCGTCTTCTTCTACACCTTCATGCGCTGCATGCAGCTGCGGCGCTGGCGCCAGCCTGCCCCCCAGGTGCGCCGACGTGAGTTCCCCGCCTAGCCCCGCCGCGGCCTCCGGCCCTGGAGGCTGTCCCCTCCGGCAGGGACACACCCTCATTCGCGTGCCGTGAAACAAACAAGTTAGTGTGCACGCCAGTGTGGTTGCGGCCACGCTACCGTCCTAGGGTGGAGCCATGGTTACTTATCGTCACCTAGGCTCATCCGGACTGAAGATCACTGAGATCACCTACGGCAACTGGCTGACTCACGGGTCCCAGGTGGAGGCGGACACCGCCACGGCCTGCGTTCACACCGCCCTGGACCTGGGCATCACGAGCTTTGACACCGCCGACGTCTACGCCAACACCGTGGCGGAGGAGGTCCTGGGGCGGGCGCTGGCGGGGCAACGCCGCGAGTCCCTGGAGATCTTCACCAAGGTCTACTGGCCTGTCGGCCCCAAAGGCCCCAACGACGTCGGCCTGTCGCGCAAGCACATCATGGAGGGCATCGACGGCTCGCTCAGGCGTCTGGGCACCGACTACGTCGACCTCTACCAGGCGCACCGCTACGACTACGCCACCCCGCTGGAGGAGACCATGCAGGCCTTTGCCGACGTGGTGCGCTCCGGCAAGGCGCTGTACATCGGCGTCTCGGAGTGGACGGCGGACCAGATCCGGGCCGGCCAGGAGCTGGCCACCCAGATGGGCTTCCGCCTGGTGTCCAACCAGCCTCAGTACTCCGCCCTGTGGCGGGTCATTGAGGAAAAGGTCATCCCTACCTCCAAGGAGCTGGGACTGGGCCAGATCGTATGGTCTCCCATGGCCCAAGGAGTCCTGTCCGGCAAGTATCTGCCTGGCCAGAAGCCGCCAGCAGGCTCACGGGCCACGGACGACAAAGGGGGGCAGCAGATGATCTCGCGCTGGATGCGCGACGACATCCTGACCGCTGTGCAGGGGCTGCGGCCGGTCGCGCAGGAGGCGGGCCTGTCACTGCCGCAGCTGGCGCTCGCCTGGGTCCTGCAGAACCCGAACGTCTCGGCAGCCATCATCGGGGCCTCCCGACCCGAGCAGCTAGAGGAGAACGTCAGGGCCTCCGGGGTTGTCCTGGACCCCGAGGTCATGGCTGCGGTAGACACGGCGCTCCAGGGAGCGGTCCTCACCGACCCCGCACTGACCACCTCGCCGCAGGAGCGTCCCGCATAGCCTGGCTAGGCTAGGGGACCTGAGGAGCCAAGCACGGGCAGTGGGAGGCACCACGGGAACCCCACTCCTGCAGTGCCCTCCCGGGCCCGCAGGGCTCGGTGCCCAGGGGCACCCAGGCGCTCCCGCAGATGCCCTGAAAAAACCTGCACGAGACCCTGGTCGCCGCTCACGGCGCGGCTCAGCGCCTGGGGTGGCCCAGGGCCAGGGCACGGTTGACACGGCCCGGCCAGGCGGGGCCGTTGTAGACGAACGCAGAGTAGGCCTGGAGCAGGTCGGCTCCAGCCTCAAGCATGAGTTCGGCATCCAGGATCGAGGAGATACCACCCACTCCGATGATGGTCGGCTGCTCCCCCAGCTGCTGGCGGAGGCGGCGCACGACCTCCAGCGCCCGGGACAGCAGCGGCGCCCCGGACAGCCCCCCCTCCCCCAGGTCATGGTCTGTGGTGGTGTTGGTCGCCACTACGCCGTCCAGCCCCATGTCCAGCACCAGAGCGGCTACAGCGTCAACGTCCTCGTCAGCCAGGTCAGGAGCGATCTTGACCAGGAGCGGGACGTGGCGACCAGCCGCCTCGTCACCAGCCTGGCGCACCGCGCTGAGGATCGGGCGCAGGGAGCTGACGTCCTGGAGACTGCGCAGCCCAGGTGTGTTCGGGCTGGAGACGTTGACTACGAGGTAGTCGACCCACCGGGCCAGCCTGGAGGCGCAGTAGCGGTAGTCACCTACCGCGTTAGCCAAGGACGTCGACCTGTTCTTACCGATGTTGGCACCCACAACGATGCTGCGCCCGCGTACCGTGGAGCGCAACGCACGCAGCCTCCTGGCGGCCTCGTCGGCCCCCGAGCTGTTGAACCCCATGCGGTTGCGGATGGCCCGCGTCGCCGGGTAGCGCCACATGCGGGGCCTGTCATTGCCCTCCTGAGGCTGGGCAGTCACGGTCCCGACCTCGACGAAGCCGAAGCCAAGCATGTCCAGGCCCTCAACTGCCCCGCCCTCCTTGTCCATACCTGCGGCCAGTCCCAGGAGGCCGGGCACCGGCCGCGCGAAGGGCCCTCCCTGGTTGGCGCTGGGCACCGGGAACGCCGGACGCCGCCCCCACACCTGGCGCGCCATGTCGCGCGCGAGGGGAACCCGGCTGACGGTCTCGATCGCCTCCAGGCACACGTCGTGGATACGCTCCGGGTCAACGCGGGTCAGGACGGTCTTGTAGAACAGCTCGTAGAACACCTGCCCAGGGTACTCGCCACGCTGTGTCCTCCCGGCAGACCCCAGCAGGGAGGATGCAACGCAGACACACCGTCCTGCAGGCAGCGGATGGCCCGGCCCGGCAGCGGGCGCTAGGCTGGGGTGACGTCCGCTTGTCCCCAGGGGTGCCCATGTCCTTCAACCGCGACATCAAGATCGACCCGAACCGCGTCTCCACCCGTTCCGGTGGCAGACGCGGCGCGTTCATCGGCGGCGGGTCGGTCCTGACCGTCGTGGCACTCATGCTCGTCTCCCAGCTGACCGGCATCGACCTGACCGGTCTGCTGGGAGCCCAGCAGGACACGACGCAGGTCTCAACCTCCTCCACGATCGACACCTCCGTGTGCACGGACGGGGTCAGCGCCAATGAGTACACCCAGTGCCGCATGATCGCCACCGCAGAGTCCCTGGACGCCGTCTGGGGAGCGCAGCTGCCCGCCCAGGCGGGCCAGGCCTACCGACAGCCCCAGTTCGTCCTGTGGGACGGCTCCTCGGTCAGCTCGGCCTGCGGAAACGCCTCCAGCGCCGTCGGCCCCTTCTACTGCTCCGGGGATGAGAGCGTCTACCTGGACATGAGCTTCTTCACCGACATGGAACGAACCCTGGGAGCCCAGGACACGCCCCTGGCCGAGGAGTACATTGTCGCCCACGAGTTCGGCCACCACGTCCAGCACCTGACCGGGAGCATGGCTGCGGCGGACCGCTCCGGGGCCGGGGCGACGTCAGACTCAGTACGCCTGGAGCTCCAGGCCGACTGCTACGCGGGTGTGTGGGTCAGTCACGCCGCGACGACGCCGGACCCGGACACCGGGCAGCCCTTCCTGGTGACCCCCACCTCTGCGGAGATCCAGACCGCGATCAACGCCGCCGAGTCCGTGGGGGACGACCACATCCAGCAGCGCAGCTCGGGGCCAGTAGACTCTGACTCCTGGACCCACGGCTCCTCCCAGCAGCGTGTGCGCTGGTTCACCACGGGCATGGAGCAGGGGACAGTGTCAGCCTGCGACACCTTCGCCGTCAGCCCTGACCGGCTCTGAGACCACCGTGGCCGCCGTGGCGTTCACCCTTTGACCGCAGTACCCGCCAGCGACTGCACGAAGGAGCGCTGGAAGATGACGAAGACGACGAGCACGGGAAGGGTGATAAGGGTGCCGTAGGCCATGACCTCGCCCCACACCGGGTTGAGCTGGAAGAAGTACTGCATTCCCACGCTCACCGGCCGCATGGACTCCTGCTGGACCACCATGAGCGGCCACAGGTAGGAGTTCCAGGCAGGCAGCATCATGATGATGGCGACCGTAGCGAAGGTCGGGCCGGACAGCGGTACGACGATCCTGCGGTAGATTGTCCACCACCCGGCGCCGTCCACACGGGCAGCCTCGTCGATCTCCTTGGGGATGTCGCCGAAGTGCTGAGAGAACAGGAAGATCGCCAGCGCGTTGGCCACGTAGGGCAGAATCTGCACCTGGTAGGTGTTGAGCATGCCCTGCCTGACCAGGAAGCCGTCGACGACCCACTGGACTGAGGGCAGCCGGGCGACCCAGAAGACCAGCGGCACGGCAATGGTCTCGAAGGGCACCATGAGGGTGGCCAGCACGAGGGACAGGATGATGTTCCTTCCCCTCCAGCGCATACGTGAGATGGCGAAGCCGATCATTGAGTTGACGACCAACCCGAGCCCCACGATGAGCACGGTAACGATGACGGAGTTGAGGATGAACCGGCCTGCGGGGACGCGGTTGAACACTCCCTCGTAGTTGTCCAGGCTCAGCTCTCCCACGGGCAGGAAAGCCCGCACGGTGCCAAGGTCAGCAAAGATCTGGTCGTCGCTCTTGAGCGAGGAGAAGATCATGAACAGCAGCGGGAAGACAGCGACGACCGCCGCGACGGTCAGTCCGACATAGGTCAGGACCCTGGAGCGGATCCTGGAGGCGGCACGGCCTCGGCCCCTGACGACAAGGACGCTGGTGCCGGGTCGTTCGGTAGCAGCCGCAGCGGCCATGTTTAGCCCTCCTCCCGGGTGAGTCGACGCTGGATCACACTGATGGCAAGGACGGCAATGAAGAAGATCAGTGAGATCGCGCTGCCGTACCCCATGTCCTGCTCGCGGTAGCCCCTGCGCACCGCGTGGTAGACGATCGTGGAGGTGGCGTCCTGCGGCCCGCCGGAGGTCATGACGTCGACCTGGACGAACAGGCCCATCGCGGCAATGGTGATAGTCACCAGGATGAACACCATGGTCGAGTGGAGCCCGGGCCAGGTCACGTAGCGAAACCGCTGCCAGCCGTTCACGCCGTCGAGGGAGGCCGCCTCGTAGAGGGTCGGATCGATGCCCTGCAGCCCCGACAGCCAGATGATCATGTGCAGGCCCACCGCCTGCCAGATGGACAGCACGATGATGGCTGGCATGGCCGTGCCGGGGTCATTGAGCCAGGCGACAGCGGTCCAGCCACCACCAGTGACGGTGTTCAGCACGGAGTTGAACAGCCCGTCCTCCTCGTAGAAGAAACTCCACAGGATAGAGACCACCACCATCGAGGTGACCACTGGCATGAAGATCATGGTGCGGAAGGCCGTGACTCCCCTGACCTTCTGGTTGACCAGGATCGCCAGCGCCAGGGCGAGCGCCGACTGGCAGGGCACCACCACCAGGGCAAAGAAGGCGGTGTTGGTCAGGGAGCGGATAAACGTGGGGTCGTTGCGGAAGACCCGGAAGAAGTTGTTGAGTCCGACGAACTCAGGTGGGTTGGGTGAGATGAGCCGGACGTTGGTGACGCTGAGCACGAACGTCAGGACAACAGGGACACCCATAAACAGCAGAAGCAGCAGCAGGGCGGGCGAGGACATGAGCCAAGCCGCTCGTGCCTCCTTGCGCGACGCGGCAGAGCGGCCGCGTCTGTCGGTAGCTGTGGACGGAACAGGCATGGGAGCCTCCTTCCCGGCAGGGTTTGCCTGTAGGCGCCGGTGGTGGGGACGCGGCGGCGTCAGCCGACCTGGTACCCCTTGTTGGACCTGATGTCGACGTCGATGTCCTGTGCGGCCTGGTCCAGCGTGGACCTGACGTCCGCGCCGGAGACGATGTCTCGGGCTGCCTTGTCAAATACCGAGGAGATGACCCTGTAGCCGGGGGTGGGCGGGCGCAGCAGGGCGTAGGTGCGACCGATCTCGTAGACGGGCTCGAGCGCCCCACCCTCCCGGTAGTAGTCGGTCTGCCCGATGGCGGACTCCACCGAGGGGAAGTTGCCGATCGCGTTGGAGTACTCCACCAGGTACTCGTCCTGCATGAGCAGCTCGATGAAGGCGTTGGCGGCCGCAGGGCTGGGACTCGTGGCGGACACGCCCCACTGCCAGGAGCCTCCTCCCACTTTTGCACCGTGCCCAAAGTCGACAGGTGGCAGGATGAGAACCTCCTCCCGGCCAAACGTCTCCTGCGACTGCAGGACCTTCCACCCCCCGGCGTAGTAGAGCGGCACCCTGCCCTGGAGGAAGTCCTGCCCGTCGGTGGCGGGCGTCTGAGAGGCGTAGCCCCGGGTGAAGCACGAGCGGAACCACTCCCCCCAGGCGACAGCCTCCGCCCCGTTGAGAAGGCCCTCAGCGGTGTCGAGCGTCTCCCGGTCGATAAGGTCACCGCCGAAGGACTGAAGCATAGGTGCGTAGGCGTAGGGCCACCACTCAGCAGAGTCCGCCACTGAGAAGTCGATGACGTAATCGTAGTCGGACAGCCTGGAGAGCCTGGCAAGGGCGTCATCAAACTCCTCTCCGGTCCAGGGCCGCTCGGTCGTGGGGACCGCGACACCCGCCTCCTCGAAGGCAGACCTGCGTCCCAAGAAGCACAAGGAGGTGTCATAAGGACCGATCGAGTACAGGGTGTCGTTCCAGTAGCCCTTGGCAGAGCTGATGATGCTGTCCTCCAGCTCGGAGGAGACCTCCAACGGCGCCAAGTACCCGGCCCACGCCCAGCTGGGCATGATCGGTCCGTCCAGGTCGAGGACGTCCGGCAGGTCCCCGGCAACGGCGGCGGCAGCGACAGAGTCGTTGTAGGAGGCCTGGGGGAAGGACTTCACCTCCACCGGGGTGTCGGGGTTAGCCTCGTTGAAGGCGGTGACTGCCTTGCGGACCACGGCGAGCTCCTCCTCGTTGCCACCGTTGTGGGTCCACAGGGAGATGCCACCACCGGGGCTGGCACCTCCTCGGTAGGAGGAGCAGGCGGTCGTCGTGGCCGCTGCAGCGGCAGCAGCCGACGCCGCGAGGAAGGCACGGCGAGTAGGAACTGTCATAAGGCACTCCTTTGTGCGTTACTGGGTTCTCACGAGGGTTGTCGTGGGACCAGGAGGGTTCAAAGCGTGCGGGTCCCTCAAGGTCCCGAGGGCGAGGAGCCGACGCGCGGAGCGGCTGTGGAGCCACGGGTGACCAACTCGCAGGGAAAACGGTGCACGGCGGGAGGGTCGGGCAGGTCACCTGTGACAAGCCGACGCACCAGCCAGTCAGCCATCTCGTAGTGCGGTAGGCGCAAGGTAGTCAGGGCGGGGGCCAGATTGGTCGAGATGAGCCTCAGGTCGTCAAAACCGACAACCGCCAGGTCCTCAGGAACAGACAGCCCGAGAGACGCCGCCGCACGGTACACCCCGGCTGCCATCCCGTCGTTGTAGCAGAAGACGGCGGTAGGACGGTCCCTGCGCTCCAGGAGCCTCCGGGCAGTCGCCTCGGCGGAGTCAGGATCATTGCCACCGCTGACGACGAGCGAGGTGTCCGTGCCGATCCCGGCCTCGCGAAGGACCCTGAGGTAGGCGGCACGGCGCAGTCCTACGGCGAGCGCCGGGTCGTCGTGGGTGATGTGCCCGATCCGCCGGTGGCCAAGGGCCAGAAGGTGGGTGACAGCCGCTCGGGTAGCGCCCTCCTCGTCAGGAACCACACCAACGACGTCGTCCCGGTCGGCAAAGCCGTTGAGCACGGCGACGGCCTCCGGCCCGGGAACCACGTGCACCTCCTGGTGGTACATGGCGGCATAGAGGACGGCGTCGACCCGCCGTGACCGGAACTCACGCACAGCCCTGCCGGTCTGCTCGGGGTGTCCACCAGAGTCTGTCAGCAGCACCGACCAGCCCAGCTCCCGGCTAGCAGCGAGGATGGCCTCGATCATTGCCACGGCATAGGGCGTGGACAGGACCTGCTCAGCCAGGACACCGATGGTGCTGGTCCTACGACTGCGCAAGCTACCGGCCAGCGCATCACGCACGTACCCGAGCTCGTCAGAGACGGCACGCACCCGGCTAGCTGTGGCAGAGGAGACGCGTCCCTCCGCCTTGCCGGACAGGACCAGGGACGCGGTAGCGGTGGAGACCTGCGCCCTCTGCGCAACCTCAGCAAGAGTCGCCATCGTCCCCTCCTGGCTGGTAGCGGGGCCGGGCAGCCTCGCCCGACAGCAAGAGTCTGGACCCCGAGACCGCGTTAGTCAACCGATTAACTTCCTGGTCACAGGTACCACATCGGTGTCGCCAAGGCTCTTCGGAGACACCACCACGCCGAACAGCCTGGCGCTGACGGGCTCCTGGGCACGTACCAGCTCACGAGCGTGGACCTGCCCACACACCCTGTCCTGTGCGGGACAGTCACGAGCCTCAGACGTTGAAACCCAGTGCGCGCAGCTGCTCGCGACCCTCAGGGGTGATCTTGTCCGGTCCCCACGGCGGCAACCATACCCACTGGATACGCACCTGGTCGACGATCCCGACCAGGGCCTGCTGGGCCTGCTCCTCAATGACGTCGGTCAGCGGGCACGCGGCAGTTGTCAGCGTCATATCCAGCACCACAGTGCCGTCCGGCTCGATCGACACGCCGTAGAGCAGTCCCAGGTCGACCACATTGATCCCCAGCTCCGGGTCAATGACATCACGCAAAGCCTCCTCAACGGCGGCGACGTCGACCTGTGAGGCCACAGGAGTCGGCTGGTGCCGGGCCGCCATAGGGTTATCGGGGGTCGCAGGTGCCGTCGGGTTGTTACTCGTCATCATGTCTCCTCCTGTCAGCTCTTGCCAGGTTATTCGTGACCGGGAAGCAGGCGATCGCCTACCCCGTCTGCTCAGGGTCTTCCTGTGCCTGGTGCGTCGCCAGGGAGGTACCCGTGCGGGCCAGGGCGTCCTTGAGCGCCATCCAGGCCAGGAGAGCACACTTGACACGGTTGGGGTACTTGGAAACCCCCTCAAAGGCGGCCGCGTCCTCAAGCCCGTCTAGAATCGCCTCGTCAACTCCTTGTCCCCGGGAGTGCATAAGGGTGGAGAAGTCCCGTTCCAGCCTTGCCACAGCCTCCAGGTCCGCACCATCGACCAGGTCATGCATGACTGAGGCTGAGGCCTGGGAAATGGAGCATCCCTGTCCCTGCCACCCCAGGGAGACGATCACCCCGTTCTCCACACGCACACCGAGGTCGATCTCGTCACCACAGGTCGGGTTGACCTGGTGACTGGTGGCCTGCGCGTCCTGCGGGAGCCCCTCCCCGTGCCGCTCGCGGGAGTGGTCGAGGATGACCTGCTGGTAGAGACGGTCGAGCTCGTTCATGATCACCTCAGAAAATAGTCCCGGACAGTGCCGACGGCAGCAAGGAACCTGTCCACGTCCTCAGCACTGGTGCACGGCCCCAGGGACACCCGGGAGGAGGACCGGACGCCAAAGTGCTCATGGAGAGGCTGGGCGCAGTGATGGCCGGTACGCACCGCGATCCCCTCAGCGTCTAGGAACTGGCCTACGTCGTGGGGATGGACACCCGCGACGCTGAAGGCGACGACGCCAAGACGCTCGTCCGTGCTGCGCGGGCCGATGACATGGACCCCGTCCAGCTGGCCCAGCCCCTCCAGCAGGCGCGTGGTGAGGCGGGACTCAGAAGCGTGCAGGCAGTCCATACCCAGCTCGGCCAGGTAACCGACGGCCGCCTGCCAGCCCGCGGCCTGGGCCAGGGGCTGGCTGCCTGCCTCAAAGCGGGCGGGTCCGCTCATATAGGTGGAGGACTCCATGGAGACGTGCTCAATCATGGAGCCACCGGTCAGGACCGCCGGCATGGCCTCCAGCAGCTCCTGAGTGGCAACCAAGGCGCCGATACCCGTGGGTCCCAGCATCTTGTGGCTGGACAGCACCATGGCGTCCACGCCGTCAGCGCTCAGGGAGGCGAAATCCAGGGGCAGGTGAGCCGCGGACTGGCAGGTGTCCAGGAGGACAAGCGCCCCCACCTGGCGAGCACGCGGCAGGATCTCCCCCACAGGAGTGACCGCCCCGGTGACGTTGGAGGCGTGGGTCAGGGCCACTACCCTGGTCCGCTCGGTCAGGACGCCCACGGAACCAGGGTCGATGCGCCCCTCCTCGTCCAGCTCCATCCAGCGCAGGACAGCCCCGGTCCGCGCACACAGCTCCTGCCAAGGCACCAGGTTGGCGTGGTGCTCGGCCCGGGTCACCACGACCTCGTCACCTGGCCCTAGGCACAGCCTGCGCGCAGGGTCAGCACCGGCAGACGGGGCGCCCCCACGGGCGGCGGGGCGGCCCAGGCTGGCATGGCCGACTGCCAGTGCCAGGAGGTTGACGGCCTCCGTCGCGTTCTTGGTGAAGACCAGCTGGTCAGGACGGGCACCCACAAAGGCAGCGACCGCCGCACGAGCGTCCTCCCATACTGCTGTCGCCTCGTCGGCAAGCTGGTAGGTGGAGCGTCCAGCGGCCCCGTTGCTCATGCGGTAGTACCGTTCCTCGGCCTCCAGGACGACCGCTGGCTTCTGGCTGGTGGCGGCCCAGTCCAGGTAGGCCAGTGGTGCGCCGTTACGGGCTGGACGCTCCAGGTAGGGAAAGTCGGCTCGCACACGGGCAAGCTCCTCCGGGCTCGTAGGAGTCGTGGCAGCGTGGGTCATCGGGTGCCTCCCAGCAGGTGGGTCGCAGGTGTCAGGGCTTGCCGCCTAGGAGAGGAACCGGTCGTAGCCCTCCTCCTCGAGGCGGTCGGCCAGGTCCGGTCCCCCCTGCTCGGCGACACGCCCGTCAACGAACACGTGGACGTGGCTTGGCTTGATATAACGCAAGATCCGGGTGTAGTGAGTGATGAGGAGGAAACCCGCGTCGGAGGAGCCGTGAAGACGGTTGACTCCCTCGGAGACCACGCGCAGCGCATCCACGTCCAGGCCGGAGTCGGTCTCGTCCAGGACGGCGAAACGGGGTTTGAGGAGCTCCATCTGGAGGATCTCGAAGCGCTTCTTCTCCCCGCCCGAGAACCCGGTGTTGACGTCACGCTCGGAGAAGGAGGAGTCCATGCGCAGCCTCTCCATGGCGGCATCGACCTCACCCACCCACTGGCGGACCTTAGGAGCCTGCCCGTCCAGGGCCGTCTTGGCGGTGCGCAGGAAGTTTGCCACCGTCACCCCGGGTACCTCCACCGGGTACTGCATAGCCAGGAACAGGCCGGCACGTGCCCGCTCGTCCACGCTCATCTCCAACAGGTTGGCTCCGTCGAGGAGGACCTCGCCATCGGTGACCTCGTACTCAGGGTGACCGGCGATGGAGTATGCCAGGGTGGACTTACCCGACCCGTTGGGACCCATGATCGCGTGGATCTCGCGGGAGTCGATCGACAGGTCCACTCCCTTGAGAATGGGTTTGGGGCCGTCGTTGGTCTCGACCTGGACATGAAGGTTCTTAATGGTCAAGGTGCTCATATAAGGAGTTCTCTCGGCTGGCTGTGGTCATGGTCGTGTCTGGGGATACTGGTGCGGCAGCATATGGCGCCTTTGTGACGCCGTGACACCGCCCGAGGGTGCCTAGGAGGAGGCAGATACCTGGTCCTGGAACGGGGCTGAGATGACGCCGGTCAGCGCCAGCTCGGCCTCGATGGCGCGCATGAGCCGGTCCTCCACTTCGGGAACACCGATCTCAGCGACGATCTCGTTGAAAAAGCCCAGCACCACCAGGCGTCGGGCCTCGGTCTCGGTGATCCCCCGGGCGCGCAAGTAGAAGAGCTGCTCGTCGTCAAAACGCCCCGTGGCGCTGGCGTGACCGGCTCCCTCGATGCTGCCGTTCTCGATCTCCAGATTGGGGACGGAGTCGGCCTTGGCCCCCTCGGTGAGGACCAGGTTGCGGTTGAGCTCGTAGGTATCCGTCCCGCGGGCCTCGGCTCCGATGAGACAGTCCCCCACCCACACGGCGTGGGCACGCTCCCCCTGCAGCGCCCCCTTGTAGGTGACCCGGGAGTAGCAGTGCGGCTGCGTGTGGGCGACGTAGGGCCGGTGCTCCTGGTGCTGGTCCGCGTCGGTGAAGTAGACGCCGTAGGCGTCGATGTGCCCGCCCTCTCCGGCAAAGCCGAAGTCGGGGCAGATGCGCACGTCCCCTCCCAGGGAGACAACGACGTGCTTGAGGATCCCGCGCCCCTCGACACGTACCCGGTGGTTGGAGGCGTGGACAGCGGTGTCGTCCCATCCCTGGACGGTGACCACCGTGAGCTCGGCCCCGTCAGCCACAAGGATCTCTACCGCCTGGGTCAGCAGAGCCGCCCCGGTGTGGTCAATGATTACCGTCCCCTGGGAGCCGGCCTCAGCCTGGACCAGGATGTGCTGGGCGGTGGGGCGGACCAGCTCCTTGTCGTGCCCGATGACGTTGATGCGCGCGGCGCGCTCGAGCCGAGACCCAGCCGACAGGGTGAGGACGGTCGCGGTTGAGAAGCCCGTCCAGGCTACGACCCCGGTCCGGTCCACAGGTGCGCCGACACGTCCCAGACGCGGGTCAGAGCGAGGGACGGTCTCCACAACCGCTCCCTCTGGAAGATCCGCCTCCTGGCTGAGCGGCCCCCCGTCGGAGGACCCCGCAGCAACCTTGTCAGCGTCAAAGAGCGGGGCGAAGCGCTTGACGGGGTAAAGCGCCACTCCTCCTCACGCCCGTGAGGTACCGGGATGTCCGCCGGGTCGAAGGACGTCACACGGTCGGCCCGGGAAGAGGTGTAGCGGGGAGCACGGGGATCCCCGTGGGAGTGCGCCCCCTCCAGCACCGCGCTGGAGTGGTCGGTGACGAGTTCAGTCATTCATGGCTCCTTGCCGTTCAACGGCTCACAGGTGTCTCGACGGTCATGGCCCCGGGGGCGAGCCCCGGTCAGCCCACGGAGTTCTCCATCTGCAGCTCGATGAGCCGGTTGAGTTCCAGGGCGTACTCCATGGGTAGCTCGCGGGCGATGGGCTCGACAAATCCGCGCACGATCGTGGCCATGGCCTCCGTCTCCGTCAGGCCGCGCTGCATAAGATAGAACAGCTGGTCGGCGCTGACCTTGGAGACGGTGGCCTCGTGCCCCATCTCCACGTCGTCAGTACGCACGTCGACGTAGGGGTATGTGTCGGAGCGGGAGATCTCGTCCACCAGCAGCGCATCACACAGCACGTTGGACTTCGAGCTGCGCGCGTTCCTCATGACCTGCACCAGGCCGCGGTAGGCGGAGCGCCCCCCGTGCCGGGCGATGGACTTGGAGACGATGTGGCTGGAGGTACGGGGCGCCATGTGCACCATCTTGGCGCCGGTGTCCTGGTGCTGACCCTCCCCGGCGAAGGCGATGGACAGGGCCTCGCCCCGGGCGTGGGGGCCCATGAGGAAGACAGCCGGGTACTTCATGTTCCGCTTGGAGCCGATGTTCCCGTCGATCCACTCCATGGTGGCCCCCTCGGCGCAGGTGGCACGCTGAGTGACCAGGTTGTACACGTTGTTGGACCAGTTCTGCACGGTGGTGTAGCGCACGCGGGCGTTCTTCTTCACGATGATCTCCACGATGGCAGCGTGCAGGGAGTCCGTGGAGTAGATCGGGGCCGTGCAGCCCTCGACGTAGTGGACGTAGGAGTCCTCGTCAGCGACGATGAGCGTACGCTCGAACTGGCCCATGTTCTCGGTGTTGATACGGAAGTAGGCCTGCAGGGGGATCTCCACGTGGACGCCCGGGGGCACGTAGATGAAGGAGCCCCCGGACCACACGGCGGTGTTGAGGGCGGCGAACTTGTTGTCGCCGGCGGGGATGACCGTGCCAAAGTACTCCCTGACCAGTTCGGGGTACTCACGCACGGCGGTGTCCGTGTCCACGAAGATGACGCCCTGCGCCTCCAGGTCCTCACGAATCTGGTGGTAGACGACCTCGGACTCGTACTGGGCAGCCACACCCGCCACCAGCCGCTCACGCTCCGCCTCGGGGATACCGATACGGTCGTAGGTGTTCTTGATGTCCTCAGGCAGGTCGTCCCAGGAGCTTGCCGGGCGGTCGGTGGAGCGCACGTAGTACTTCACCGCGTCCATGTCGAGCTCAGACAGGTTGACGCCCCACGTGGGCATCGGCTTGCGCTCGTAGGTCTGGTAGGCCTTGAGCCGCTTGGCCAGCATCCACTCGGGCTCGCCCTTGATCGCGGAGATCTCACGGACGACCTGCTCGTCAAGACCACGCTTGGCGTTGGCTCCTGCCTCGTCGGAGTCGTGCCAGCCGAAGTCGTAGGTCGTCGGTATCGAGTCGATGATCTCGTCGTCAGTGCTACGCACAGTGTCGGTCGTGGGTGCCGTCATCGGGTTCCTTCCGGTCGTCGGGCCTGTTGTTGACCCTTCCTCCTCGCCGCCCTGACCGCACGCTTACGCAGCGCGGGGACAGCGATAGGAATATGAGTGGTGCACACGTGCTCACCCCCGGCCAGAGTGGCCAGACGCTGCACCGGGACGCCAACCAGCCTGGAGATCGCCTGGGTCTCGGCGTCGCACAGCTCGTGGAACTCTCCCGCCACCTCACGCACAGGGCAGTGGCCCTGGCACAGCTGGACAGCGTAGGAGCCATCCCCGACATCACGCACCGAGGCGGCATAGCCGTCCAGGGTGAAGGCGTCAGCCAGTGCCCGCGCACGCTCGGCAGGGTCCTGACCAGCCGCCTCGACAGCGGCGCAGTATCGACGCTCCAGGTCCCGCCCGCGGGCTGCGGCGAAGGAACCTACGGCACGCTCCCCCGCTACCTGGGACAGATAGCGCAGGGCATGGCTGGCCAGGTCAGAGTAGCCGTCCGCAAAACTGGTGCGCGCCTTGGAGGTTAGCACGTAGTGACGCGCCGGACGCCCGCGCCCGCGGCGCAACGGCGTCGCCGGGGTGTGGACCTCGATCTCCTCCGACTCCTCCAGCACGGTGATGTGCCTGCGCACCGCCGCGGGAGTCAGCCCCAGCACCTTGGCGAGCTGCGCCGCCGAGACGGGGCCCTTCTCCGCGATGAGGTCAAGGACCCGGGCGCGGGTGGAGTCGTCGTCAGCCTGTGCCATGGCGTGCTCCTCTCCGTCTCCTCTGGTGGCCTCACCACGGCCGCTCAGGGGTCGTGGGTCCTGTGTGGCAACGGCCGATCAGGACCGGGGTGCGGTTCATCGTCGTTCCACAACTTTAACTCATATGGTGCTTGCAAAATTCGAAGTCCGCAAGTTGGCGACATGGTGTCACCGGGTGGGATCAAACACATCTGTCAATGAAAGGCAGTTATTATTGAAGCATCGCCTACAAATCCCGCAGGCAATACCTCGCGCCCGGCTACTACGTACTCCGCGCCCTGACCACACCTCACTGGCAGGAGCGGGAGCCAGGTAGTCCAGGCAGTCACAGACTGTAGGGACTGCGCAGCCACGGCGCGTCAGGAGCGCGCAGCCGCGCGTAGCCCTCAGCCCGGGCCTTGTGCACGGCCAGCAGTCCTATCACGGTGGACGGATTGTGGAGACTGCCGGAGACCACGGCCTCGACAGCAGCCTCCAGGGGCACCCAGGTGGGGACGATCTCCGCCTCCTCGGCCTGACGCGGCCTCCTGAGGGAGCGGGGCAGCAGGTCCAGGTCACGAGCCAGAAAGACCCGCACGCCCTCGGTGGTGAACCCGGGCGAGGCGTAGAAGTCCGCCAGGACGTCCCAGCGCTGGGCAGCGTAGTCGGTCTCCTCGGCCAACTCGCGCCGGGCAGCCTCTACCGGGGACTCCCCCGGAACGTCAAGCAGACCTGCCGGGACCTCCCACAGGGCAGCACGCACCGGGTGGCGGTACTGGCGGACCATAAGGACCTCTGCGGCACCGTGGGGCTGGGAGGAGTCACCGCCCTGCCTCAAGGCAACCACGGCCACGGCGTCGTGGTGGGCCACGACCTGGCGCGCCACCGGCTCCTGGCCCGGGCGCAGCACCACCTCCTCAGCACCAACGGCAAAGATCGGCCCCTCCCACACCCGCTGGCACGCGGCAACCTCCCGGTACTGCCGCTCGTCCGCGGTCCCCGGCACCTGAGCGCTCATCGGTCCTCCCGTCAACGACCGCAGCGGGGGCGCAAACCACCACTGCCGACACGACGCCACAGGCTGGTGCGCGCGGCCGTCGGCCACCGCGCCTGACAGTACCCTGACAACACCGTGGCAGAGTCCAAGGTAGCGGCGCGTCACACGCCCAGTGCCCGGTGCAGCTGCACAAGAAGATCGTCGTCCGTGGGCAGGCTGGCGGCGGCACCATGCGCCCGCTCCCGAGCCTGCCGCAGCCTGTCGGGGCTGGTCAGGAGCGCCCCAACTGCCTCCGCCACCTCCTGGGAGCAGGGTGGCACAAGCACCGCCCCGCCACGGACCGTGAGGGCCGTGCCGCCCACGTCGGTGGCCACGACGGCTGCCCCGGCTCGCAGGGCCTCCTGGAGAGTCAGGGGCTGTCCCTCCCACAGGCTGGTCTGGACGACGACCTCCGCCTGCGCCATGAGCGCAGCGGCTCCCTCGCGACGCCCCAAGAGCCTGACAGGCAGGCTCTCGGCGTCAATGCGCTGCTGGGCCTCCGCCCGTGCGGGACCGTCACCAACGACGACCCACTCGAGCGTGGGCAGCCTGCCTTCTGCCGCACGACGTCCCAGGACGGCAGCAGCGTCCAGCAGCACGTCCAGGCCCTTCTGGGGCGCCAGCCGGGCCACGGTCAGGACCCGGCGGAGTCCGGGTGCCCACACCGCACTGGGCACGGCGTCTGACGCCGCATCGGACATGCTCCCGGAAGCAGGTTCAGGCACGTCCCCGGAGGCGGCCATGGTCTCGGCCCCCCCTCTGGGAGCCCACGGCGCCGGGACTACAGCCAGCTCCACGGCGGCGGCTCCCCGGCCCTGGGCTCGCCCGGCCAGGTCAGGGCTGACAGCCAGGACCAGGTCGGCGCGAGCTGCCACCAGGCCCTCCAGGCCGCCCCCCACGAGCCGAGCCAGTCGCCCCCCAACCGTGAGGTTATGGACGGTGACCACTAGCCTGGGCCGACCCACTCGCCGCCCTCCTACCGCCACGGCGGCCAGTGCCCCCGCCCTCAGGCCGTGGGCGTGCAGGACCTCGGCACCACGCGCCAACCGGCGCAGCCGTACCAGGGCACCCGCCACGCGGGCCGAGGGCCGTGAGCCGATCCCCAGCACCTCCCGGTGCGCCCGCCCGGTGTCAAGCCCCTCCAGCACCGCAGCAGGAGCAGCCACCAGCACGTCGCAGCCGTCAGCAGCCAGAAGGCGCGCGCACTGCGCCAGATGGGCGCGCACACCGCCTGCTGCCATCCCGCTGACCTGCAGCACGTGGGGGCGACGCCCCCGGGCCTGAGCACTCATACCTGCTCCTTACCCAGAGAACCCGTGTCAGCGGGGCCACGGCGACCCCGCAGGACGTGGAGGATGCCACGATGTGCCGCTGCGGCTGCCGCAGCCACCGCCGCCGCACACACGACGGCCCCTACAGCGGCGAGAGCCGCCGCGACAGCCACCGGCTCCACGGCCGCCACGGCAGCACGCAGGCCGAGACCAAGAAGCGCCACGACCGGTATGCCTGCTCCCAGGACGGCCAGGCTTCCTGCCAGCACCTGCGCACCGAAGCGGCGCGCGACAGCAGCCCCCAGGCCGACAGCCGCCACCGTCATCCCCACGCCCTGTCCCAGTGCCAGAGCCACCAGAGTCCCTGAGGCGTCAGCCCCCTGGGGAGCCAGGATGCGGACACACACGGCCGAGGCGACCGCGACAGCCAGCCAGCCAGCCACTGTCGATCTAGCGGCGTCACCAGCATGATCCGCGGCGTAGAGCACACGCGTGACCTGATAGATCAGGGCGTAGCCCACCAGCGCGGGAGATAGCACCGCCAGCGCAGGTCCCATACCCTCCACCGGGGCCAGGAGGCTGAAGAAGCGCTCCGCCACCTGGGAGACCACCAACAGCATCCCGGCACCCGCAAGCGCCACGGCAGTCACCAGGGCGGTGGCATCAGCCACCAGCTGCCGAGCAGTCCCAGGAAAAGCCCCGGGAGACGACTGCCCCCTGGACCCGGTACCCTCACCGCCGCGCTCCCCGGCACGACCGTCGCAGCCGTCGGGGCTGTTGGTCGGCACCTGCTGCTCCTGCCCCGCCTCCAGCCGGTCCCCGTGCTGCCGGGTCTCGAATGCTGCCGACAGGCGCGGGTAGAGGACGGTGGCAACCGGCACGACCAGGACAGCGTAAGGCAGCGCGTAGACCGCCTGGGTGTACTGGTAGACGGCCACGGTCCCCGTGGTCCCTGCCGACCGGGCCAGTGCCAGGACCACTACGACGCTCAGCTGCTGGGCCAGGAGCGTCCACACCCCGGCTGCCCCCAGGCGCCAGGCACGTCGGGCGAGGGCTCCCCCCAGGCCCAGGGTGGGACGCAGACCCAGTCCCAGGCGGTGCACCGGCCACAGCAGAGGCAGGCTCAGGGCAGCCACGCCTGCTGTGGTCCCCCAGCCCAGGACGTACAGGGAGGCCTCGCCCCCTCCGGCTGCCACCCGCCCATCGCCGCGTAGAGCCCATAGGCACCCATGACCGTGACCGAGGACAGCACTGGTGTCAGCGCCGGCCAGGTGAAGGAGCCGTGAGCCTGCAGGATCCCAGTCAGGACGACGCCAAGTCCGTACAGGGGACCTGGAGGGCGAACATTCGTAGGAACCCAGCCACGAGGGAGACCTGTACCGAGGCGTCCACCCCCTGGGAGACCGGGAAGGCGGCGGACACAGGCTCAGCCAGGACGGCCAGGAGGATCGCCAAGGGGGTCAGGACTGCCAGGACGACTCCCAGCAGGCCGCTGGCGGTGGTACGCACCTCCTCCTGGCGACCGCCACTAACTGCCCCCGCCAGGAGAGGGACCACGGTAGCGGCCAGCGCTCCGCCCACCACGACCTCATAGAGCACGTTGGGCACCTGGTTGGCGGTGCTGTACGCGCCTGCGACTGTTCCGGACCCGACGGTGACCGCCTGGACCACCCAGCGTCCCAGCCCCAGCACACGGGACGCGAGGGTGAGCCCGGCAACACCTCCTGCCGCAGCAAGCCCTCCCCGGGCGGGACCGCCAGCCATCAGGGGCGGCGGCCCAGGCGGTCAAGCGCTGCCAGAGCAGGGACCTTGTCAATCACCGAGCTGAAGGAGACCTTCTCGCTGGCCAGGACAAGGACCACCCCGAGAAGGGCTGCCGCCTCACGCGCAACCCGGCAGGGGTGCGACGCCACCGCAGTGCCCACCAGGGCACCCAGGGCGTTGGCACCGGTGTCACCAAGCATGGTGCGCTCCCGCAGGTCGCCGGGCAGGCAGGCGGCCACGACGCCCAGCGCTCCAGCCGCGAGGCGGCGCGAGGCCGCTGCCCGGTCAATGGGCACCACGAGCACGAGGGCGGATACCAGGCCGGTCGCCTTGAGCGTCCGGCCTGGCCGCAGGTCGAGCAGGTTCATCACGTTGGCCCACGAGGCGATCGTGACCGTGGTGACCACGGCGTCACCCAGGACGGCACATCGTCGGGCGCGGCCCGCCCCTGCCCGCCCGCGGCCACGGTCAGCTGCGAGCAGGCCCCCGGCCACCGCCGCACCTGCTCCGATCACCACGATCTTCACGACCCCGGTGGTGACCCTACCGCGGGCCAGAGCGCCCAGGTGACCTCTGAGACCCTTGGCAACGTGCTCACCGTCATGAGCACCCTCGTCCAGGTCGTCAACCAGTCCTGCCACCGCGCCGGCCCCGGTCGCCACCGCCGCAGGTACCACCGTGCCCGCAGCCTGCTCCCCGGCAGCCAGGCACGCCACCACGCTCCCGACCGCGGCTCCAGCGCCCCCGCGCAGACTGACCCTACGTCCGTGGAAGTTGGTGCGCGTGAGCACGGGGGACCTGCCAGCCAGCCCCGTGCACGCGCACAGGGCAGCACAGGCTGAGCCCAGCGCCGCCGTTGCCAGGCGGCGTGAGGAAACGGTGCTGCTCCTCGTCAGTCTCATGGGACCAGCCTAGGCTGCCGACCTCAGCAGGGCGGGGTACCGGCTCACCAGGACCAGGTCGCAGCCCCGAGGAGGGACCCTGTAGGTGAAGCACCAGCTTACCCCGGCACAGGAGGCATGACGGCGGTGGCGCCCTGGTCAAAGCCATAGTGGCCTACCGTGCCTGCCTCGGTGGCAACCAGGGCCAGCGGGGTCGATACCGCCGCAGGGGCCTGCCCCACCGAGTCCACGGTGGTGACAGCAGCGTCGTCTGAGCGAATCAGGGCGACGACGCCTGTGCTCTCGTCGGCCGATCCCACGACAACCGTGGTCGCTGCGGAGCCCGCACCGGTCATGACGGGGACCCAGGAGCCAGGCTCGGTACCGTCAGTCGCCTGTGGTGTCGCTGTGCCGGAGGGTCCGCCGGAGGAGGGCTGCGCCCGTGGCCCGACGACAACGACCATGTCGGCGGGCCGCTCGGCTCGGCCTCAGTTGTCATGAGGGGGTCCTCGCCTGCAGTGAGCAGGTTTTCCAGTGCCCTGGCGCTGCCGTCGTCCCCGGTCAGGGCCTTGCCCACCCCCTCCCCATGACGGCGTTGGGCGCAGACGACGCGGGGTCTGCCAGCAGGTCGGTGAACTGCTCGGAGTAGGTGCTGCGGTAGCTCTCCCGAGAGCGCTCCACCCACGTCTCCGTCAGGGCGTAGCGTCCGTCGGCCGCTGCTCCGGCCGCCTGCAGCTGGGCGACAATCTGGTCGGCATCATCCTCCTCAGCACCGGGAAGCATGACGACAGCCACCGTCTGGCCACTGAGCGTTCCCGGAAGGAGAGAGCGGGCCACCTGGGTGATGTAGGTGTCACGCTCGTTGAGCGCCGATGCTGTCTGCTCAAGCTGGCTGTTAAGGGTGTTGCGACTCTCACGCAGAGAAGTGACCTGGTCGTTGAGCGCTGTGCCGAGGGAGTTCTGGAGCGGTCCGGCCCCCAGGACGATCCCGACCGCAAGCGCCAGGAAGACAGAGATGAGAGAGACCAGGTGGTAGCGGAAGTCGATCATAGTTACTGCCTCACGTCCTCAGAAGTCCGTAGCGTGCCTTAACCTGCCTTACACGGTCGGGGGCCGTGGGGACAGTCCCACCAGTGAGCGGAAGAAGTTGACGATGTCGTCCCAGATCGCACCGAACAGCCCCAGGAAGGTCTGGCCCCCCGGGGTTGACATCAGGGCCGCTGTGAGGGCAAGGACACCGGCCAGTGCCAGCAGGAGCAGCCACCACCCTGAGATGCGGGTCCGGTAGAGGCGGGAGACCCCCTTGGCGTCGATGAGACGGCCGCCAACCTTGAGACGGGTCAGGAAGGTGGAGGACATCCCTGAGCGCCCCTTGTCCAGGAACTCCACGAGGGTGGCGTGCGTACCCAGGGCGACGATGATCTCCGCGTCCGCCTCGTCAGCCATGAGCATCGCGATATCCTCTGAGGTACCGGTGGCGGAGAAGACGTGGTGGCTCACGCCCAGCTCTTCCACACGCTCAAGACCAGGGGCACGGCCGTCACGGTAGGCGTGGACGACGATCTCCGCACCGCAGGACAGTGCCCTGTCAGAGACCGAGTCCATGTCGCCCACGATCATGTGGGGTTTGAGACCCGCCTCCAGCACCGCGTCAGCCCCTCCGTCGACACCGATGATGACGGGCTTGTACTCGCGGATATAGGGCCGCAGCGCCCTAAGGTCCTCCTTGTAGGAGTACCCGCGCACCACGACCAGGACGTGCCGCCCCCCCATCTGCGTAGACACCTCGGGCATACCGACACCGTTGAGCAGCAGGTCCCACTCCCCGCGCATGTACTCGATGGTGTTGGCAGCAAAGGCCTCTAGCTGGACGGCGAGCCCTTTCCGGGCAGAGGCCATGGAGGCCTCCACAGTCTCGGCGCTCTGGCGCGTCCCCTCGGCAACCGGCTGCTCCTCGTCCGGGAGCAGGACGGTCCCGTCCCGGATGATGACTCGCTGCCCGTCGTGCAAGCGCATGACCTCCGGGCCGAGGTCGTCAACCAGGGGTATTCCCGCCTCCACCAGGACGCCGGGGCCAAGGTTGGGGTAGCGGCCGGACACCGAGGGGGCAGCGTTGAGCACAGCCGAAGGGCGGCACTCGACCAGTGCCTCCGCAGCTACCCGATCGAGGTCAGCGTGGTCGATAACGGCGACCTCACCGCTTTGAAGGCGCTTGGTGAGCCTTTTGGTACGCGAGTCGACACGGACCACACGGGTGGAGCGGTCAGAGCCTGACGGCGGCGTCCTGCGGAAGGGGTTCCTCACGCCTGGGATTGTGCCACGGTGGCCTCGCGGAGCAACTCGGCAGCGTGGCGAACGGCAGCCTGGGAGTCCTCGTGCCCCGACAGCATGCGCGCCAGCTCTCGCTGGCGCTGCCTGCCCTCGACAGCGGTCACGGTCGTCAGCGTCTGCGCCGCGGTATCAGGCTGCACAGAGGCAGTGTCAGGGGCGCTGCCACCAGCCACCGCACCCACGTGCCCCGTGGGTGCGGCCGTCTGCCGACGCACCACCAGGTGGGTGTCTGCCCATGCCGCTACCTGGGCTAGATGAGTGACTACTACCACTTGATGGCGGCGCGACAGCCGCGCGAGCCGTCGTCCGACCTCTCGGGCGGCCCGTCCCCCGACCCCCGCGTCGATCTCGTCGAAGACAAGGGTGCGGGTGTGCGCGGATCCTCCCACCGGGTCCCGGTCCTGCGGCTGCGCCTCCGCCAGGACGACCTCCAGGGCCAGCATGATCCGGGAGAGCTCTCCTCCTGAGGCCCCCTTGCCCAGGGGCAGGGCCAGGGCACCAGGGTGGGCGACCAGCAGGAACGTCACCGACTCGGCTCCGGCAGGCCCCGGCTGGTCGAGCGCGGTGAGCTTGACGACCAGGCGGGAGCCTGCCATCTGCAGTCCGTTGAGCTCGGCGGTGACAGCCTCCTCCAGGCGACGTGCCAGCACGGCGCGCGCACCGGACAACTCGCTGCAGGCTGTGGAGAGCTCGTCGTCGGCCTCAGCCAGCCGCTGCACCAGCAGCGACTCGGTGTCTCCGGGGCCGTCCAGCTCGCAGAGGCGCCGCACCGCCCGCTGCTGCCAGGCCAGCAGGGCATCAACGTCCTCTAGGTGCTCAGCCACCCCGCCGATCTCCTGGCAGCCCCGGGCCAGGGCAGCGCGACGGTCCTGGACCCAGGCCAGGCGTGCCGGATCGGCCTCCAGATCCTCCAGGTATCCCGCCAGGTCGGCAGAGACATCTGCCGCTTCAATACCCAGCCGACGGGTACGGTCAGCCAGGTCTGCCAGGGTCGGGTCCACGGCGGCCACGGCGGCCAGCGCCCGGTCCGCCCTGGCCGCCAGGGTGACGACGTCGGCGGGGTCCTCGAGTGACTCCTCACGCCCGCTGAGAGACACTAGGGCCGACTCGGCCGCACGGCGCAGGTCCTCCGCGTTGTCCAGCCGCTCGGCCTCCTCCCTCAGCCTATGGTCCTCCCCGGGCTGGGGGGCAAGATCGTCAAGCTGGTTGAGCCAGGCGCGCAGCCGTTCCGTCTCCTGAGCGCGCTCCTGGGCTGAGGCCTGCCAGGAGGCAAGCTCCTCCGCAGCCTCCTTCCGGTGCCGGTAGGCCTGGGAGTAGCGTCGGCACACCTGAGCGTGCCCGTTGCCTCCCAAGGAGTCCAGGGCTGCCCGCTGGGCGGAGGCAGAGCGCAGCCGGAGCTGGTCAGTTTGTCCGTGGACGGCGACGAGCGTGGTGCCGACCTCGGCGAGAACTGCTGAGGGCACTGAGCGACCCCCGAGGTAGGCACGTGAGCGTCCTGAAGCAGGGACGGCCCGGGAGGCGATGAGAGCCTCTCCGTCAAGCTCAGCACCTGCCTCGACTGCACGTGCAGCAGCCCGGGAGGTGGGCTCTAGCAGGAAGGTCCCCTCGACCAGGCAGCGCCGGGCACCAGCACGCACCACCGAGGCATCCGCCCGCTGCCCCAGAAGAAGACCCAAGGAGGTCAGGACCATGGTCTTTCCCGCACCAGTCTCTCCCGTCAGGGCGGTCAGCCCCTTGCTCAGGGACACCTCAGCCTCCTGGATGACCCCGAGGTCCTCAATGCGCAGGGAGTCGATCATTGTGTCTGCTCCCCCGGTGGCCGTCGCTGGGCGGTTCCGTAGCTGCCTGCCCCAGGCGAGGCGCGCCACCCTTGGACGGGCAGTCCCAGCTTGCGCACCAGACGCGTGGAGAAGGGGGCGTCGTTGAGCCGGGCCAGCCTGACGGGCCGATCTGCCCGGACGACCCGGATACGGCTGCCCGAGGGGACGTCGAGACTACGTCGGCCGTCACACCAGATCTCGGCCCCACCGAAGCCGCCGTGCTGTACGACGACCTCGAGGCAGGAGTCAGGACCCAGCACGAGGGGACGCGTGAACAGGGCGTGGGCAGCGACCGGTACCAGAAGGAGGGCCTCGACCTCCGGCCATATGACGGGTCCGCCGCAGGAGAAGGCGTAGGCGGTGGACCCGGTCGGGGTGGACACGATGAGGCCGTCACACCCGAAGGAGGAGACCGCCTGGCCGTCCACACCGATGGCGACCTCCAGCATGCGGGCACGGTCACGTTTCTCCAGTGCGGCCTCGTTGAGCGCCCACTGGTG
This sequence comes from Actinomyces lilanjuaniae, assembly GCF_003606385.1. NCBI lineage: Bacteria > Bacillati > Actinomycetota > Actinomycetes > Actinomycetales > Actinomycetaceae > Actinomyces > Actinomyces lilanjuaniae. Next base: position 1,280,088 of record NZ_CP032514.1, on the reverse strand, counting down.
CCGGGTCGAGCCGTCGGGCGCGATAACCTCGACGTCAAGGGCCGTGCGGGTCTCTACGGTAAAGCGTCCCGCGACGATGTCGGCGACCACCTGCTCGACAGCGTCCGGATCAGCCTCAGCCAGGAACCCGATGTGCCCCGTATTGATCCCAACTAGGGGGATGTCGCGCTGACGAGCCTCCTCACAGGCCCGCAGGATCGTGCCGTCACCTCCCAGGACCAGGACCATGTCTACCGGCAACTCACTGCCCGGGGCGACCGGCTCCACGCCGTGCTCACGCAGAGCCGCCTCCGCCCGGGCAACAGCGTTGGCCGTGGGGGCAGACCTGAGGTGACGAGGCACCGGCTGGTCATTGCGGTCACGACGAAAGACCATGACACGACGCACAACCTGCCGCTGGTTGTGGGTGTCGGCACGGCTAGGGACTCCCCGGCCGTGAGTCGCCGCCGAGGAACTAGCGTCATACCCACCGCAGTCCTCAACACGTGCCGCCCCAGCCCAGGCCCCAGGGCCGCTCATAACAGGGTCCTCCCGTCGTCACTGCTACAGTCAGCGGGCCGCTCCGTCTCCGCCGGCCCTTCCCGGACGGCTCGCTCAGCCTCAGCGCGCAGGCGCGCCCCAGTCAGGCTCTCATGGTGCGGGGCCCCGGCAGCGTGCATGCTCACAAAGTACTCCACGTTGCCTGCGGGGCCAGGCAGGGGCGAGGCCGTCACGGCGTCAGTGTTCAGCCCGAGGCTGTGCGCGTGGTGGGCGACCGCAAGCACCGTCTCGATATGCAGCAGGGGGTCACGCACGACACCGTTGCGCCCTACCCGATTCTTTCCCACCTCGAACTGGGGCTTGACCATGAGCAGCAGGTCCGCGTCAGGCGCGGCTGCCTGCACCAGGGGCTCCAGGACCAGGGTCAGTGATATGAAGGACAGGTCAGCAACGACAAGCCCGGGCGCAGGAGCGACGAGCCGGGGGTCGAGTGTACGCACGTTCGTACGCTCCAGCACCGTCACACGCGGATGCGTCCGTAGCGACCAGGCCAGCTGACCGTAACCGACGTCAACAGCGACGACATGCTCAGCCCCACGGCGCAGCAGAACGTCGGTGAATCCCCCGGTTGACGCCCCAGCATCCAGGCAGCGGCGTCCCTGGACGCCGGGGGCGAGGCCCCGCGCGGCTAGGGCCTCAAGGGCACCCTCCAACTTGTGGGCTCCCCGGGAGACATAGGTGTGCTGGTCACCGTCAGGGGCAGCGAGCTGGAGGGCCTGGGCAGGGCTGACCTGACGCGCCGGCTTGGTCACCACGACACCGTCAACGGTGACCTGCCCGCTGGTCACCAACGTCGCGGCGTGGTCACGAGAGCGAGCCAGGCCACGACGAACCAGCTCGGAGTCGATACGGATGAGACGGGCCACGCTCAGTCCCCGGTCTCGCGGAGCATGCGGGAGAGACGGTCGTAGAGCTGTGCCAGGGCCGAGACCTGCTCCTGCGGATCCATCTGAGCGATCTGGGCGAGACGCTGCTCATCCTCCGCGACGTCACCGGGAGGAGGCAGGGTAATGTCATCATGGGCCTGTGTCGCCGGTGGAGTATCAGCCGAGCGGGCTGAGCCCGCGGAACCACTACTCATGGTCTGCTGCTCACAAGAGAGATGTCCGTTGTCATGCTGCCTGCGACATGGAAGCCTCGACATCGATATGAGGGACAGTGAGTCCCGCCGCAGCTCCGGGCGCCTGGGAGTCTGTCCACTCCCAGGCGGCACAGGCGAGAGCACGGTAGGCATCAAGGCTTACCCGGACGGAGTCGCCGCCCAACGTGCCCACGGTGTCCAGCACTAGCTGGCTGGCACGCACGCAGGCGCGCCAGGCCCCCACCTGCCACCAGACCGACTCCTGCTCTACGAGCCGCACTGCCCCTGGGTGCGGCTGGACCAGACCACGCAGGTCTGTGTGCAAAAAGCTCGGGCGCGCCGACGGCGGAGCCAAAATAACGTCCCGGGCGTCCGACACCCCGGTGAGGACGTGGAGACCGGGGACAGCGGCATGGCGCGCACCGGTAAGGTCGGTGTCCAGCCTGTCACCCACTGCTAGGGGGGCAGTGCCTCCCGAGTGTGCCAGTGCTCTCCGGTAGATGCCGGCATGGGGCTTGCCGCCCACCAGAGGCTGCCTACCCGTGGCTGAGACGACAGCGGCTACAAGACTGCCGTTTCCCAAGGCTAGGCCTCGTTCCGTCGGAAGAGTCACGTCACGATTGGTGGCCACGTGCAGCGCTCCCTGACTGACAGCGTAGGCGGCCTCTGACAGCATCGCCCAGCCGACGGAGGCGTCCCACCCCTGGAGGACTGCTACCGGTCGGTCCTGCGCCGTATATGTCGTGACGTACCCTGCCTCAACCAGAGCCTGACGTACCCCCTCCCCGCCGACGACCAGCACGGTGGAGCCCTGGGGGATGTGCTCACGCAGCAGCGCCGCACCGTCCATAGCGGCCGTAAACACCTCCGAAGGACGCGCCTTGATGCCGTTGGCTTCCAGCTTGTCGACAACCGCCTGCGGAGGCCGGGAGGCGTTGTTGGTGACAAAGGACAGCGTCATACCGCTGTCACGCGCCGCGTTAACCGAGGCGGCAGCATGCAGGATGCGGGACTCGCCCGCAAAGCACACGCCGTCGAGATCGAGCAGCGCCACGTCATAGGCCTCGCACAAGGGCCTGCTGCTTCCTAGCAGCCTTGCTGGTTCCAATGGCGCCGCCCCAGTCGTGCCCTCACTCCTGTCGTTAGTCACGAGCACCGATGCCTTCATCCCCCGACGCCCTGTCATAATAACCACCCTCCACCTGGGCAGCGTCATCGGGATCGCGCTCATCTTGCGAAGCAGGACCAGTGTCGCCCAGAAGTTCAGCGACCTCCTCCTCGACTCGCTGCTCAAAAGTCTTGCCCTGCTCACGCGACAGGTCACTAGGGGGGGTGACAGCGGTGGTGTCCTCCTGGTGCAATCCGTCCTGCGAGGCAGGTACTACACTGGAGGAGCCGAACTCCTGGTCGTAGTCGTCCTCAATGTCAAACACCTCGACTAGCTCCTCCAGGCGGTTGAGGTCGTAATCAGCAATACGCTGACGAACTGCCTGTGCCTCAGCACGGCGGCCAAGCCCTTCCAGGCGGTCCGCACGTACTGAATGCAACCGCCGTAGGATGTCAGGGCTCCTGGGAGCAGAACGAATAGCGTCCTCAATAACGACCAGGCCCAGTTCCACCTGTCCCATCTCGTGACGGACCCCAGAGACAACCATCGCCAACTCTGCGCGCTCAATATCGTCAAGTTGTTGGGGATCAGCCTCCTGAGCCACCCTGAGAGCCTTGTCGTAGTGACCTAGTGCCCGTTCGCAGTCGGCCTCGATAGCACGATGAAGGTCGTACCCGGACAGTCGCCTCACTGTCCGGATGTCGCGCAGCGCTTCCGCATAGTGTCCAGACACGTAAGCGGCTACCGCAGCCGTCTCTCGCACCACCGCGATACGACCAGCGCTGTCGGCAGCGTATCGCGCATGCCTGTAGGCCGCCTGCGGATCCTCGTCGAGCAGATACTGAACCATGACAAGATGGCGAGCGACCTTGTCGGCGTTAAGCCGCCCCAACGGACGTAACTGCCTCAGAGCGCCACGCTCAAGATCCGAAGGAGACACCGAGTCTGGAAGATCAGGTGCCTTACGTCTCTGGGACGAACGTCGCCCGGAACTGTCCCTCCGACTCCGAGGCCCCTGCCTAGAGGTGCCCGACCCCTCGCGGTGCGCCATCGGCCGCCCACTGTTGGACAGACGGATACCAGACCGCTCACTGCGCTCAGTAACAGGGTCAGAGACGATATCACGCCCACGCCTCACAGCCCCAGTCAACTCGGCCTCGTCGGGGTCACGGCTCCAACGCGGACCAAAGCCATGTCGCTGTGAACCCGCAGTACCCGACTTGCTACCGGAGCGACGACCGTCGTCAACGTCAGCCATCGCTGCTCCTTAGGCCGAGCATAGTTGGTACCGTGTTCTCCTTTTAGTTGGCTGGGGTGGCCGGGGTGGTGTCGGCGCCCCGCGCCTCCGCCCCCTTTTTTTCTTTTGCTCCCCCACCCCCGCCCCCCGGGGGGGCGGGGTGGGGGTGGTGTGTGCTCGGTGGTGTCCTGCTCTCCCGTCCCCTGGCGGGGACAGTACCATCGGCGCTGGCAGGCTTAGCTTCCGGGTTCGGGATGGGACCGGGCGTGGCCCTGCCGCTGTGACCACCGAGACGTGGCCGGGGACCCGCGCACAAAGGTGGCGGTGGTGGTGGGGTGGTCGTGGACCGTACAGCGGGCGCGGCCGGCAGCCGTGGCAGGGCTGGCGGCGGGTGCGTGCTTGTGTCGGCCTGTTAGTACCGGTCGGCTCGCAACAGGTTGCCCTGCTTCCACCTCCGGCCTATCCACCCAGTGGTCTGCTGGGGCCTTCCCACCCCCTAGGAGGGGTGGCGGAGACCTCGTCTTGAGGCTGGTTTCCCGCTTAGATGCCTTCAGCGGTTACCCGTCCCGAACGTGGCCAACCAGCCGTGCCCTGGCGGGACAACTGGCACACCAGAGGTTCGTCCGTCCCGGTCCTCTCGTACTAGGGACAGGCCCTCTCAGGTCTCCTGCGCGCGCAGAGGATAGGGACCGAACTGTCTCACGACGTTCTAAACCCAGCTCGCGTACCGCTTTAATGGGCGAACAGCCCAACCCTTGGGACCTGCTCCAGCCCCAGGATGCGACGAGCCGACATCGAGGTGCCAAACCATGCCGTCGATATGGACTCTTGGGCAGGATCAGCCTGTTATCCCCGGGGTACCTTTTATCCGTTGAGCGACGACCCACCCGCACGGGATCGCCGGATCACTAGCTCCTACTTTCGTACCTGCCCGACCCGTCGGTCTCGCAGTCAGGCCCCCTTGTGCGCTTGCACTCGACACCTGGTTGCCGACCAGGCTGAGGGGACCCTTGAGCGCCTCCGTTACTCTTTAGGAGGCAACCGCCCCAGTTAAACTACCCACCAGGCACTGTCCCTGGCCCGGGTCACGGACCGAGGTTCAGGCGCACGCCACGGCCAGGGTGGTATCCCAACAGCGACTCGCCACCGCGCTGGCGCGCGGGGGTCACGGTCTCCCACCTATCCTGCACAGGCCGGGGCGGGCGCCAATACCAAGCTGCAGTAAAGGTCCCGGGGTCTTTCCGTCCTTCTGCGCGAAACGAGCATCTTTACTCGTAGTGCAATTTCGCCGAGCTCATGGTCGAGACAGCGGAGAAGTCGTTACGCCATTCGTGCAGGTCGGAACTTACCCGACAAGGAATTTCGCTACCTTAGGATGGTTATAGTTACCACCGCCGTTTACTGGGGCTTGGACTCGCCCTTCACCCCAAAAAAGAGGGGGCTGAGGGCTCCTCTTGACCTTCCAGCACCGGGCAGGCGTCAGTCCGTATACCTCGCCTTGCGGCTTCGCACGGACCTGTGTTTTTAGTAAACAGTCGCTTCTCCCTGGTCTCTGCGGCCCTCACCCCTAGCCCGCGACGGGGCCTCAGGGCCCGGGCCCCCTTCTCCCGAGGTTACGGGGGCACTTTGCCGAGTTCCTTGACCATGAATCACTCGTGCGCCTAGGCATGCTCTGCCCGACCACCTGTGTCGGTATAGGGTACGGGCGGCCGGCACCATCGCGTCGAGGCTTTTCTCGGCACCCCAGGATCACCCTGCTTCCCCCGCCCGCAGGCAGGGTCACCATCACGCCTCACCCCCGCCCCCCCACCCACCACGGGCAGGAGGACCGCCCCCGGATTTGCCTGGGGGACAGGCTGCGCGCTTGGACGGGCCAAGCCATCAGGCCCGCGGAGGCTACCACTGTGCGTCACCCCTGTTAACACGCTTGCCTACCAGCACGGAGGGTCCCCGCCCCCGGGCGCCCCCACGGCCACAGGCCGCCGGGACACCACCAGGAGGGCAGGTCAGCACCCGCGCGTCAGCACGGTCGGTACCAGGCCGGTACGGGAGTATCAACCCGTCGTCCATCGACTACGCCTGTCGGCCTCGCCTTAGGCCCCGACTCACCCAGGGCGGACTAGCCTGGCCCTGGAACCCTTGGTCATTCGGCGCTAGGGCTTCCCACCCTAGTATCGCTACTCATGCCTGCATCCTCGCTCCCGCACCGTCCACCCTGGGTCACCCCGAGGCTTCACCCCGTGCGGGACGCTCCCCTACCACCCGCCGCCCCTGACCACCCCGCCCACCAGGACAGGACAGTAGGGACCACGCGACGGGCCCGCGGCTTCGGCGGCGCGCTTGAGCCCGCTACATTGTCGGCGCACGACCACTTGACCAGTGAGCTGTTACGCACTCCTTCGAGGATGGCTGCTTCTAAGCCAACCTCCTGGTTGTCTGCGCGGCCGCACATCCTTTCCCACTTAGCGCGCGCTTAGGGGCCTTAGCCGGCGGTCTGGGCTGTTTCCCTCTCGACCACGGAGCTTATCCCCGCGGTCTCACTGCCGCGCTCCACCCCGACGGCATTCGGAGTTTGGCTGACCTCAGTAACCCTGTGGGGCCCATCAGCCACCCAGTAGCTCTACCTCCGCCGGGAACCACGCGACGCTGCACCAAAATGCATTTCGGGGAGAACCAGCTATCACGGAGTCTGATTGGCCTTTCACCCCTACCCACAGCTCATCCCCCCGGTTTTCAACCCAGGTGGGTGCGGTCCTCCACGCGCTCTTACACGCGCCTCAACCTGGCCATGGGTAGATCACCCGCTTCGGGTCCACGACGCGCCACTCAACCGCCCCTGACAGGACTCGCTCTCGCTACGGCTGCCCCCACGGGTTAACCTCGCGACGCGCCACTGACTCGCAGGCTCATTCTTCAAAAGGCACGCCACCACCCCCACCCCGCGGGCAGGAGGCTCTGACGGCTTGCAGGCGCCCGGTTTCAGGTACTGTTTCACTCCCCTCCCGGGGTACTTTTCACCATTCCCTCACGGTACTGGTCCGCTATCGGTCACCAGGAGGTATTCAGGCAGCCAAGCGGTCTTGGCAGACTCGCACAGGACTCCACGGACCCCGTGCTACCACGGGAACCCGGCCCACGCGCGCCCGGCCGGCTTAGCCTACGGGGGTCTCACCCTCTACGCCTCCCCTTCCCAGAGGACTCGGCTACCAGCACGAGCACAACGCGGCCCTCCGGCAGAAGAGCCACGGCCAGGCCCCACAACCCCGCACGCGCAGCCCCTGCCGGGTCAACGCACGCGCACGGTTTGGCCCTCCTCCGCTTTCGCTCGCCACTACTCACGGAATATCCTCTCCTGCGGGTACTGAGATGTTTCACTTCCCCGCGTCACCCCCCACGCACAGGCACACGCCCACGCACGGGTGGCACGACACAGCTCGTGCCAGGTCACCCCATTCGGAGACCCCGGATCACAGCCCGCCAGCCGGCTCCCGAGGATTATCGCAGGCCACCACGTCCTTCATCGGCCCCTGGTGCCAAGGCATCCACCGAGCGCCCACACAAACAAGCACACACAACACACCACACAACACGCACGCCGCAGGCACACGCCCACGCGCGCGCCCACGACGGCTGCACCACGACAGGCCACCACACCCCACCACCACCACGGCAGCAGGACGGCACGGCAGCCCGACGCTCGCGCCCGCTATACAGTTCACAACCACCCCGCCCACGCCCCGGCCACCACGCGCACGCACGCGCACCAGCCAGGACCAGGCCACCAGGACGCACAGGCCCCAGAACCCGACAGCGTGCCCCGCCACCGCCCCCGGACCAGCCCCCGACCACGAGGAGCCACCCAGGACACGACCCGGCGAACCAGCACCACCCACCACCCCCAGGCAGCAGGCACGGCACCAGCAGTCCCCCCACGCCCCACCACGACCAGGCACCCACCAGCCCCCGGGCCACCACGACCCAGGACCACGGGCACGACAGGCACCCCGCCACAGCAGTCTCCCTAGAAAGGAGGTGATCCAGCCGCACCTTCCGGTACGGCTACCTTGTTACGACTTCGTCCCAATCACCAGCCCCGCCTTCGACCGCTCCCCGTAGGGCCACGGGCTTCGGGCGTCACCGGCTTTCATGACGTGACGGGCGGTGTGTACAAGGCCCGAGAACGTATTCACCGCAGCAGTGCTGATCTGCGATTACTAGCGACTCCGGCTTCACGGTGTCGAGTTGCAGACACCGATCCGAACTGAGACCGGCTTTAAGGGATTCGCTCCGCCTCGCGGCACCGCAGCCCTCTGTACCGGCCATTGTAGCATGCGTGAAGCCCAGGACATAAGGGGCATGATGATTTGACGTCGTCCCCACCCTCCTCCGAGTTGACCCCGGCAGTCTCCCGAGAGTCCCCACCACCACGTGCTGGCAACACGGGACAGGGGTTGCGCTCGTTGCGGGACTTAACCCAACATCTCACGACACGAGCTGACGACAACCATGCACCACCTGTGAGGGCACCCCCCACCCCCCGCAAACACGAGAGGACAGGAGAAGACCACGTCTCCGCGGCCCGCGCCCACATGTCAAGCCCTGGTAAGGTTCTTCGCGTTGCATCGAATTAATCCGCATGCTCCGCCGCTTGTGCGGGCCCCCGTCAATTCCTTTGAGTTTTAGCCTTGCGGCCGTACTCCCCAGGCGGGGCACTTAATGCGTTAGCTGCGGCGCGGGAGCCCCGGAAAAGGCCCCCACACCTAGTGCCCAACGTTTACGGCGCGGACTACCAGGGTATCTAATCCTGTTCGCTCCCCACGCTTTCGCTCCTCAGCGTCAGTAACGGCCCAGAGACCCGCCTTCGCCACCGGTGTTCCTCCTGATATCTGCGCATTCCACCGCTACACCAGGAGTTCCGGCCTCCCCTACCGCACTCAAGCCGGCCCGTACCCACCGCACTCCCCGGTTGAGCCGGGACATTTCACGGCAGGCGCGACCAGCCGCCTACAAGCCCTTTACGCCCAGTAACTCCGGACAACGCTAGCGCCCTACGTATTACCGCGGCTGCTGGCACGTAGTTAGCCGGCGCTTCTTACCCAGCTACCGTCAGCCCCGCCACCACGGGCAGGACCTTCTCCGCTGGCGAAAGAGGTTCACGACCCGAAGGCCTCCGTCCCTCACGCGGCGTCGCTGCATCAGGCTTCCGCCCATTGTGCAATATCCCCCACTGCTGCCTCCCGCAGGAGTCTGGGCCGTGTCTCAGTCCCAGTGTGGCCGCCCACCCTCTCAGGCCGGCTACCCGTCACCGCCTTGGTAGGCCATCACCCCACCAACAAGCTGATAGGCCGCGAGCCCATCCCCCACCAGACCCACCCAAGGCAGGCCCTATCCCGCACCAGCCATGCGACCAGCACGAGCACACCCCGTATTAGCCCCACTTTCATGAGGTTATCCAGGAGAGGAGGGCAGGTTGCTCACGTGTTACTCACCCGTTCGCCACTCATCCACCCAGCCCACCACAACAGCGGACCAGGCATCACCGTACGACTTGCATGTGTTAGGCACGCCGCCAGCGTTCGTCCTGAGCCAGGATCAAACTCTCCAAAAAAAACAAGAACCACACGACGACCGCCCACAAACCAGCAGGCAGCCCCCGCACAAAAAAACCAGACAGAACCACCCCACCACACGCACACCCGACCAGCCGCACGCACACACGCACGACCACAACCAGGCACACCCACAGCAGGACAGCCCCACCCAGACAGGCATAAAAGAACAAGACACACTATCGAGATCTCAAACCACACACCCATGTGGACGCACAGACACTCGCATACCTGATTATCCACAAGTACCGGCAGACTGTGATCCGAGTTGAGAACTCGCGTCAGGGTTACCCTTCACGTCTCTACAGGGATGACAGCACCGCCATGGTCCATTCGGTTCATCGAAGCCACCTGCACAGCAGGCCTCGCTTCAACGTTCACCGCCTTGAACCTCGGAATACATTACCCGCCGACACCCATGAGGTCAAACCTCATCAGAGTGACAGTCGTTACACAGTAACCCCATCAGGTGCCCAGAGCCGCCACTCCCACTCCCAGGTGCCGTCGTCCCTTGCGGACCAGGACGCGTCCTCCGGCCAGCAGGTCCTCCCGGGTGACCGCACGGTCCTCGTCAACAACCTTGCTGTTGTTGAGGTAGGCACCGCCGGCGGCAACCGTACGTCGTGCGGCCGAGCGCCCTCTCTCCAAGGAGGTGCTGACCAGCAGATCCACGACCGTCGTCTTGCCGACGACAAGCTCACCCGTAGGAAGGTCCGCTGTCGCAGCCGTGACAGCAGCCTCGTCCAGCTCCCAAAGGTCTCCTCTCCCCCACAGGGCTTGCGTCGCGGCCTCAGCCTGGGCCAGAGCGTCGGCCCCATGCACCCACCGGGTTACCTCCCTGGCAAGGACCTTCTGTGCCTGTCGAGCCTTAGGCCGCTGCCTGGTGTCCTCGTCCAACTGGTCGATCTCCTCCCTGTCCAGGAAGGTGAACACCTTGAGAAAGCGTACGACGTCGGCGTCGTCCACCTGGAGCCAGAACTGGTAGAAGGCGTAGGGCGACATGAGCTGCGGGTCCAGCCACACTGCCCCGCCCTCGGTCTTGCCGAACTTGGTGCCGTCAGCCTTGGTGATGAGCGGGTTGGTCATGACGTGGACCGTCGCCCCCTCAACCTTGTGGATGAGGTCCATGCCTCCTACCAGGTTGCCCCACTGGTCATTGCCCCCCACCTCCAAGGTGCATCCGTGGCGGCGGTACAGTTCAAGGTAGTCGTTGGCCTGAAGCACCTGGTAGCTGAACTCGGTGTAGGAGATGCCCTCCTCACTGGCCAGCCTCCGGGCGACGATGTCCTTGGACAGCATCGTGCCCAGGCGGAAGTGCTTGCCCAGGTCCCGCAGAAGGTCGATAGCGCTCAGGTCGGCCGTCCAGTCCAGGTTGTTGACGATGCGGGCTGGGGCGTCGCCGTCGAAGTCGAGGAGGTGCTCTAGCTGGGCCTGCAGGCTCTGCGCCCACTGGCTCACGACCTCCCTGGTATTGAGCGAGCGCTCCCCTTTGGCACGCGGGTCTCCGATCAGACCGGTCGCCCCGCCGACCAGAGCCAGCGGCCTGTGCCCCGCCATCTGCAGGTGACGCATGACCTTGACTGCAACCAGGTGGCCGTGGTGGAGGCTTGCGGCCGTCGGGTCGAACCCGCAGTAGAAGGTCACCGGCCCCTCCGCCAGCGCCCTGCGTAGCGCCTCAAGGTCGGTGTGCTGGGCGACCAGGCCCCGCCACTGCAGCTCGTCGAGGATGTCGGTCACGGTCCTGTCGCCTTCCATAGGTGCTCCCGGGACTCCTCGTCCGGGGTCGGGCCGACTGCCCGGCGCGGGCTAGTCTGCCACGCCCCACAGAGCCGCAGGCCCGCCTGGCGCGTACCGGTGGTACCACCCTCACGACGAGGACACGCCAATACCGATCCTGGGTCCGTAAACTTCCCAGCCGCCAGCAGCACGGGCACGCTGCCCCGCCTTGATGACAAGCCCGTGCAGGGCCACCAGCTCGGCGTGGGTCAGGTGCTCGGCACCAATGGTTGTCTCCAGTGCCCTTCTGGTGGTCTCGTAGTCGCGGCCGACATCGTACCCGGCCTGCTGCAGCAGCCGCCGCCCGTAGGTGTCGAAGATGAAGCGACGCCGACCGAAGACCATGAGGGCGACGACATCAGCGCTCTCCGGTCCGATGCCGGGCAGGGCCAGTAGCACAGACCGAAGCGCGTCGTCGTCCAGGCCCCAGGCTGCCTGGCCAACTGGCGAGAGCATCCACGCGGCATAGCCGCGCAGCGCCCGGGACTTTGCTCGCATGAAGCCGACAGGACGGATCAGCGCGGTCAGCTCGGTGTCGGACAGGCAGAGCAGGCGCTCGGGGTCGAAGCCAGTCGCCTCACGCAACAGCGCCAACGCGCGCTCGACGTTCGTCCAGGCCGCGTTCTGCACCAGGACGATCCCGCACACGTACTCGAAAGGAGACTGTGCTGGCCAGGCCGGAGCCTCCCCCAGCTCGGCGCCCAGGGCTCTCAGGATGTCACGGGCCGGTAGCGGGGATGATCCAGCCATCCTGGTCGCCGCCGCCGTCACCACTGCTGCCGATCCGGCCGGTCCCACACAATTGAGTAGCGCCAGTAGAACCGCCGCCGTACACGAGCGCCAGGCAGGGTACGCCGCGCTGTGGCGCCGATGTGGCGCAACGACTCGCGTGCCGGTGCTGTAGGCACATCAATGTCGGGGGTCTCGTGGTACCACAGGCTCGCACAACGAGTCGGCACCACTCCCAGGAGATCCAGAGCCCAGTCCGCCACGGACTTTCTGGCGGCCAGCCCGATAACGAGGAGCCTGCACCCCGGGGCCACCAGCTCGCCGTGGAAGGCAGCGTTGTGGTTCCAGTAGCTCTCAGGAAACAGGCTGCGCCACGGGCGCGTCGAGCCGCCCATCAGCCCCTCCTGCGCGGCTGTGGCCGAGCGGGCCTATAGGGCGAGACGGTGGGCTCGCCATCGATCCACAGCCGCCAGGGAAAGACAGAGCCGTCCCCGCCAGGGCCGGACACACCCGTGCGCGGCCCACGACGAATCCGCTCCACGGCCGGCTGGTCCTGGCGCGTGGGCAGCAGCAGGTGCAGGTGCGACCCGGGCGGACCCAGGCAGGTCCCGTCATCATCACGGGTCAGGCCAAGGGCGGCGCACAAGCGCGCTGGCCCACGCGCCAGGTCACGATCCGTGCGGGCAGCAGGCCGGCGCAACCGGGCCAGGGCATGCCCGCCAGCGACCTCTCCCCCGCGCAGAAGGACGGCGCGGGCCTGGCCCGCCGGGCCGCAGACGAGGTTGAGGCAGTGGTGCATGCCGTAGGTGAAGTACACGTAGACGTGCCCGGCGGCCTTGAACATCGAGGCGTTGCGGGGCGTCCTCCCCCTGTAGGCGTGTGATCCGGGGTCTTCCTCACCCCGGTAGGCCTCGACCTCTGTGAGCCGGACGCTGACCGCCCCCGTGAGGTAGACGAGGTAATGACCGAGCCCAGAAGACGAGCAGCTACTTCCACAGGGTCGTGTTCAAGAAGGTCACGGACCTGCGTCGGCACCGCCAATCTGCCTGAGCCAGACGCGCTGCCCACGCTACCTCTCCCCGGCCTATCCACCTGCCACGCAAGGGAGCCCTCCCAGGCAAAGCCCCTCAGCTCGGCGCTGTGCTCCACCGCCCGGGCCAGCTGCTCAACCACACGCACCGGCGCCGTCCCACCGTGGGCGGACCTGGCTGCTACCGAGCCCTCCACGGACAGGACCTCCCGCACTCCCGGCCCCAGGCGGGGGTCGATACCCTGCAGGTCCTCCTCGCTCAGGTCCCACAGCTCGATGCCGCGCCGCTCACAGGTACGCACGCAGGCGCCAGCGACCTCGTGGGCCTGCCGGAAGGGTACGCCCTGCCTGACTAACCAGTCGGCGATGTCGGTGGCCAGGGAGAACCCCTGCGGCGCCAGATCGGCCATACGCCGGTAGTCCAGCGTCATCGTGCGCACCATGCCCGTTACCGCAGGCAGAAGAACGTCCAGGGTGTCGACCGCGTCAAAGACCGGCTCCTTGTCTTCCTGGAGATCACGATCGTAGGCCAGAGGCAGAGCCTTGAGCGTGGCCAGCAGTCCCGCCAGGTCGCCGATGAGCCGTCCCGCTTTTCCCCGGGCCAGCTCGGCGACGTCGGGGTTCTTCTTCTGCGGCATGATCGACGAGCCCGTCGCGTAGGCGTCGTCAAGAGTGACAAACCCGAACTCCTTCGTGGCCCAGATGATGAGCTCCTCGCTCAGGCGCGACAGGTCCACAGCGGTCATTGCCAGGACAAAGGACATTTCCGCCACCACGTCGCGCGCGCTCGTGCTGTCGATCGAGTTGTCCGCCGCGGAGTCGAAGCCCAACTCAGCGGCAACGACGTCAGGATCGAGGCCTAGGGTGCTACCAGCGAGGGCGCCCGAGCCGTAGGGGCTGACAGCTGCACGGACATCCCAGTCCTCCAGCCGCTCCACGTCGCGCATGAGCGGCCAGGCGTGCGCCAGCAGCTGGTGGGCGATGAGCACGGGCTGGGCGTGCTGCATGTGGGTGCGCCCCGGCATGACACGGTCCTGCGCCCAGGCGGCCTGGTCTATGAGGGCGTCGACGACGTCGAGCATGCGACCGGCAAGGTGACGGGCCTGGTCACGCAGGTACATGCGGATGAGGGTGGCGATCTGGTCGTTGCGGGAGCGTCCGGCACGCAGACGCCCTCCCAGGTCAGCCCCCGCGCGCTCGATAAGTCCGCGCTCCAGTGCGGTATGGACGTCCTCGTCAGCAGGAAGCGGGCAGAAACGGCCGGAGACGACGTCGTCCTCCAGGCGGTCCAGGGCGTCCACCATCGCGTGGAGCTGGCCATCGTCAAGGAGCCCTGCCCGATGCAAGGCGCGAGCGTGCGCCCGGGAGCCCGCAAGGTCGTACCGGGCTAGACGCCAGTCGAAGTGCGTTGACACGCTCAGCGCGGCCAGGGCCTGAGCCGGGGAGCCGGAGAAGCGCCCACCCCACAGGCCGCCGGTCCCGGAAGCCTGGGAAGACTGGGCGCCCGGAGGGTGAGGTGCTGGCTGGCTGGGGTCCTCGCTGCTCATGGGACCATGATGGTCTATCGCCGTGCGTGGAGCCAGTACCTGTATCCCCTGGGCCAGCCGCTACGAGCAGCCGCCACCGGCCTGCTACGTGACAGCATAGGACCCATGGCTGACACACCGTCCAACCCCCTGTTCCCCGGCAAGCAGTTCATCTCCACCGTTCTGGAGGCCCTGGAGACCAAGACCCGCATGACCGGGACGATCGCCCATCGCTATCTTATGCGGGCCGCCATGGCCGGGATGATCGTCGCAGTGTTCTACGTGGTCAACTACGCGATCGTGGGGACCTTTGACGAGCTGTCCGTGGGCGGCGCGTCTCTGGCGGGCGTGGGACGTGTCCTCGGCGCCCTGTGCTTCGGGCCGGCACTGGTGTTCATCTACTACACCCGCTCTGAGCTGCTGACCTCCAACATGATGGTGGTAGTCATCGGCGGGTACTACCGCAGGATCTCCTGGTGGAGGGGACTGAGGGTCCTGGGCATGTGCCTGCTGGGCAACTTCCTGGGCGGGCTGGGCTTTGCCCTGCTCTACCGCTTCTCCTCCCTGCTGGGTGGTAGTACCGGGGACCAGGCAGTGCACTCCGTGGAGACCAAGCTCGCCTACCTGTCCTCCGCCAGTGGTATCGGTGACCTCCTCGTGCGAGCGATCCTGTGCAACTTCATGATCAACCTGGCGATGCTGCTCATCTACAACGGCTTCATCCACGAGGACTGGTCCAAGATCTTCTCGATGATCATGGCGGTGTTCGTCTTCGCCTTTCTCGGCCTGGAGCACTCCGTGGCCAACACGGTCCTGTTCACCGTAGTGGGCATGACGCACGGGATCGAGGTCCCCCTGGCCATGGGCAACGTCGCCGTCGCGCTGCTGGGCAACTTTGTGGGTGGCGGGCTGCTTATCGGCGCCTACTACGCCTACGCCAACGACGACTCCCGCTGGTTGCGTCGGCACGCAGCCTCCCAGCCAGCCGCACAGGCGGAAGGCAGCCAGAAGCCGAAGGCTACCCGCTCCTGACGAGTACGAGCACCCTGGATACGAGCACCCTGGAGCTGTGAGGTCGGGCCCCGCACGACGCGCTGCGGCGCGCGAGGCCCGACCACCCGGTCTTCCCCGTAACAGGTCTTAGCAGCAACCTTCGAAGGCCTCAGAAGGCCTCGACGTCACCCGACCGCAGGTCCCGTGCCGCCGCGAGACGCGACTGGAGCCCGTAGATCTCGATAAAGCCCCGGGCCGAGGACTGGTCGAAGGTGTCGCCGGTGTCGTAGGTAGCCAGGCCGAAGTCATACAGGCCCGTGTCCGTCCTGCGGCCGGTCACCGTCGCCCGTCCTCCGTGCAGGACCATGCGGATGTCACCGCAGACGTGGCGTTGGGTGTCCTCGATGAAGGCGTCCATGGAGCGCTTGAGCGGGGAGTACCACTGCGCCTCGTAGACCAGGTCGCTCCAGGCCTGCTCCATCTGTCTCTTGTAACGCCGCTGCTGGCGCTCCAGCGTGACGGCCTCCAGGGCCTGGTGCGCCTCAATGAGCGCAACCGCTCCAGGCGCCTCGTAGATCTCACGGGACTTGATGCCCACTAGACGGTCCTCCACCATGTCAATACGCCCGACCCCCTGGGCGCCCGCACGCCGGTTGAGCTCCTGAACGGCCTCCAGCGGCGTGACGGGCCGACCGTCCAGCGCCACCGGTACCCCCCGCTCAAAGGTGATGACGACCTCGTCGGGCAACGGCGGGTAAGTGGGGTCGTCGGTGTAGACGTAGACGTCCTTGGTCGGAGCGTTCCACAGGTCCTCCAGGAACCCGGTCTCAATGGCACGGCCCCAGACGTTCTGATCGATGGAGAACGGGTTGTGCCTCGTGGTCTCGATCGGCAGGGAGTGCTCCTCCGCGTAGCCGATGGCTACGTCTCGGGTCAGCGCCAGGTCCCGCACCGGAGACAGGCAGTCCATGTCAGGCGCCATTGAGGTGATTGAGACCTCGAACCGCACCTGGTCGTTGCCCTTGCCGGTACAGCCGTGAGCCACGGTCCCGGCACCGAACTCCCGCGCCGCCCTGACCAGGTGCCGCGCGATCAAAGGCCGGGACAAGGCAGACACCAGGGGGTAGCGGCCCTCGTACAAGGCGTTGGCCTTGAGCGCCGGCACGCAGTAGTCGTTGACGAACTCCTCACGAGCGTCGGCTACGTAGGCCTCGACAGCGCCGCAGTCCAGTGCCCGCTGACGCACGACCCCAAGGTCCTCGCCCCCCTGACCGACATCCACACACACGGCAACGACCTCTCGTCGGGTCCGCTCCGCAATCCATCCAATGGCCACCGAGGTGTCCAGGCCACCGGAGTAGGCCAGGACGACACGGTCCGTGCTAGCGCTCATGGGAAACCTCCTTGGAGACAGTGCGGACAGTAACGAGAGCAGGAAAAAGTAGAAGTCAGGATGGGAGGGCAAGAAAGCCTGTCGGCGTGAAGGGGTGGCGGTGCGCGACGCCGGTAGGGGACCCGCAACCAGCCCAGGCAGCCGGGCAGGAGCGCCCGGCCTATCGTCGGGATGCTGGTTCCGCCAGGGCTAGGAGCAGGGCGACAAGCTCGGCGGAGTCCTGCTCGCTGCGGGTAATCACCAGGACTGTGTCGTCACCGGCGATGCAGCCCAGCACCCCGGGCATCATCGCGTCGTCAACAGCGCCAGCCAGCAGCTGGGCAGCGCCTGCAGGGGTACGCAGCACCACCTGACTGCCGGAGAACTCGGCGGCGACCAGCAGGTCCGCGCACCACCGTGTCAGTCGGGCAGTCACGTAGTCGGACAGGGACTCAGAGTCCGAGCTGCGGCTGCCGACCGCCGCGACCTGCCCCGGTGCCCCCACCTCGGGAAGCGAGTAGACCGGCACCCCGGTTGCCGAGCGCACCTTGGTCGCTCTCAGCTCGACCAGGTCACGGGACAGGGTGGCCTGGGTGGCGCTGACCCCCCGCGCAGCCAGGGCGTCGCGCAGCTCCGCCTGCGACCGGATCCATGACCGGGAGAGGATCTGGGCGATCAGCACGTGCCGAGCGGCTTTTGTCCCGGGAACCGTCCCAGGCTGGTCGCCGCCGGTGTCCTCGCCCGCGGCAGCGCTGCTCATCAGTCCCCCTCCCGCGAGGCCAGGACCCTGGCCAGGGCTGTGGTCAAGGCGTTCGTCTCCTCCTGGGAGACGATAAGGGGCGGGGCCAGCCGGATGGTGTCGGGGCGCGGTGCGTTCACGATGAACCCCTCCCGGGCAAGGGCCTCAGCGACCTCGCTGGCCGGGGCACAGTCATCCACCAGGCCAACACCCAGCAGGAGGCCACGCCCCCTCACCTCACTGACACCGGGAACCGTGGCCAGCTGAGCCGCCCACTGCGCTCCCAGGGCACTGACGTGCTCCAGCAGCCTCTCCTCGCGGATCGTGGCGATCACGGCCAAGGCTGCAGCGCAGGCAACCGGGTTGCCCCCGAAGGTGGTGCCGTGCTGGCCTGGCCCCAGGAGGGAGGCTGCCTCCCCACGTGCCACGACAGCACCCACCGGGATGCCGCCACCCAGCCCCTTGGCAAGGGTCACCACGTCAGGAACGACACCCGGGGCCACGAGGTGGTGCGCCATCCACGCTCCAGTACGTCCCATCCCCGACTGGACCTCGTCAAGGACCAGCAGGGCGCCTGCCTGCGTCGTGAGGCTACGGACAGCCTCCAGGTACCCGCTGGGCAGCTCCCGAACCCCGGCCTCACCCTGTACAGGCTCAACAAAGACCGCAGCGACGTCAGGCCCCATAGCCTGCTGCAGGGCCGCAACGTCGCCGACAGGCAGGAACTCCACTCCCCCCGGCAGAGGCTCGAAAGGCTCCCGGTAGGCCGCTTTGTGCGTCAGGGCCAGGGCACCCATCGTCCTGCCGTGGAAGGCGTCCTCCAATGCCAGCACCCGGGAGCGGGCCGGACCCCCGTACCTGCGAGCGATCTTGAGGGCCGCCTCGTTGGCCTCTGTGCCGGAATTGGACAGGAAGACTCGTACGTCATGGACTTCCTGCCCCTCCTGGGGGAAGACCAAGGAGCACAGCTCCTCAGCCAGACGCACCTGGGCCGGGGTGGTGAAGAAGTTTGACACGTGTCCCAGCGTGCTGAGCTGGTCACTGACTGCCTGAAGGACCGCGGGGTGGGCGTGGCCCAGGCAGTTGACAGCGATGCCGGCCAGCATGTCCGTGTACCGCGTGCCGTCGGCGTCCCACACCGAGGTCCCCTGCCCCCGGACCAGGACCCGCTCCGGGACGCCGAAGGTGTTCATCACCGCCTGGGCATAGCGCGCGCTCCAGGCCTGGTTACTGCCGCCGCCCTCACCCAGGGCGTGTGCGGCTGGCGTCGTGGCAGCCGAGGCGCTCACAGGCTCCTACCTCCGTTCAAGGGTGGTACCGGGGCGTCCCCGGGGTGGATGACGGTGCCCACGCCCTCGTCGGTGACGATCTCCAGGAGCATGCAGTGGGCCTGGCGGCCGTCGACCACATGGGCCTGGCCGACCCCTCCGCGCACCGCCCGCAGGCACGCCTCCATCTTGGGGATCATGCCTGACTCAAGAGTGGGCAGCAACTTCTCCAGCGCACAGGCGCTGATGAACGGGACCAGGGAACCTCGGTCCGGCCAGGCGGAGTAGAGGCCCTCCACGTCGGTCAGCATCATAAGGGACCTGGCTCCCAGGGCTACCGCGATAGCCGCCGCCGCAGTGTCCGCGTTGATGTTGAGGACGGTGGAGGAGTCCTCGGCCAGCGGCGCCACCGACGAGATGACGGGGATCCGTCCCTGGTCAAGCAGGTCAGTGATGGGCTGGGGACTGACCTCGACGACGTCGCCGACCAGACCCACGTCCACCTCCTCACCCCCGACAGAGGCAGGACGACGCCGAGCCCGCAGGAGGCCCCCGTCCTCCCCGCTGATACCGACTGCTGCCGACCCGTCCTTGTTCAGCAGGGAGACGAGCTCGCGCTGGACGGACCCGGTCAGCACCATGCGAACCACGTCCATGACCTCCGGGGTGGTCACGCGCAGGCCGCCGCGAAACTCCGGCTCAATACCAAGCCGACTCAGCATCGCGTTGATCTGGGGGCCGCCCCCGTGGACAACGACAGGCCTGACCCCTACCTGGTGCAGAAAGAGGACGTCCTGGGCGAAGGCCCGCTTGAGGTCGTCGTCCACCATGGCGTTGCCACCGTACTTGATGACCATGGTGGCCCCTTGTAGGTGCGTAGCCAGGGCACGGCTTCCAGGAGGACCGATGCCTTGAGACGGGGATCGATGGCCGAGGTCCCCGCCGGGCAGCCATGGTGTCAGCAGTGTCAGAAGACCCGGAGGGGTCCGGGGAGCCAGAGTGCTCGGCGTCGGATGTGGTCATGTGGTGTAGTCCGCGTTGATCGAGACGTAGTCGTGAGTAAGATCGTTGGTCCATACCGTGGCCTGGGCCTGCCCGGAGTGAAGGTCGATGTCGATGCGGGTCTCACGGGGGGTCATGTCCACGTGGGAGCGGTCCTCGCCCACGTTCCCGTGACGGAAGACGGTCACGCCGTTGATCGCCACGTCCACCTGGTCAGGGTCGAAGGGGCAGACCGACTCGGGCACGGTGCCCAGCTGGGCCAGCACCCGGCCCCAGTTCGGGTCCTGGCCGGCCACGGCACACCGCAGCAAGGTGGAGGCAGCGACCGTGCGGGCGGCAGCCTCTGCGGCGGCCTCGCTGACGGCGCCTGCGACAGTGACGGCAATATCGTGCGTGGCCCCCTCAGCGTCAGCAACCAGCCTGCGGCCCAGGCGGGCCAGGAGCTCGGTCACGGCATCCTCAAACTCCTCCTGGGAGACGGGGACGCCGGAGGCGCCGGAGGCAAGCAGCACGACAGTGTCGTTGGTGGACATGCAGCCGTCAGAGCTGATGCGGTTAAGAGTGCGGGCAGCCGCCGCACTCAGGGCCTGCCGGGCAGCATCGGGAGTAACCACCGCGTCCGTGGTGACCACAGCCAGCATAGTGGCCATAGCCGGTGCAAGCATACCCACGCCCTTGATCATGCCGCCGACAGTCCAGCGGCCCGGGCCTGAGCCCACCGTGAGCGCCTCCTCCTTGGAGACCGTGTCCGTGGTCATGATGGCGGTGGCGGCCGCAGTGCCAGCATCAGCGGTGGCCTCCAGGCAGAGCGCCGCTACGTCGGCACCGTCCAGGAGACGCGGCATGTCGAGAGGCTCGCCGATGACTCCGGTGGAGCACACCAGGACCTCCGCAGGGTCGCACCCCAGCAGGCCGGCCACGTGCATGGCGGTGGCCTCGGTGTCGCGTACCCCCTGGACCCCGGTGCAGGCGTTGGCCGACCCCGAGTTGAGGACGACCGCCCTAGCACGCCCCCCCTCCTGCCCGCAGGCGGGGGCTAGAGCCTGCCGGGACCACACCACGGGTGCGGCCACCACCCGGTTAGTGGTGAAGACTCCCGCGGCGACGTCGTGGGGGCCGTCGTTGACGACCAGCGCGAGGTCCGGGGCTGCCGAGGGCTTGAGGCCCGCGGCGACGCCTGCGGCCCGAAACCCCTGTGCTGCCGTGACACTCATGGAGCGGCTCCTTCGGTGATCACACCCTCAGTCTCTGGCAGACCAAGAGCTCGGTTGAGGCACTGGACCGCAGCAGAGGCGGTACCCTTGCCAAGATTGTCGATAGCGCACATCGCGGTGGCGGCACCTGCTACCGGGTCAAAGGTGACCTGGACAACGGCTACACCACTGCCTGACACCGATGCAGTGGTAGGCCATGTCCCTACAGGCAGGAGGTGAACCAGCCTCTCCCCCGCCCCCGGGCCACCATAGGCCTCCTCCCAGGCCTGGCGCAGCACGGCCCCGGGTCCGCGGCCTGGCGGACCTCGCGGGTCACCGGCGCGGTCACAGTGGCCAGGATCCCCCGGCTCATGGGGACCAGCACCGGGGTGAAGGACAGGCGGAGGTCCCCAGCCTGCGCCCCCGCCACGGCCAGGTTCTGGATGATCTCGGGGATGTGGCGGTGGGTCCCGCCCACGGCATAGGGCTGGGCGCCGCCAATGCCCTCCGCCGCCATCAGGTGGGGCCTGAGGGCCTTACCAGCACCTGAGTAGCCCACGGCGAGGACCGCTGTCAGCGCTGCCGCGCCCTGGGAGCAGTCGACCAGGCCGGCCGCCACGCCCGGCTGGAGCGCCAGGGTCACTGCCGTCACGTTGCAGCCCGGGACAGCCAGCCTGCTGGTAGCTGCGATCTGGGTGCGCTGCGCCCGGGCGACGGCCTCACCCGCGTGGAGGAGCTCAGGCATTCCGTAGGTCCACGCACCCGCGTGCGGCGAGCCGTAGAAGGCGGTCCACGCCTCGGGGTCCACTAACCGGTGGTCCGCACCGCAGTCGATGACCAGGGGCGAGGTACCACGGCGGGCCGCCTCCTCCTCGACAGCGGCGGTCACCTCACCGGAGGCACCGTGGGGCAGGGCCAGGACAATGACGTCGTGCTCAGCGAGCCTGGCGGGGTCAGTAGGTTCCACCGTACGCTGCGCCAGCCCCATCAGGTGGGGATGGTGCTGCCCCAGACATGTTCCGGCCGAGGACGCCGCCGTCACTGCGCCGACCTCGATCTGCGGGTGAGCCACCAGGAGGCGCAGAACCTCCCCGCCGGCGTAGCCGGTAGCGCCGGCAACTGCTGCTGTCCAGGTCATGCAGGAACCATACGACGTCTTGCATAGAGATACGAAACTGCAAGGCGTGCCAGCGGGCATTACATCCGTCACAACGACCGCCGTACGAGACCTGCCCGTGCGGCCCGGCCCGCAGCCTCGTCAGGACTCCCGTCAGGCTCAGCCGACCAGTGAGGCGGCGATGGCGTCAGCCCACTGGCGGACCTGGTCCCAGTCGCGGAAGTCACCCTCCGAGGCGCCCCCCAGCCGGGCAATCGACCGTTCCCTGAGCGACAGCCGACCGGGGTCGAAGCGCCCCGGAAACACCATGTGGTCCTCAGGCTCGATAGCCAGCAGGACGGGGCCGATACGCTTGGGGTCGGAGACCTTGCCCTGGGGCAGACCCGACAGGCCCACGGAGAAGGCCCACACCGGGCTGGCCGACAGGACGTCGCTGAAGCGCCTGGTGAACTCGACCGCCTCCGGCGTCCACTGCGTCATGTAGACGGCGCTGCCCAGCACGAAGGCGTCGTAACCGTCTACTGACTCGACCTCCTCCGGCTTGCAGGTGTCAACGTCAATACCCGCGCCCTGCAGCCGCTCGGCGATGACGGCAGCGACCTCGTCAGTGGAGCCGTGGCGGGAGGAGGACGTCAGCAGGAGTCTCATAGCGGCAAGTATTCATGACGCAGGAGACCCGCGCCTGCCTCCAGGCCCCGTACCCGCCCGGTGTGTCCAGAGCCACAGGACCGGCCTACCCGCGCAACTGGGCCCCTAGCGTCGCAGCAGCGCGCTTGACGACACGCTTGCGTACAGCAGCCGTCTCCTGGGCCGTCAGTGTCCGGTCCGGAGCACGCAGCACCAGGGAGAAGGCCAGGGACTTCCTTCCCTGACCCAGCTGGGGGCCACGGAAGACGTCAAAGAGACGGACCTGCTCCGTCAGGTCTCCCGCTGCACGGCGCACGACCTCCTCCACCGCGCGAGCACTCACGGACTCCTCGACCACCAGGGCGATGTCCTCCTTGGCAGCCGGGAAGGTGGACACCG
Source organism: Actinomyces lilanjuaniae (assembly GCF_003606385.1). Classification (NCBI taxonomy): domain Bacteria; kingdom Bacillati; phylum Actinomycetota; class Actinomycetes; order Actinomycetales; family Actinomycetaceae; genus Actinomyces; species Actinomyces lilanjuaniae. The sequence continues at coordinate 1,256,742 of NZ_CP032514.1, read as the reverse complement.
CCCTGACCTGAAGGACATCGGAGGCCTGCACCGCGTCCAGGAGCGCGTCCAGGTCGATCTCAACGGCACAGGCGCGCTCGGGCAGGCCCAGCTCACGCACGACACGGGGGTGGAGCTCCCCGGCGTAGGCGACCACGGCACCGGGAGAGCCGGGGAGGACGCCGGGACGACTAGCAGGGTCGGCACCGGCCAGAGGTCCACGGCCCTGGTGGGTGCTCAGACGCACCTCGGCGCTACGACCAGGGTGCCAGGGAGCAGGGGGCTCCTCGGGGGCGCGAACGTCCACGGTAAGGCCCAGGGCGCTGGTGACGACGCGCACGAGCTGGACCGCGTCGGCCCAGTCCCAGGCCCGTCCGGCACCCAGTACGCCAACGTGCTCCCGCTGGCCCACCATGACCGCACCCACGTGCGTGGGCTGCAGGGGGACACCCGCGTGGAGGGCCGCGACCTCCTCGGGACTGGGCCGCTGGGCCGCACCGGGAATCGGCGCGGGGACCGTCCCCTCTGGCAGCGTGACCCTGCCGACCTCGAAGACGGCGACATCTGGTAGCCCCTCGACACGTTGCGGCTGGCCGCACCGACCAGTGAGTCCAGCACCGAGGTGCGTAGCCGGGGCGCGTCCTCGGACAGGGGGTTGGCCAGGCGCACGCACTGGCGGCGAGGGTCCTTCGCAGGTATACCCAGACGGTCGTGCACGTCACCGATGAACGGGTAGGACAGCACCTGGGTCATGCCCGCTCCGACCAGCGCCTGTACCACGTCACGACGCGCCCGCTGCCGCGGGCTCAGGCCGGTTCCCGCCGACACCGCCGGGAGCGTGGAGGCGATGTTGTCGTACCCGTCGAGCCGGGCGACCTCCTCGGCGAAGTGGGCGGCCCCCACCAGGTCAGGCCGCCAGGTAGGCGGAGTCACCGAAAGCAGCTCGCTGCCGTCGGCATCGACGCCAACAGGCTCCACCGTGCAGCCCACGCGGCGCAGCAGCTCAGTTACCCGGGCAGCACCGTAGGCCACCCCGGTCAGGCGCTCGGCAGAGTCAGCGCGGATGACGACCGGCTCAGGGTTCGCCGTGCGGTCGACGTCGGTGGCGACCGGTTCGGCAGTGCCACCGCCGTAGCGGACCAGCAGGTCGACGGCGCGCTGGGCGGCGACCGGGGCGAGGGCGGTGTCGACACCGCGCTCGTTGCGCCGAGAGGACTCGGTAGGCAGCCTGTGGCGACGCGCTGAGCGGGCCACGGACACGGCGTCGAAGTGGGCGGCCTCGATGAGGACGTCGGTAGTGTCCTGGCCGACCTCCGCCGCTGCGCCACCAAAGACGCCGGCCAGCACCAGGGCGCGGGAGCCCTCACCGTCCGGGGAGTCAGCAATGACCAGGTCCTCGGGGTCGAGGACCCGGGTGACGTCGTCGAGGAAGGTCAGCGCCTCACCCTGCCTGGCACGGCGCACCACGATCGGGCCGGACAGCCTGTCCAGGTCGAAGGCGTGCAGCGGCTGGCCCAGGTCGAGCATGACGTAGTTAGTGACATCTACCGCCAGGCTGATCGGGCGCATGCCAGCGGCCACCAGGCGGTCCTGCATCCACTGCGGGGAGGCAGCGCCGGGGTCGATGCCGCGCACCACCCGGGCCACGTAGCGGTCCACGCCGGGGCGACCGTGAACGGGAGCAGTGTCCTTGGCGAGGAGGACGGGGAAGCCGTCCCGGCCTGCGGGGGCCACACCTGCGGGGAAGAGGTCCGGACTGGTAACGTCAGCCGGGTCAGTGAAGCGGGCGCCGGTGGCGTGGGAGTACTCACGGGCGATCCCGCGCATGGAGAAGCAGTAGCCGCGGTCCGGGGTCACGTTGACCTCCAGGACCTCCTGCCCCAGACCGAGCAGCCTGGTGGCGTCGGCGCCCGGGGCCGGGACGGACTCGTCCTTTCGACCGTGGGCGGCGAGCCAGCGCTCGAGCACGATGATGCCGGAGTGATCGTCGCCGAGGCCGAGCTCGCGCTCGGAGCAGATCATCCCGTCGGAGACGTGGCCGTAGGTCTTGCGTGCGGAGATGGCGAAGTCACCAGGCAGCACGGCCCCGGGCAGGCTGACCACCACGTGGTCCCCGGCGTCAAAGTTGTGGGCACCGCACACGATGCCACGGCTGGGAAGATCACTGGGCTCCTTGCCGGTGCCGGGTGCGTCGTTGTGCTCCGGGCCCACGTCAACCCGGCAGTAGCCAATGCTCTTGCCGTTGGAGGCGGTAAAGACCTCGCGGGTGAGGACCCTGCCCACGACGAGCGGCCCGGTGACCGCCGGGGGGACAATCTGCTCCTCCTCCAGGCCCACCCGCACCAGGTCGACGGCCAGCTGGGCGGCGGTCAGGCTGGCAGGAGCCTCGACGTGGTCACGCAGCCACTCGATCGGGACGTAGGGCATGTCAGTGTCCCCTTCCGGTAGTACCGAACTGCTGGGAGAAGCGGATGTCGCCCTCGACAATGTCGTGCATGTCGGCGATACCGTGGCGCAGCATGAGGGTGCGCTCCAGGCCCATCCCAAAGGCGAACCCGGTGTAGACCTCGGGGTCGATGCCGCAGGCGGTGAGGACGTTGGGGTTGACCATGCCGCAGCCGCCCCACTCGATCCAGCCAGCTCCGCCCTTCTTCTGCGGGAACCACAGATCCATCTCGGCGCTGGGCTCGGTGAAGGGGAAGAAGGAGGGGCGCAGGCGGGTACGGGCCTCAGGACCGAACATCGCCCTGGCAAAGTGGTCGAGGGTGCCCTTGAGGTGAGCCATGGTCAGACCCTTGTCCACCGCCAGGCCCTCAACCTGGTGAAAGACCGGGGTATGGGTCTGGTCCAGCTCGTCAGAGCGGAACACCTTGCCCGGGCACGCCACGTAGATGGGCGGATCCTGCTCCAGCATGACCCGGGCCTGCACCGGCGAGGTGTGGGTGCGCAGGACGAGGTTGGAGGGGTGCCCGGGAGCAGCGCCCACGGACTCACCCTGGACGTAGAAGGTGTCCTGCATCTGGCGGGCGGGATGGTCGGTGTCGAAGTTGAGGGCGTCAAAGTCGAACCACTCGTGCTCGACCTCCGGCCCCTCGGCAATGGACCAGCCCATGGCGACAAAGAGGTCGCAGACCTCGTCGACGAGGACGTCCAGGGGATGACGGGCGCCCGGCGTGGTGCGGGCGGTGGGCACGGTGACGTCGACGGCCTCGGTGGCCAGCATGTTCGCCTCGGCCTGGGCCTCGAGCACCTGCTGGCGTTCGGTCAGGGCGGCGGATATGCGGCCGCGAGCACCGCCGAGCAGCCTGCCGGCGGCGGCCTTGGCGGCACGGTCCGGGAGCCGACCGATCTCCCGGTTGGCCAGGGCCAGGGCAGAGGCGTCGCCGAGGTAGGCCAGGCGCGCCTCCTTGAGCCCGGCCAGGCTGTCGGCAGCGTCGACGGCGGCCAGGGCCTGCTCGACGAGGGCGTTGACGCCGACCTCGTCCGTCGGCGAGAGCGCACCGGGGGCGTCAGTCATATGCGGTTGCCTTCCACCAGGTGGGTCAGAGTGTCCAGAGTAGTCTGGGCCAGACTAGTCTGTTGCGCAGGAGCGCCCGAAATCGTCTCGGGACCGTGGCACCCGCACCACCCGCACGGCACCAGCACAGCATGACCACACGTCACGTGGACGCGGTCACGCACAGGGCCTGGCAGTGACGTAGAACTTGACGGTGACGCGGCGTCACCTGCTGGGATGGATGCATGCGCGTCAAGGAGATCGCCGACCTGGCCGGTACCACCCCGCGGGCGGTGCGCCACTACCACCGGCTCGGGCTGCTGCCGGTACCGCCAACCGTGCACGGGAAGCGCGAGTACGGCGTCGCGCACCTGGCCCGGCTCATGCGGATACGCTGGCTGGCCGAGGGCGGGCTGCCCCTGGCGCAGATTGCCGAGGTACTCGCTCAGGACCCAGGAGGCACCGACCGCGACTCGGTGCTGGGCAGTCTACGGGCCACCCGCGAGGAGATCCTGGCACGCCGCCGTGGGCTGCAGGCGCAGGAGGCCCGCATCGAGGAGCTGATAGCCCGGGTCGAGGACGGGGAGGGGCTCGAGCCCATCCCCCAGCTGCTGGTGCGCTTCTACGACGCCGTCCAGGCACGTCTTGACGAGGCGGGCCTGAACGCCCGCGGACTGCGGGCCGAGCGGCAGGTAGTGACGGCCCTGGCTGCCCTGGACCTTGTCCCCGACAGCATCAACGCCTTCCTGGCCGAGCTGGACTCCACGGACTGGGAAGCAGGGGTGCGCATCTACACGGAGATCGCCCGCCTGGAGCAGCTGCATGGGGACGTCGCCCGCACCTCGGCCATCCAGTTGGCCGAGGAGACCTGGGAGTACACCCTCCGGCACCGACGTGCGGCGCTGGCCGCGTTCGCGGGCTTTCCGGCCGGGGCGCCGGGGCGCACCACCTGGCGGCTGACCCAGATGATCACCGACGCCTACACCGGACCGGCGCAGCACCTGTACCTCAACCGATTCCTCAAGCTGCTCATGACGGACCCGGAGTTTGCCGTCGTCCTTAAACGCCTGGCCGGTGACGAGCCCGCGTTATAAGCGGTCCCCCTCCGGACCGTCCCTGATCCCGATCCCACCACTCGCACTCCCATGAAAGGACACCACTGGTGACAGCACGCAAAGACAGGGGCCGCGCCGTCGGCGCCACGAATCCATCCGGCACCCCGATTCGTGTCCAGGGCCTGGTCAAGCGCTTTGGGCGCTTCACCGCCCTGGACGGGCTGGACCTGAAGGTCGCCGTCGGCCAGGTGCACGGCTTCCTCGGCCCGAACGGAGCAGGCAAGTCCACCACGATCCGTACTCTGCTGGGCCTGTACCACCCCGACGGCGGCACGGTGCGGGTACATGGCGCCGACCCACGACGGGCAGCCCCTGAGATCAACCGAGAGATCTCCTACGTGGCCGGGGACGTGGCCCTGTGGCCGAGCCTGACCGGCGGGCAGGCGCTCGACGCCCTGGCAGGTCTGCGCGGTAGGCGAGACCGTGCCCGGGAGAAGGAGCTGATCGAGCGCTTCGCCCTGGACCCGAGCAAGAAGGTACGCACCTACTCCAAGGGCAACCGGCAGAAGGTGGCACTGGTTGCGGCACTGGCCGCACCCACCAGCCTGCTGATTCTCGACGAGCCGACCAGTGGCCTGGACCCGCTGATGGAACAGGTATTCATGGATGAGGTGACCCGCGCCGCGGCCCAGGGGCGCACCGTGCTGTTGTCCAGCCATATCCTCGCCGAGGTACAGCGCCTGTGCAGCGCCGTAACGATCATCAAGGACGGGCGTGTGGTGGAGCAAGGCGACTTGACCCGGCTGCAGCAGCTGGCCCGTACCCGGATCGAGGTCGGCGGCAACACGGATCAGCTGCGCGGCATCGCGGCATCGCTGCCGCAGCTGGAAGGCGATGTGTCGGTAGAGGACGGCCGCCTGAGCGTGCAGGTGACTCCCGCCCGTGTCCCCCAGGTGCTGGCGGCCGTCGCCGCGCAGGGAGCCACCGACGTGAGCTGTCGGCCAGCGAGCCTGGAGGACCTGTTCCTGCGTCACTACGAGGAGGTACGCGGATGATCCACCACGATGACCTGCGTGGTATGGGCCACGCGCTGCGGCTGACCGCCCGGAGGCTGCGCGTGCAGGTGCTGGCCTGGATCCTTCCCCTGTGGCTGGGTATGGCTTCCTTCGCACCGACGTATCAGGACGCCTACTTCTCCGACGCCGACAGCGCCGGTGGTGCGGGCGGCAATGCGGTGGTTGAGGCGCTGCGCGCCTCCCCCGGCACCCGCCTGCTGTACGGAGAGCTCCCCGAACCAGGCACGATAGGCCAGCTGGTGGAGTGGGAGGGCGCCACCTACCTGCTCGTGTGCACGGCGCTCATGGCGGTGCTGCTGACCTGCCGCCTGATGCGCGCGGACGAGGACGAGGGCCTGACCGAGCTGTTGCGCAGCGCGGGCGCCGGGAGGTGGGTGCCCTTCCTGGCCCCGGTACTGGTGACCTGGGCGGCGGTCGGCGTCCTGGCCGCCTTCGTGGGCAGCACGCTCATGGCCGAGGCACACGGGATTGAGGCACTGACCGCGCCGGGCGCCTGGGCGCTGGCAGGAGTGACCGCGATCGTCGGCTGGGGCTTCGCGGGGCTGGCCGCCGTGGTCTGCCAGTTGGCACGCAGCGTTGCCGGCGCCCGCCCTCTGGCACTGGCATGCGTTGGAGCTGCCTTCGTGGTGCGGGTGCTGGCCGATGAATCCGGTGCCGCCTGGCTGCGGTGGACCACACCGCTAGGCTGGCGCGACCTGGTCGCCCCCTACACCGACGACGACCCCGTCCCACTGGCGGCGTGCACCGCGATATGCGGGGTGCTGGTGGCGACCGCCGGGGCGCTGTACGCCCACCGGGAGTATGCGGGTGGCTACCTCCCCGACCGAGCCACCAGCCGACGCCGCTGGCGGATCCACGGCTACGCCGACCTACTCACGCGCCTGTCCACACGCACAACCCTGATATGGACGGCAGCAGTGGCCTGCTTCTCAGCGCTATTCGGTTCTACGACCGAGAGTATCCTGGAGATGATGCGGGATGACCGCATCGCCGCCTATGTGGACGTGCTGGTGCAGGCCGATGTCGGCGTGATGGCGCAGTTCATGTCGTTGATGACCGTGCTGCTGGTACTGCTGATCGCGGTGGCGGCGACTGGGCAGGCGGGCCGGCTGGCCACCGATGAGACCGCCGGGCTGGTGGATGCTGAGGTCGCCGTCGGGATGCCGCGCTGGCGCCTGTTCCTGACCCAGGCCGCCTCGGCGGTGGTGGTAGCGGCCGTCCTGCTGGTGCTGTGCGGGACGGTGCTGGCCACTGCCACGGCCACGCAGGTAACCGCGGACCATGCTGTGGAGCGGGCCTTCGTGTTCACCGTCAGCCAGCTGCCCGGAGTGCTGGCGGCGATTGGCATCACCCTGGCAGTGATCGGCGTGGCGCCGCGGCGCTTCGGGATCGTGTGGGCAGTGATTGCCTGGAGCGCCTTCGCACGGCTGCTCGGCGGCCTGGTGGAGCTGCCCCGGTGGGCTCAGGAACTGAGCGTGGTGGGGCACCACCTTGACGTCGTCAGCGACCCCGACTGGATGCCGCTAGCAGTGCAGGCCGCAGTCGGCCTGGTCGGCACGTTCCTGGGCCTGGTCGCCTACCAGCACCGCGACCTGTCCCGGTGAGCGCGCTGACGGCCCGGGCGAGAGCCGTCCAGCTCGACTCCTACATCGAGCACGTCACTGACCGTGACATCCTTGAGCAGGGTGGCTCGATCCGCAGACCCGGATCTCTGGGCCTGGCTACGCTCCTAGGCTGCGGCGACGTCCACGACCGCCTCCTACTCGGCGATCCTTGGTGCAGCCACTGCGGGAGACTCAGACAACCAGCCCGGAGCACCACCACCCAAACCAACCGTAACCTGCTCACCCGGATCTGGGTCCTCGACCCTGTGCCCACCTAGGATCTCAATCCCTCCCTCTCGCCCTGCTGGACCAGCTGCCATGACGAAGCCACCCCGCCTGTAGTGACACACACCTGCGTCGTAGCCGCGCTCGCTACGAGACGATGCCTGTAGGGCGGGAGCTCAGCGGGTACGCGCCTCCACACGCCGCGCCAGCGCACCCAGCGCCCAGTTGACGAGCACGTAGACCACCGCGATGATGACGTAGGCGGGCAGGTACACGTCGAGGTGGGCACTGACCCGCGCGGAGGACACCAGCAGGCGCCCCGCGTACATGAGCTCGGCGTAGGCCACCACGTAGCCCAGCGAGGAGTCCTTGAGGATCGTCACCAGCTGGGTGACCAGGGTCGGCAGCATCAGGCGCAGCGCCTGAGGGGCCAGCACCAGGCGCATGGTCTGGCCCCGGCTCAGCCCCAGCGCCAAGGCCGCCTCGCTCTGCCCCCGGTCCAGGGCGGCCACCCCGGAGCGGAACACCTCCGCTGTGGTCGCCGAGGAGCACATGATGACGGGGACGGTCAGCATCCACAACGGTGACAGCGTCAGCCCCCAGCGCGGCACCGCCAGCAGGAAGAAGTAGATAAGCAGCAGCATGGGGACGGCGCGCATGGCGTCGATCCAGGTGCCGACCACCAGGCGCACCACCGTGGAGCGGCTCATGCGCGCCCAGCCCAGGCCGATCCCCAGGGGGAAGGACAAGGCGGCACCCACAACGGTGACGAGCAGGGTGTCAGCCAGTGCGCGGCCGAGATAGCTGACGACCGACTGCCCCAGGAAGTAGCGCCACCTGGGATAGGCCAGCTGGCCTGCCTGGTCGAGCTGCACCAGGGCGGCTGCCGCCAGCGCCACGAGGACCAGGGTGACGGCTACTGAGCCGATGAGAATGCGACGCCGTCCCCTGGGGCCGGGAGCATCGAAGAGCAGGTCGGCGTCAGTGGTACCACGCGGGCGAGAAGAGGTGCGTGCAGTCAGAAGACTCATGAACGGGCCTCCCCTCCGGTGACGCGGCGCTCCAGCACGGCTCCGAGCCTGGTGGCAAGGAAGGCGATAGCCAGGTAGGTCAGGCCCGAGGTGAGGAAGGTGATCACCGCCTGCGCGTAGCGCAGGTTGAGCTGCTGGGTGACGTTGGTCAGCTCGGGCACACCGATGGCGGCAGCCAGCGAGGAGCCGATGAGGCAGGAGATGAAGATGTTGACCAGTGGCTGGATGGTGCGCGCCAGCGCCTGGGGTAGCACCACGGTGGTGATGATCAGCCTGAAGGGCATCCCCAGGGCTCGGGCCGCCTCGACCTGCCCCTTGGGCACAGAGTTGATACCGGAGCGCACCGTCTCGCACACGAAGCCAGAAGCGGAGAAGACAATGGCTGTGACAGCTGCCGCAAACAGGGACAGCGGCACCCCGGCACGCGGGGCGGCGAAGGCCGCCAGGATCATCAGGCACAGGGTCGGGATGTTGCAGGCCACCGTCACCCAGGCGGCGCCCAGGACCCGCAGCGGCGGGATCGGGCTGACGCGAAAGACCGCGATGAGCGTACCGACCACCAGCGCAAGCGTGAAGCCGAGCATGGCGATCACAAGGGTCGTGGCCAGACCCTGGCCGATCACGCCAAGATTGTCGGTGATGACGGTCACGAGCACCTCCTCCGGACGGCCGGGTGCGGGCCACGGGGCCCGGCCACCCGGCACGTGTGGACTGGGGACAGGTCAGGCGGGCTGCCCCGGGTCAGTCTGTGGCCTCCGACGTCGCAGCGTCGCTGGCCTCCGACGTCGCGGTATCTGAGGTGCCAGAGGCATCAGCCGACGCGGTGGGTGAGGCCTCGGCCGCCTGTGAGCCGGGGACGGAGCCGATGGCAGGGGGCTGTGGAGCGTCACCGCCCATGACGGCGCCGATGGTGGCCGCCCAGATAGCGTCCCAGGTGCCGTCCTCGTAGATGGTCTCCAGGAAGGTGTTGACGAACTCCTGGGCGTCGGAGTCCTTGGGCAGCCCGATGCCGTAAGGGTCCTCGGTGAAGGGCTCGCCCACGATCGTGACGGCGTCGTTGGACTGCATCACACTGAGCTGGAGGGACTGGTCGACGACGTAGGCGTCCACCTGGCCTGCCTCGAGGGCGGCCACGCAGTCGCCGTTCTCCTGGAACGGCACCTGCTCCGCCTGCGGGGCGGCCTCGTCCAGAGCGGGGCCGGAGGAGGAGTTGGACTGGACGGCCACCCTCACGCCAGCCAGGTCGTCGACGCCGTTGATGCCGGTCTCCTCGGCACGCACCATGACGGACTGGCCGGAGGAGTAGTAAGGGCCGGCAAAGGCGATCTTCTCAGCGCGCTCGGGGGTGATGGTGTAGGTGGCAAGGACGGCGTCCACCTGCCCGTTCTCGATCATGGTCTCGCGGGTGTCAGAGGTGACCTGGGTTACCTCCAGGAGGGAGCGGGCGTCGTCCCCGCCGATGATGTAGCGGGCCAGGGCCTGTGCGAAGGCGGCGTCGAAGCCGGAGACCTCACCAGTGGTCGCGTCCTCCAGGGAGAAGACCTCGGAGGTCTTGGTGCCCCCGGTCCTGAGCACCCCGGCCTCACGGATGGCCGACGCCCATGAGGAGGCTGCCACCACGTCGTCAGCGGCCACCGGACCGGAGTTGATGACGGTGTCGTAGTCGGCACCACCGGAGCCCGAGGCGTCAACGGCCTGGCCGTCGGCACCGGTGTCGGCGCAGGCCGCCAGCACGGCCGCCAGCGAGACGGCACCGCTGGCACCCAGGAGGCGACGGCGGGTCAGGCCAGTCGGGACGGTCAGGGCGGGGCGGGCGTGCTGGGCAGTCATGTCAGGAGACCTTTCGCAGGGGCTGGTTTCATAGGGGCTGGCGGCGGCTGCCGGGGCGGCTGCGCGTTGCTCAGAGGTCGGTCGGAGGTCGGTGGGAGTCGCGGGAGGAGATCAGTGGAAGGGGTCAGCAGCAGGACGTCAGCAGGTCTCGGGGGGTCGGGTCAGTGGCTCAGGACAGTGGACAGGAAGGCACGCGCCCGCTCGGTACGCGGGGAGGAGAAGAAGCTGGCGGGCTCGGCCTCCTCGACCACCTGCCCCGCGTCCATGAAGACGACGCGGTCGGCGACGCTGCGGGCGAAGCCCATCTCGTGGGTGACCACGAGCATGGTCATGCCGGAGGTGGCCAGGTCCTGGATGACGTCAAGGACCTCGGTGATCATCTCGGGGTCCAGGGCGCTGGTGGGCTCGTCAAAGAGCATGACCTTGGGATCCATGGCCAGCGCGCGGGCAATGGCTACGCGCTGCTGCTGGCCTCCGGAGAGCTGGGCGGGCCGCTTGGCAGCCTGGTCGGCCAGCCCTACCCGTTCCAGGAGCTCGCGGGCACGTTGCTGCGCATGAGGGACCGGCACCTTGCGCACGCGCGTGGGGGCGAGCGTGATGTTGTCCAGCACCGAGCGGTGCGGGAAGAGGTTGAAGGCCTGGAAGACCATGCCGACGTCGGCACGCAGGCGGGCCAGCTCCCTTCCCTCCTCCGGAAGGGGCACACCGTCGATGACGACGCTGCCTGCTGAGACGGTCTCAAGACGGTTGACCGTGCGGCACAGGGTGGACTTTCCCGACCCGGAGGCACCAATGACCGCGACCACCTCGCCACGGTGGATGTCCAGGCTGACGTCGTCAAGCGCCTTGAAGTCCCCGTAGTACTTGGTGACGTGGCTGATACGCACCAGGGGGTCCTGGGGCTGGCCAGGTGGTGGGGAGGCAGCGGCGCCGGACGGGGAGGAGCTGTGGGCAGGGTGTGGAGCAGGGGACACGAGGCACCTCGTCTTGGTCTGGGGACGGTCTCAGGGCAGGTGGGCGGAAGCGGTTACGTCAGTGACAGCAACAGCAGCACATCCGCCTGAGCACGTCTCCTCCTCCGTCATACGCGTACCCCGTCGGCCGTACCGGGTCCTTGACCCATCCGGTTCCCACGGGCCGTCCGGGGCACATTAGCACCCCAGCCGCCCCTCATCCAGGAGATCTGCCCGAGAGAGACCGTTGGGACGATCATCACAGGTCGATATCGCAGAGCGGTCGAGCTGCGAGTCACGTACCCGGCTGGCCACCAGCCAGCCGCCGTCATCGGCGTGACACCCAGCCAGTTCATCTCCGCCAGGGCGAAGCGTTTCCCCCTGGTCTTCCTCAGGCCCTTCGCCTACTCGCTGGCGCGTGGAAGCGGTCAGGCCTCCCCTACCGGCGGAGCAGGGGCTCGACCCGCCACCAGGTCAGGCAGCGCCACATCCACTCAAGAGGGCCGTAACGGAAGCGGGACAGCCACGCCCGCGCCAGGAGGGACTGGGCGAGGAGCACGACCAGGGCCGTCCACAGCAGAGGCACGACGTCGCGGCTCTCGGTCCAGTGCGCCACCACGCCTATGGGTGCCACGACGAGGCTGGCTCCCACGTAGCAGCTGAGGCTGGTGCGGCCCAACGGCTCCAGGAGGGCTGCCAGCGGCCTGCGCAGGGAGGTCGAGCAGGCCAGGACCACCAGGCACACGTAGAGCACAGCCATGATCCCGCCGGCGATTCCTCCGGCTGTGCCAAAACGGGGATCACCACCGGGCTCGTGGACCTGGGCAAGGACGGCAGGCACCGTCAGGAGCGCTACCACCACGGTGGCTGCCAGCAGACGACGGTCAGGCCGCTCCAGGTAGGCAGGCAGCCCGTAGGCCGCAGCCGCCGCGCCGAGAAGAAACAGGCCAGGGACATTGAGGACACCTGAGCCGGCTACCGCATAGCTGACCGCCGTAGCCACCACCCCCAGCAGCGCCAGGAGGCGGCGGGGAAGCAGCAGCACCAGAACCAGCACCATGAGCCCGACGATCGCGTAGGCTCTGAGGACCTCCCCGGGGTAGACCAGCGAGTGTGCCAGAGCAATGACCAGCAGCACTCCCAGGCGCCGGGCCAGGACCCGCCCGGGTGAGGAGCCGCGTCGACGGGCAGAGTCCGCGACAAAGGTCATGCTCATACCAAACATGAAGGCAAAGATCGGCACAAAACGGGTGGACACTAGGTAGTGCAGCGCCGTCTGCGCGGCAGAGGGCTCCTGTCCCACCACGGCGGGCAGGTCCCAGCCGAGCTCCACAATGTCCCCTATGTTGACCAGGAGGATGCCGCACAGGGCGAAGCCCCGCAGGATGTCCAGGACCTGGTAGCGGCGGGCGGGACGGTGCCGTCCCGCGTCCTCGGCGGTCTCTAAGGGTGACAGAGAACCTGGCGCTGGCGATGAATAGGTTGGGGTCACGGTCATGACGCTAGCGCCCGCCTGGACGGAGATCCAGAGCTTTTCCCGTCATTCCAACCCTGAGCTGACACTGTCGAACCAGGTTCCACCCGGGGCTGGACTGGGTGTGGCACCAGCTCTCCTCCCCACGGGTCAGGGCTGAGGCTCAGTCCTCGTCTCCGGGGCGGACCAGGCCTGTCTCATAGGCCAGGACAACCAGGCCGACACGGTCTCGTACCGCGAGCTTGCGCAGAATCCGGTTGATGTGGGTCTTGACAGTCGACTCGGCCACCACGAGCCGCTCGGCGATCTCCCGGTTGCTCAGCGCCCGGCCCACCAGGGCGAGGACCTCCCGCTCCCGTGCGCTCAGGGCTGCCAGCCGCCCATCCTGGCGGGTGGGTGTGCCCGTGGGAGGTGCCTGCGCCCCAGCGCTGGGACCGGGTAGCCCCCGGGGGCGAGCGCAGACGGAGGCGCCGGAGGCGGCCTGGCCTGCGACCCACCGGCTGAGCAGGCGCCGCGTCGCGGAGGGCGCTACGACGGAGTCACCGCGGGCCACCGCCCGCACCCCGGCTATGAGCTCGGGGCACTGACGTCCTTGAGGAGAAACCCTGACGCACCGTGGCACAGCGCCTCGACCACGTAGTCGTCGAGGTCGAAAGTGGTCAGGACCAGCACGCGTACCTGGGCATCTCTGCGGGCGAGGACCCGGGTGGCCTCGATCCCGTCCATGAGGGGCATGCGTACGTCCATGAGGATGACGTCCGGGTGCAGCGCCTGGGCCGCGACAAGCGCCTGCTGCCCGTCAGCAGCCTCGCCCACGACCACCATGTCCTTCTGGGCGTCCAGGATCATCCGGAAGCCAGCCCGCACCAGGTCCTGGTCGTCGGCAAGAAGCACGCGCACCGGCCGCGGCGCAGGCCCCGGCCCCGGTAACCCTGCTCCAGTCGCTGCGGCCGGTGGTAATGACGTCACGGCATCGCTCCGTTCTCAGACTGCCCGCGCCAGGTGTACCACTGTGATACCACCGTGACGAGCACTGCGCCACCTTACGGCCTTACGGCTCCGCCGGGCCGCCCGATCCGCCTCCACCTAAGGAAGGGGAACCTGCACCCGGAGGACCACGCCTCCACCAGGCAGCGGCTCCGCCTGCAGCCGACCTCCAGCAGCCTCCACCCTGTGGCCCAGGCTACGCAGCCCCGTCCCCCTGCCGTACCGCTGAGCCGCTCTGCCAGGGTGGTGCTGCCCGAGTCGTTCGGGACGGCCAGGGGTGCCGGGGCGTCGTTGGTGACCGTGAGGGTCAGGCTGTCCGGAGCATGAACCAGCGCCACATCAATACGGCTCACCGCGGGCACGTGCCTGACAGCGTTGGTAATTCCCTCCTGCGCCGTCCGGTAGAGGGCAGTCTGGGCGCCCAGGTCCACCGGCCCGTGGCTGCCAGGCTCGCCCTGGACCGTGAGGTGGACGGGGACGCCCGAGCGGTTGGCTTCATGCACCAGTGCGGGCAGGGCGTCCAGGCCCGGCGCCGGGTAGAGGGACGCTGCCCCGTCATGGTCTGCACCGGCTGCCAGTGCGTGGGTCAGGGAGCGGGTCTCCTCTAACGCCTTGCGCGTGGTAGTCAGGACGGTCTCCAGCACACCTCGGGCCTGGTCCAGCCGCTGCTGATCGGTCAGGTCGACCTCCTCCTGCGGAGCTGTCACCAGGTAGTGCCCGGCCTCGGCCTGGACAGCAACCAGGGCCAGGGCGTGGCCGACGACGTCGTGGACGTCCTGGGCCGTGCGGGTGCGCACAGCGGCGACCTGGGCGAGGAGACGCTGCTCCTCCTCAGCCTGTCGCGCCCGCTGTGCTGCGGCACGCGCCTGGACAGCATCGCGCCTGAGGGCCAGCAGACGGCCTGCGCCCCACGCAAGCAGCCCGCCCCCCAGGACGAAGAGCACAACGGAACGAAAGTCGTTACGGTAGAGGGAGTCGGCTACCACGCCCTGTTCGTCCTGGTTCCATCTCAGTGCCGCCAGGAACGCGCCCAGGACCAGTGCCACCGCCCACAGGGGGCGTAGGGTCGCACGACCCTGCGCCCCTACGCGGAACAGGGCAAGCAGGACGAGGACGTCTGCTGTCAGGGCGAAGTCAAGGAGCGCCAGCTGGAGCGCCCCTGCCGCCAGGACCACTGTACCAACCGCGTCAGCGTCCAGGCGTCGCCACCACAGGACACCACCTAGGACACACACTACGGCGACCACCGGCCACTGCCCCGTCTCCTCCCAGGCCGAGGTGGCTGAGAGCAGCACCAGCACCAGCACCGCTGCGGTCCACGGGAGAGACCCCGTCCCGTGAGGCCGACGACGCAGGACGTCACCGACAGCGCTGGTACTACCGACACTGCCGACCGGGGCACCGGGCCCGGTCGTTCCAGTCATCCCAGGACCTCAGCCTGCCTCAGGACCTCAGCGCCTGGGCGCTGGCGTAGAGGCACACGGCAGCGGCAGCGGCGACGTTGAGAGACTCGGCCCTGCCGTAGACCGGAACCGACACGGAGGCGTCAGCCTGCTCCAGAACCTGCGGTCCCAGCCCCTGGGCCTCGTTGCCCAGCACCCAGGCTGCGGGGGCCGACAGCAGGTCCGTGGCGTCAAACAGGTCCAGCTCCCCGCCCCGGTCAGCGGCCAGGACGGCCAGTCCCGCCCCGCGCAGGGCGCTGACAGTGTCGTCAAGAGCCACCCCGGTCACCACGGGAAGGTGGAACAGGCTCCCCGCGGTGGAGCGCACCACCTTGGGCGAGGTCGCCTCGACGCAGCCACGCACCAGCACCACCGCGTCTGCCCCGGCGGCGTCAGCCACACGGATCATCGTGCCGGCATTGCCCGGGTCCTGGATCTCGACCAGCACCGCGACCAGGCGTGCGTCCTTGACAGCCGAGGCCAGGGCCTCACTGCCCGTGGCCTCCTCCATGGCAGCCACTGCGAGGACGCCCTGGGCGTCCGGGCTCATCGCCTCCATGACCCTCTCACTGGTGAGGTGGCGGTACAGCCCGGCCTCCTCGGCTGCCACCCAGATCTCAGGGTGGCGCTCAAGCGCTCGCTCCGTCATGTATAGGTCAAGGACCCGGTCAGGGGCGTAGGCAACAGCCTCCCGGACCCCCTGGGGACCCTCGACCAGGAACCTGTGGTGCCTGGCGCGGGCGGTGCGTCGCACCAGTCCGGCGACGCGCGCCACCCTGGTCGAGCCTGGGTTCACAAGGACCTCGTGCCCGGCCGCGACCCCCTCCGTCATGGTACGTCGCCGCGGCCCGCGAACGGGAAGGTCCTGCGGGCCGCCCGCACCACCGGGGGCATCGTCATCCCCCAGCAGGAGGTCGTCGAGGTCGGCAGAGGTGCTCCTGGGGCTCATGGCGGTCAAGCCTACGGGAGGCCGGGCTGCGGCGCGGCACCGAGAGTCGGCGTCAGCCAGTGGCCCGCCGCCCACCACCCCCGGCAGACGATGGTGCCGCCCCCGCTACTGCGGAGGGCGGCACCATCGTGCTCCCATAGGCCGCATCACCGGCCTGCGGCCGAGTCAGGCCCGGGGAGCGTTGACATCGCTGGGCAGGGCGGCGCGGGCGGTACCCACCAGGGCCTTGAAGGCAGCAGGCTCGTTGACCGCCAGCTCAGCCAGCATCCGGCGGTCGACCTCGACACCAGCCAGGCCCAGCCCCTGGATGAACCGGTTGTAGGTCAGGCCCTCGGCGCGGGCAGCAGCGTTGATGCGCTGGATCCACAGACGCCGGAAGTCACCCTTGCGGGCACGGCGGTCACGAAAGGCGTACACGCCGGAGTGGGTGACCTGCTCCTTGGCCTTGCGGTAGAGGCGGGAGCGCTGGCCCCGGTACCCCGAGGCCTGCTCAAGAACAGTACGACGCTTCTTGTGGGCGTTGACCGCCCGCTTGACACGTGCCATGAGAAAAACTCCTTACGTGGTGGGGCGGTCAGCGACCGAGCAGCCTCTTGACCTGGCGGACGTCAGCCGGGGCGACCGGCTGGTCCTTGGACAGCTTGCGCTTGCGACGGGAGGACTTGACCTCCAGCAGGTGACGCTTGTTCGCCTGCTCGTGCATTAGCCTGCCGCTGCCGGTGACCCGGAAGCGCTTCTTGGCACCAGAGTGCGTCTTGTTCTTCGGCATGGATGTTTTCCTCTTGTCTGCCCCTCCGGCCACAGGACCTGGGGACTGCGGGCCCTCTCACAGGGTGTGAGGGGGCGGTTCTGGATGTGTACAGGACACGGGGTCTTCGGCATCGTCCCAGACTCACCCGGCCTACCGTGCCCAGGGGGAGCACCCCTGCCAGGCAGCGCCAGGACGCCTGCGCAGGCAGCCGGTGTCACAAGTGCTGGGGTGCCTGCTGCGAGTGCGCCTCCTCGTTCCTGCCTGCGTGCTTCTCAGCACGGCGGGCAGCACGAGCCTCCTCGCGGCGACGTCGCTGGTCCGACTTGACGTCCGCCTTCTTCCGGGTCGGAGCCAGGACCATCACCATGTTGCGACCGTCCTGGCGGGGGTGGGACTCGACAGTCCCCAGCTCGGCCATCTCCTCGGCTAGGCCCTGGAGGAGGCGGATCCCCAGCTCAGGGCGCGACTGCTCGCGACCACGGAAGCGCACAATGCACTTGACCTTGTCCCCACCCTTGAGGAAGCGCTCGACGTGGCCTCTCTTGGTGGCGTAGTCGTGCTCGTCGATCTTGGGACGAAACTGGATCTCCTTGAGCTGGGTGTTGGCCTGGTTGCGCCTAGCGTCACGCGCCTTCATGGCTGACTCGTACTTGTACTTGCCGTAGTCCATGAGCTTGCACACCGGCGGGCGCGCGTTGGGGGCGACCTCGACGAGGTCGAGGTCGGCCTCCTCGGCAAGACGCAGGGCATCCTCGACACGCACGACACCTACCTGCTCGCCGCTGGGGCCGACCAGGCGCACTTCTGGAACACGAATCCGTTCGTTGACACGGGGCTCGCTGATGACAGTACCTCACTCTTAGAGTCACGGACGACCTCAGGAACAGGAAAAGGCCCCCGTTCCCTGTCACGCAGGTCGGAGGCCTCCACAGAGCGCGGCAGCCCGGGCGGCCAAGGCCACCGAACTACCACGAAGGGTACACCCTTGCATGAACCCGGACCCTGACAGGGACCAAGGTGGGATCTCTCCACTTGCGCGCCGGGGCTGGCCCCGGTCGGTCAGGCTGACATCGTAGCAGGAACGGCCACCGCCGCCAACACCCCACCTAGCGTCGCAGGCCGGTGACCAGGCCCCACCACACCACCAGGGCGCTCGCCCCCGCCTGCGCCGCCACGAGCAGGTAGGACGGCTGCCAGCCACCAGCCAGCAGGGCTGTCGGCAGACCTGCGAGCACGACGGCGTCCCCGCCAGCAACCACCGCCTGGACCGCTCCTGGAGGAAGCGACCCTATGGGCGAGGTGATCAGCCCGGCAGTCCAGTCCGGCATAGGTCGCAGCCCCGAGCGCAGCGCTGCGCCCGCCCACCCCGCACCTGCCAGCACCACGACAGGCAGCCACATCGCCCAGCCCACACTGCCCGCGACCACCACCGGGACCAGGGCCGCAGCCGACCACGGCACCATCGCCGCCACCGGGACCAGGAGGTGGGCCGCCCGCACCAGGATCGGGCTTGTCGGCCAGGAGGCGTCGGGCACGCCGTCAAACCACGCCCACCGGGCGGGCTCAGCAACGGCGTGCGTGGCCACCCAGGCTGCGCACAGGAACGCCACCACCCGCACCAGCGGGTCAGTCCCTGAATCAGCCTGGGCCAGGAGCGCGCCCCCGAGCCCCGCGAGCAGCTGGAGGCCCCGACGGGGCTGGCGCCCTAGCAGGAGCAGGTCCGCCTGTACCGTGCACGGCACGGGACGCAGCCCTGCAGGCAGCCGCCTGCTCCACCACGCCGCTAGGGCCAGTCGGCTGGAGCGGCGCGGGGATGCCACCGGGGGACTCAGAATCCGGCCCAGCGCCCTGGTGTCCAGGGACAGCAGCGAGACCTGGGCTCCAAGGGAGCGCGCCACCACAGCCAGAAGATCCGCGTCACGCAGGTCACCGAGCCGCGGACGCACCCACATCCTCCAGGTGGACCAGGCCACCCCGGCCGCCGCAGCCGCCAGGTAGCCAGGACCCACCACGCCAGCCGCGCCTGCCGGCAGAGGACGGAACAGCCCGGTCGCCAGCGCCCCGGCCGCCGCAGCCGTCAGCACCGCCCGCACCGGCCACACCGGGGCAGCACGGCACTGGGCCAGCAGCAGGCCGGTCATGAGTGCCCACCCTGTGGTGGCAGCAAGCACCGCCCAGGCCAGCCCCGCCAGCCAGCCAGAACCGACAAGCAGCGCGAGGACCAGCCCGCACACCGCTGCGAGTCCTGCCGCACCGGCCATCTCGGCGCGCGCCACAGGAAGCAGGAGACCGTCACGACGCCCCGGGAGACGAAGCCACCACACGGCTTCCCAGGGACGCAGGAACATCGGGCCGACCCGGCTCAGGGGAGTAACGGCAAGACCAAGCAGCACCAGCAGGAGGGCAGCGGCCACCCACCCCGGGTCTAGCCCGAGCCACGGCGACGCGGCTTCGCCCGCCCCGGCACCTGCTCCGACAGGGTCCCTGCGCACTGAGGAGGTCGGGGAGGCGAGGTGGGGCAGCAGCAGCGTCACCAGGACCGCGAGGTACAGCAGGCCTGAGTAGATCCTGCTCACCAGGGCGGGCCAGGACGTGCGGGCACGCCTGGACGAGGAGACCCGGTACCTGGTCCACCGGCGCACCTGCGCTAGGTCAGGAGGGTGAGGAGCCGGGCCACCAGGGACGCCGCCCGTGGGGCGAGCGACCGGACCGCTGCCTGTCGGCCCGGCCATCACAGTCCCTCCTTCATGGCGCTGAGTCCCTCCTCCACGCTGAGCACGCACGTGTGCGCCCCGACAAGAAGTACCTGGGTGGCGGCGGCCGCCACAAGGGCGGGGTCGTGGGAGGCCAGCAGTACCGCCCTGCCCTCCTGGGCCTCCTGGACCAGACGCTGTGCCAGGAGGCGGCGCATGACGTGGTCCAGGCGCTGCTCCGGCTCGTCCAGGACCAGGAGACGACGCGGGCGCGCCAGGACCGAGGCCAGGGCCAGGCGTCGTCGCTGTCCCGAGGACAGCCGATCGGGCAGGCTGTCCGCCTGCCCGATCAGGTCCAGGTCCGTTAGCAGGGAGTCCACCACCGTGTCCGCGTCGAGGACCCCGTGCCCGTAGCAGACCAGCCCCAGGTGCTCGGCGACAGTCAGCGAGGGGAAGAAGGAGTCCTCACCCAGGTCCCAGGCCACGGCCGCCCGCTGGGCGGCAGAGCGTGGGTCCGGGATCCTCCCTAGCAGCCGCACCTCTCCCTCCACAGGTGGCAGCAGGCCGCAGCAGGTACGCACCAGCGTGGACTTCCCCGCGCCGTTGACGCCCACGAGGGCGAGGACCTGGCCGGGCCTGAGGGTCAGGGACGCCGGGGCACACACCGCGACGCCCCCGTAGCCGACGCTAAGGCCCCGGGCGCTCACCAGGACCTGGCCGACGGCCCCGTCGGGCTCCCACGCACCAGCCCCCACGTGCCCGGCGCGGACTGGATGCCCGTGCTGGCCCCCGTGCGCGACACCTTCCCCGCGCGCGGGTCCACGGCGCCAGGTCACGGCCGCACCGCCATCATGACCGTCAACATAACCGCCAACATAACCGTCAACATGACCGTCATCATGCTGGAAGGGGGTACAGCTCGACAGTGTCGACAAGGTGTCCCCACTCGGGGCTGCCCAGGAGCTGCTGGCAGTCCCTGACGGCCCTCCTGGCCCTGTCCTCACTGGTCTCCCCGTGGCTGTCCCTGGCTTCTCCCGCCGCTTGCACCTCAGTGCGGCGAGCACCGCCGCCCTCGACGCCCACCAGGACCCGCAACTCAGCACGTGTGCCTGGCTCAAAGGAGACGCTGCGGACTGCCTCGACAGACTCCAGTCGGGCACGTATCTGGGCCTGCACCACGTCGTTGCGCCAGGAGGGCACCCACTCCCGGCCCTCCGAGAGCGCGAGCAGCGCCGGACGGGGAAGACACAGGTCACGAGTCCCCGGGTCCAGCGCCCACAGCATGTCGGCCACGGCCGCCGCCACCTGTGCCGCCCGGCGGGCGGTTACGGGAACCGGTCGCACGTCACGGCGCCAGGCACGCATCGCCTCGGCGGAGGTGAACACCGGCAGCGCCCGGCGGCCGTCAGGAGCGCGTACTGCCAGGGTGGCCGCGTCCTGGCAGGGGTCTGTGGCGCGAGCCTGCTCACCGGGCACGTCCCGGCGCCGAGCGGGCGGGTCGACAGCGTCCCGACCGACCGTGACGCGCGCGGGGCCGCCGGGCCTCCCGTGAGCCTGGACCGGAACCAGGAGACGGCTGCCAGCCAGTACCGTCCACACGGCGTCCAGGTACCTGTGCCGGGGCAGACCCGGTACCGCCAGGGCCTCGTCCACATCGGGGTCCACGGAGCCGTCGTCGTCGCGGAACGAGACCGGGGCGGCCAGGAGACGCTCCATCCTGGCGCGGGCGCCCGCCGCCATCGCTAGATCCAGCCTGCGATGAGGCCCGGCAGCGTGCGACGAGGCTGAGGTACTCACAGGAGGCACGATATCCGGTAAGGCGGTGGCGCGTCTGCCTCACAACTATTCCCCTCGACCGCCCCTCACGAGGAACCCACCGCACCCCTTCAGCGCATTCCACCACAAGTGAGTGACTTCACAGAAACTCCTGGGCGTCTCCGTCAGGGTCGACGGCCTCCTCCCGAGCACGGCCTGGCAGCAGCAATAGCGCCCCTGGCAGGTGTCATCGGAAAACCTGGGAGGAGACACAGGAGAGATTCTCACCGATCGTACAGTTCCCCATGGCGTTGCCACACCGTTATCCTGGAACGGTGCCCTCACTTGACGCCCTAAAATACCGGCGCACCTTGTGGCCGGACCTACTGGTCAGCAACTCAGCGCGCCTCGGAATCTTCCCTGACACCTGGGCGGTCCTGGACGCCGACAGCACCAGGGCCCGGCCTCCCGGCTCCTCTTCTGGCTGCGAGGACCTCCCGGGCGGGACAAGCCCTTCCCTCCCGCTTGCGCCCGTGGCCGCTGCCCTCGGATAGCCAATCCCTCCTGCCTGCCCCACCACGACCACAGTGTCGGCATCCCGGTCGACACAGAAAGGTACGCCCTATGGCCTCCCCTAGCACGGTGCCCGTTCCCTGGCCGACACCTACCCGCGCCCCAGGCACGCAGCAGCCGCGTTCTATCGTGCTCACCCCTCCCAAGGTGACATGGCGGGCCGTTGCCCGCCAGTGGCTGTGGTCGGCGGTCATTGCCCCCTTCGGCGGTGTCCACGTCGAGGGCGAGTTCAACGCCGACGGTCCCTGCGTCGTCGTGGCCAACCACGGCTCCCACGCGGACACCATCGCGATGATGAGCGCCTCCCCCACGCTCATGAGGGTGGTGACCGTGGCAGCCCAGGACTACTGGTTCTCCACGTGGCTGCGCCGTTCCCTGGCCCGAGGTCTGCTCGGTGCCTACCCGGTGCGGCGCACCGGGGAGGGCGCCTACGAGGAGCTACGCGGGATACTGGCGCACCGAGTGGCTGAATCCATGAGCGTCCTGGTCTTCCCCGAGGGCACCCGCAGCCGTGATGGGCACGTGGGCCGGTTCCACTCCGGGGCCGCCCGCCTGGCCCGGGACTTCGGCATCCCCGTCCTGCCGGTGGCCCTGGTGGGCTCGCGGGAGATGATGCCGAAGAAGGGGGGCCTGCCCCGATACTCCCCCGTGGAGGTGCGCGTCGGGCGCCCGATCATGCCCAGCGACGACGTCGCCGCCGTCAGCCAGGAGGCCCGCGCCCAGGTTGTCGAGATGCTGAGACGCCCCCGCAGACCAGCGCCGGTCTCTGACGTCTACACGGTGCTGCGGCAGGCGATGTCGGGCAGGCGAGGAGACCTCGTCATGTTCACCTGGGGGCTGGCCGACGCGCTCTTCCTGCCTGTCCCGGCGGAGCTGAGCCAGGCCTGGATCGGGCTGACTCGTCCCGAGCTGATGTGGCGCCGGGGGATGGTGGTCGTTGCAGGCTCGGTCCTCGGCGTGGCCACGACCTACCTCCTGGCACGCGTCGGCCTGCGCCCGTCAGCCCTGTGGGCAACACCGTCGATGGAGGCGGCCGCCTCCCGGTTCCTGCGCCCCGGAGCACACGGATACTGGAGCCAGGTCCTGACAAGCCTGCCGGTCTCGCTACTGGCCACGGAATCAGGACGGCGCGGCCTGCCCCTGGCACAGGTCCTGGTGCACGCCGCAGGAGAACGCACCGTGCGCATGGCGGGCGTCACGATAGCCCTGATGGCCCTGGAGAAGCCGCTGGGACCGATCACCCGCCAGCACTACGGCCGATACCTGCTCACGAGTGCCGTCGCGCTCGGGGCGACATTACGAGGCGCCCTCCGGCGGTGGGGCAGGCGGTGAGGCCGAGGCCGGGACATCAGGCTATCCCTGCCCCGGCTGCACCCCGGCAGCCTCCAGGGCCTCCTGGAGAGTAAAGCTGCCACTGTAGAGAGCCTTGCCGACGATGGCGCCCTCGACCCCGTCGGGGACCAGCCGCCTGAGCGCACGCAGGTCGTCCAGGTCAGCGATGCCACCGGAGGCGACGACTGCGGCGCTGGTGCGGGCGCAGACCTCCTTGAGCAGCGTGGTGTTCGGCCCGGTGAGGGTCCCGTCGCGGGTGACGTCGGTGACGACGTAGCGGGCGCAGCCTGCCTGGTCCAGTCGGGCGAGCGTCTCCCACAGGTCTCCTCCCTCCCGGGTCCAGCCCCGGGCGGCAAGGGTCGTACCGCGCACGTCCAGCCCCACGGCGACCCTCTCCCCGTGCTCAGCAATGACCCGCTGCGTCCACTGTGGGTCCTCCAGGGCAGCCGTCCCCAGGTTCACCCGAGCCGCCCCGGCGTCCAGCGCCCGAGTGAGAGAGTCGTCGTCACGGATACCGCCGGAGAGCTCGACGTTGACACCGACGTCCCTGACGATGCGTGCCAGGAGGTCGGCGTTCGAGCCGCGCCCGAAGGCGGCGTCCAGGTCCACCAGGTGGATCCACCGGGCACCAGCCCGCACCCAGTCCCGAGCTGCCTCCAGGGGGCTGCCGTAGTCGGTCTGTGACCCGGCCTCGCCCCTAACGAGCCGGACGGCCTTGCCGTCAGCCACGTCAACAGCAGGAAGGAGAGTCAGCACAGCATTGCTTTCCACACTATTTTCCACCATTATTCTTGCAAACTCCTTACAGCGTCGTCATCCAGTTGCGCAGCAGCTGCGCCCCGGCGTCACCGGACTTCTCCGGGTGAAACTGGGTCGCGCACAGTGCCCCATTCTCCACCGCAGCCAGGAAGTCCTCCCCGTGCGTGGCCCAGGTGGCCTGGGGAGCACGAGTGGGGCCCTGCCCCATGAGGGAGGCGGGGTCAGTCTTAGCGGCGTAGGAGTGGACAAAGTAGAACCGCTCCTGGTCAAGGCCGTCGAACAGGACCGAGGAGCCCGGCGGGCGGACCCGGGTCCACCCCATGTGGGGCACGACCTCTGCCTGGAGACGTGTCACAGTACCCGGCCACTGCCCCAGACCCTCAGCCCGGGTCCCGTGCTCCTGGGAGGAGTCAAACATCACCTGCATCCCCACGCAGATCCCCAGGACTGCACGCCCTCCGGCCAGGCGGCGGTCGATGACCCCCGGAGCACCCACCTGCCGCAGCTGGTCCATAACTGCCCCGAAGGCACCGACACCGGGGACGACCAGCCCGTCAGCCTCCCCGGCCTCCTGCGGGTCCTGTGTCAGGGACACGTCCGCCCCTACCCGTTCCAGCGCGCGCACGGCGGAGCGGACATTACCGGACCCGTAGGCCAGGACGACGACACGGGGAGCTCTCATGGCGCGAACCCTACCCCCTGGCTCCCCGTCTCACCTCTCTGCCCCGGAGAGGCAGACACGAACGTACAGACAGCCTGCACTACCTGCACTAGTGAGGCCGCCGAGAGGGTCGGTACTAGCGGAAGGCTCGGGCGGGTGGTGGGGCCTGCCCCGGTGCCTAGCGCGTGCGTGCGGGGTAGTAGGGGGCCAGGGCCAGGCGCAGCTCGTAGAGCTCGCGCAGGGAGGCACTGACCTCGTCACGCGGCAGGACCACCCGGCCCAGGCCCACCAGCACCCGGTCCCACCACCCCAGCGGACGCGGCACCGCCTCAGGCCCCACCAGGCCCACCACCAGCTCGGCGGTGCCCGCCGGGCCGGCGGGCTCGGCCACCCCCGCAGCGGCCTCCCCGTAGCGCACCAGGTGCAGCACGTCGTTGGTCTCCACCACCTGACGCACCACCCGCTCACCAGCCGACAGCCCCTCCACCGACAGGCGCACCCCCGGACGCACCCGGGTGACCTCCCGCCACAGCGGCTCCACCACCTGCTCGCCCACGCGCTCCACCAGCACCGAGCGGCCCTCCTCCACGATCCGGCGCACGCCGCCCACGGCCAGCGCCACCACGATCAGCACCAGCACCACCAGGAACAGCACGTGACGCACCTCCCGGCCCCGGGCCCGACCAGCCCGCCAGCGAGGCCACGCCCACGCCCGCGTAGACCACCGTCAGCCCCGCCGCCGCCACCAGCAGCACCAGCGACACCCGCGCCGCCCCGGCTGGCCCGGCGCACCAGCACCGACACCGCCCCACGCTGCACGCAATAGCTACTGCGGCCAGGGCTACCTCGTAGGTCCCGTAGTAGACCCCCACCCAGGCCGAGACCCCCGCCTGGTCGTAGGAGTAGAGCAGGCCGCCCTCACGCAGCGGCATCGCCGCCGCAGCCACGCACTCCACCACGCCCACCAGCGCGCCCGCCCGGCCACCCGCCAGGCCGCACGCCGCGACAGCCCACCACGGCGGAACGTCATCACCAGCACCATTACCGACACCAGCATGACCAGGAACACCAGGCGCTTGACCAGGTCCACCACCACCTGGTCCCCGTAGACCACCTCAGCCTCCTGGGCGAGGGCCGCCAGGCACATGGATGCGGCGGCCAGCTGGAGCAGACGGGTGCGCGGCCCGCTGCCCCGGTGCACCACGGCCACCACCACAACCAGCGCCACCAGGGCGACAAGGACTGAAACAACAACCGACAACATGCGGACCCTACCCGTGCCTATCCCCTAGAAGGAACAATTTTCATCAGAACGATAATGGCACAGCAGCGGCAAAGAGTCTACCCCCACATCACTTGTGTGGGAGAGAATCAAGCGAGAACCAGCCGTCCTCGTCGGTACCGGTTTCCAGGCCACAGGCTTGCCTGGCGGCGCAAGGCAAGGCACGCCATCAGGACTGCCAGACTAGGATCGCGGTGGGCGACGCAGGCCTCGCCCCAGCCAGCGCATAGCCCGCGATGGCCTGACCTCGGTGGAGCGCACGGCACCCGGCACATCCTGGGGTGGCGTCACTCCCAGGAGAACGTCCTCCACGACCTGGTCCATGGAGGCCAGCAGCAGCCCGGCCGAGGCCTCCTCCCCCGCCTCTGCCTCCACGTAGCGACGGGCGGTGACCGTACCGGACAGACCGGACTCGATACCGACATCAGTCGCCAGGTCGGCCGTCATAAGGACCACTCCCGCCCGGGACACCCGGGAGAGGCTGGCGGCCAGCTCAGCCGCCTCAGCAGGCTCGGTATCCGCACCGCCGACCAGCTCGGAGATGTCCCACTCCTCGTGGGCGGAGACCAGCTGCCTCACCGCCAGGGCACCGCTGGTGGAGGGCACCACGATGCACTCCAGGTCGCTCACGGCGCACAGCGCGGCCAGGGCCTGGGCACTGGCCACCGGGGTGACCACGACGGCGACCTTGACCGCCCTGGGCGCCTGGGAGCCGCCAGCCTGGTCCGGCTGGTCCCACAGGTCGTCAGCCCGGTCCGGCTGACCCCTGCCCGCCGGGCGGGCCTCCTCGTGCCCGTCATCTCCCTGGTCGGGGTCGGACTCCTCAGCCAGAGCCTTAGAGCCTACTGGCTCAGAGGCTGCCAGGCCCTGGGTCAGAGCAGCGAACTCCGCATCCACGTCGCGCGGGGCACCGTCATGGTCACCGGTGTGACCACTGGTCCGGCCAGCGGCCTGACCGTCGCCGCGGCCAGTGCCCTCACTGCTGCCCTGGCCGTCCCCCGACCTGCCGTCCCACGTGTCGTCGCGGCTGTCCTGGCTCATCACAGGGCTCCTTTCGTCGAGGGAATCGCCTCAACACGGGGGTCGTCCTCGACCGCTGCCCTCAGCGCACGGGCCAGGGCCTTGAACTCCGCCTCGGCGACATGGTGCGGGTCACGGCCGGAGATGACGCGCACGTGCAGGCAGATACCGGCGTGGTAGGCGATCGCCTCCAGCGCGTGGCGGACCATCGACCCGGTGAAGTGGCCGCCGATGAGGTGGTGGACAAAGGCGTCGGACTCGCCCTCGTGCACCAGGTAAGGGCGCCCGGACAGGTCCACCACGGCCTGCGCCAGGGCCTCGTCCAGGGGACCAGAGCGTCCCCGAAGCGGCGGATGCCCCGCTTGTCCCCCAGGGCTATCCGCAGCGCCTGGCCGATACAGATCGCCGTGTCCTCTACGGTGTGGTGGACGTCAATGTGGGTGTCACCCGTGGCCTGCACGCTCAGGTCCATCAGCGAGTGCCTGCCCAGGGTCGTGAGCATGTGGTCGTAGAAGGGGACTGTTGTGGACACGTCCGTGGTACCGGTGCCGTCGAGGTTGAGTCCGACGACCACGTGGGACTCGCTGGTGGCCCGCTCCACACGTGCGGTCCTCGGGGCAGGTGTGCTCATGCTTCCTCCTTGACAACGGTCGCGACGACGCTGGACGCCGCCGCGCCAGGCCTCAGGGCCTCAGACGCCAGGACGGCGGACAGAGACCGGCGGAAGAGCGCCGTCTCCTCAGGCGTGCCCACACTGACACGCAGGTAGCCCTCAGGACCGACGACACGTACCAGGACGCCGTCGTCCAACAGGTGCTGCCAGACCGCCTCGCGGTCGGCAAAGGAGCCGAAGAAGACAAAGTTTGCGTCAGAGTCACAGACGTCAAGACCCCTGCCGCGCAGCCACGACACCAGGTCGTCACGCTCGGCCCGTAGCGAGGCCACCTGCGCCATCAGCTCCTCACTGTGGTCCAGCGCCGCCAGGGCGGCAGCCTGGGTGAGGGAGGAGAGGTGGTAAGGCAGACGCACCACACGCAGCCAGTCAACCAGCTCGACGCTGGCCGCCAGGTAGCCCAGACGCAGGCCCGCCGCACCAAAGGCCTTGGACATGGTGCGGGTGACGACCAGGTGGGGGTAGGTGTCCAGGAGCTCCAGGGCGCTGGGCACACCCGGGCGCCGGAACTCAGCATAGGCCTCGTCCACGACGACGACGCAGTCAGCGGCCTGGGAGCCTGCCCGGTCCCGCTCACCAGCCGCAGGCTCCCGGGGCCCACTTCCGCGAGCGGCCTCCAGGACGGCACGCAGGTCCTGGGGGGGCAGGGCGGTTCCCGTGGGGTTGTTAGGGCTGGCCAGGACCAGGAGTGCGGGGCGACGGCGCCGCATCAGGGCAGTCACCGCCTCCAGGTCCAGGGAGAAGTCCCGACGGCGCGGCACGGTCACGTACTCAGTGAGGGTGTCGCGGGCGTACTCGGGATACATGGAGTAGGTCGGGGTTGCGGACAGGCAGGCCCGTCCCGGCCCCCCGAAGGCCTGGAGGAGGTGGAGCATGACCTCGTTGGAGCCGTTGGCCGCCCAGATCCTTCCCGGCGCCAGGCGCACACCGGACTCACGCTCCAGGTAGCCAGCCAGAGCCTCCCGGAGAGCCGGAAAGTCCCGGTCCGGGTAGCGGTTGAGTCCCGCGGCCGCACGGGCCACAGCCGCAGCGACGTCGGCGACGACCTGCTCCTGCGGGGGGTGCGGGTTCTCGTTGACGTTGAGGCGCACGGGTACGTCCAGCTCAGGAGCACCGTAGGGCTGGCAGCCCTCCAGCCCCGGGCGCACGGGCAGCACGGGTGGTCGGGACCGCCCGGCGTGCGGGGCGGAAGGCGCGGCAGCAGAGGCAGGAGGCTTGGTAGAGGTCACGGCAGGAGTCTAGGAGGTGGCAACGGGTCTCAGAACCTCTCGCTGGCCAGGCGGGCGCCCTCCACCAGGGACTCCAACTTGGCCCAGGCGATCTGGGAGTGGACACGCCCGCCCAGGCCGCAGTCGGTGGAGGCCACCACCCTGTCCGGACCGACGGCACGGGCAAAGCGCTCGATACGGTCGGCCACCAGCTCGGGATGCTCCAGCACATTGGTGGCATGGGAGACTACGCCAGGGATCAGGTACCTGTCCTCGGGCAGCTCGTGGACCAGCCAGAGTTTCCACTCGTGCTCGTGCCGGACGTTGGCGGCCTCAAAGCTCAGGCCGTGGGCGCTGACCATCGCCGCCAGATCGAGGAGCGGCTCAAGCCCCAGATCTGTGGAGTGGGGACCGTGCCACGACCCCCAGCACACGTGGTACCGCACCTGCGAGGGGTCGATCCCGCTCAGGGCGTGGTTGAGAGCCTCGATACGGACCCGGGAGAAGTCCCTGTAGGCCCCCATGTCGGGCTCGGTGACGAACTGGTCCCAGGACTCGGCGAGGTCAGGGGCGTCAATCTGGAGAGTCAGGCCCGCCTCGGTGATGGCCAGGTACTCCTCGCGCAGCGCCTGGGCCCAGGCCCAGACGGCGGCCTCGTCGTCCTCGTAGTAGTAGTTGCCGATCCGGGCCGCAGCCGCCGGGGAGACCGCGGTCAGGAACCCGTCGCTGACAGGCCTGCCCACGGCGCGCAGGGCTGAGGTGAGAGCAGCGACGTCACGGGCCACCGCGTCCTGCCCGGTGTAGGACAGCTCACCGGTGACGGCCGGGACCACAGGCGGCGGGGCGCTGGCCAGGTGGATGCCGCTGGTGGGGTCCTGATAGGCCTCGGCGAAGGCGACCCAGTCACGCCGGTCGCTCATGGCGTCCAGCTCCAGCTTGCCTGCAGGCGTGGGACGCCTGGATGCCGCCGCCTCCTCGGGGCTGAGGACGGACAGCCCGGAGAAGCGTTCAAAGGTGTAGAACCACCAGGCCCCGTAGTCGACCTTCTCGGTCATGGCGTGGCCGTACTCGCCGTCGTTGACGGCGCTCAGGCCGAGATCGGCCTGCCGACGCACCACCTCGGCGGTCTCGGCCTGGACCACCTGGGCCAGGCCGGCGGCGTCCAGGCCACCTGCGGCATGGTCGGCATTGGCCTGCCGGAGGGCGTCGCTACGAGGCAGGGAGCCCACGTGGGTGGTACGGATCGTCGTTGACATCAGGAATCCTTCCTGGACAGGGCCAGGCGCGCGGGGGCGTCGGCGGAGCGGCCTCAAGGCAGCTGGCGTAGTAGCAGGTCCGTGGCGCTGCCCTGAACGAGGCACCGGTCCCGGTGCCACCGCCAACGCTACCCTGTCCCCGACGTGGTGGCGATCCCCGTCACAGCAGACCCCGACCAACCCGCAGACTCCGGGGCAGGCGCTCAGGCAGTCGTCCCCCGGGCGGCCTCGGCAATCGCCTCGGCGACTCCCATGCCTGCCTCGTCCTCCAGGTAGTACCACCAAAACGGTGCTCCCCACGCCGTCTCGCGGCCCATAGCGGCGCTGGTAGCGTGGGTGATCACCGCCTCGCGGGCAGCAGCCAGGTTACTCGACGAGCCGAACCACCACGGTCCGTCATCCAGGTCCGCACCTCCGTAGCCGAGCTCGGTCAGCGCGACCTGCGCGGCGGGCCAGGCCTGCTCCAGGGTGGCCAGGACCCTGTCCGCTGCCGTCCCCAGGGGGTGGAGCTGGGGGTAGACCGACAAGCCGACCACGTCTACCAGATCCCGCAGGTCCTCCCCCACCTGGTCGGCAAGAAAGGTGAACACCGAGCCCTCCGGGCTGCCCTGGCCCAGCTGGTAGTACAGCGTGAGCAGCGTCTGGGCACCGGTCCTGTCACGAACCTGGCGTGCGGCGTAGGTGGTGCGGGACACCGCGCTGTCTCCCAGCCAGTCCCCGCCGAGCTCGTTGCCCACCTCCCACACGTCGGTACCCGGCAGCGCATCAAGCAGAGCGTCCACCCGCTCCTTCCAGGCATCCCCGTCCACGGAGCCCATCAGCTGGGAGTCACAGACCTGCCCTACGGCGAGGGCGCCGTGACGGTGCAGCTCGGCGACCACCTCCTTCCACCCCGCCGTCTCAACAGGGTCGGACGGGTCGAGCACCACCATGCGCGCCGCCAGCCGCCGCACCCCACCCGTGGGCCCCTGGGGTCCCACCAGGGAGGCCAGCTCGACTTGTGAGGGAGGACGGGTCAGGGTCACGCCTACCACGGCGTCCTGCGGACCCCGGGCTGCCAGCTCCTGGTCCAGGAGGAACTGAGCCGAGCTGGCGGCCTCCAGGGCCATACGCGACCAGGTGCCTCGCTGGGTCCAGGAGACGGCGCTGCCGCAGGCCTCCAGAGCCTCCTGCGCCCTGGCCCGGCTGGCGAGGAGCCCCGCGCTGGCCTCCACACCCAGTGCCGCCACGCCCGCCTCCTGCCTGCCGTGCAGCGAAGAGGCGGCCAGCTCCAGGAGGTCGTACTCACCGGGACCAGGCAGGTCGGCCATGAGGGCGGAGTACCCGTGGCTGGTCGGCCAGGACAGGGACAGGACGTAGGGTCCCCCAGCAGGAAGGTCCAGGCAGACCCCTGTCCCGGCGGCCTCCTGAAGAGGCCAGGGGGTGACCACGGTCAACGTGCTCGCGTCCAGCAGGACGTCGTCGTAGCCGTCCTCACCGACACCGTTGGACTGCACGGCACGCACGCCCTTCAGGTCCAGGGCGGCCCCGGTCCCATCCGTGACGTGAAGCACCACCCGGCCCCCTGCGGTAGGCCCGGGTCCCGCAGCCGTGGCGCGGGAGGGCAGCAAAGCAGGTAGCGTTCCTAGGCCAGCCAGTCCCAGTGCCGTCCGCCTGGTCATCGTCACGGCCCGGCGGCCGTGACGGGCACAGTACCCTGTCATGGCGACACAGAATAGCCCTGGCGGGCCCTGACAGCCTCCGCGTGGGCCGGGAGGTCCTCGCACCGGGCCAGGGCCTCCAGCGGGTCGGCCAGGCTCGCCAGCGCCGCGGCGTCGTAATCGATGACCTGGACAGGCCTGAGGAAGGCCATGACGCTGAGTCCCGAGGCAAAGCGGGCCGTCCCGCCGGTGGGCAGCACATGGTTGGAACCTGCCAGGTAGTCGCCCAGCGGTACCGGACTGTGGGGGCCGACGAACACCGCGCCAGCGTTGCGTACCCGGCGGGCCACCTCTGGGGCACCAGCGGTGTGGATCTCCAGGTGCTCGGCAGCGTAGGCGTCAACCACGGCTACTCCCTGGTCCAGGTCACGCACCAGAAGGGTGCCGGACTGGGGGCCGCTGAGGGCGGTGGCAGCGCGCTCAGCGTGCCGGGTACCGGCCAGACGGCGACGCAGCGCCGCGTCCACCGCATCAGCGAGCTCAACGGAGTCGGTGACCAGCACGCTGCCCGCGCTCGGGTCGTGCTCAGCCTGGGAGAGCAGGTCCGCGGCCACGTACTCCGGGTCCGCGGTGGCGTCAGCCAGCACGGCAATCTCGGTGGGACCGGCCTCGGCATCGGTGCCGACCACACCGCGTACCGCCCGCTTGGCCGCTGCGACGTAGATGTTTCCCGGGCCCGTGACTACGTCGACCGCCTCGCACAGGAGCGAGCCGTCCCGGCGCCACGGTCGGTGTCCGTGTCAGCAGAAGCACCGTAGGCAAACATCGCGACCGCCTGGGCACCGCCGACGGCGTAGACCTCGGTCACACCCAGGAGAGCGCACGCGGCCAGGACCGTCGGGTGCGGGAGACCACCGTACCCGGCCTGGGGGGGGCTGGCCAGGGCGACCTGCTCGACGCCCGCGACCTGGGCGGCGACCGCGTTCATCACCACCGAGCTCGGGTAGACGGCCAGACCACCGGGAGCGTAGAGCCCTACCCGACGCACCGGGACCCAGCGCTGAGTGATCGTCCCGCCGGTCACGACCTCGGTCACGCGCTCCGTGGGCAGCTGGGCGGCATGAGCGCTGCGGGTGTGGTCGATAGCCAGCCGCAGCGCGTCACGTACCTGCGGGTCCAGCTCCTCCAGCGCTCGGGTCAGGGCCACAGCCGGGACCCGCAGGTGCTCAGGACGAACCCCGTCAAAACGCTCGGCAGCGTCACGCAGGGCGGCAGCCCCCCGGACACGGACGTCCTCGACGACCGGCCGGACGGCCTCCAGGGCGGCGGAGACGTCCAGGCGGGCACGAGGGAGCACCCCCGCCAGGTCACGGGTGTGACGGTCCAGGTCCCGCAGGTCGGTACGGCTGAGCATGGGCACAGGATATCGTCGGCCAACCCCGCCGCCAGAGCGAGCGCGCCACCGTAGGCTAGTCTCTCCCCTACCTTGGGGCCCAGTAGTCCCAGCAGGCCTGACGTTCCGGCGGTGCCCAGGACAGGTCGGGGGTCCCCACCTCCCCGGTCGCGGCGGTAACCACCAGGGACGGCAGACCTGGCTCCCCACGGGCCGCGCAGTCATGACCAAGCATATGGAGCAGAGGACCCATGTGCCGGGGCAGCACCATCCCCGATATCGCCTCGCTCAGCTCGCCGTAGGTCATGACCTCGCCGTGGCTGGCAGCCTCAATGAGGACGGCACGTGCCCGGGCAGTGGCCAGGGCCAGGCGCCGGGTCAGCAGGTGCTCCCGATGTCCCACCGGGTAGCGGGAGCCGACCTGGAGGACCAGCCCCTCCTCGACGGCAGACTCGGGCTGCGCCGGCCCCTGCAGGTCCTCACCGCGGCGCTGTCGCCCCGGGTCAGGCACCCTGGCCAGCCCCGTCCTGCCAGGCGACGTTGACCAGCACCCCCCGGTCCACCGCGGTGCCTGCCTGCGTCCCCAGGGCCTGGGCGACGTCGTCAGGAAGAGGGTGGCCTGACCCGAGGGCGGGACCTGCCGGGCGGAAGTCCGAGGTCTTCCAGGCTGTGGGGTCCGGGGACTCGCTGACGAGCAGCGGGTTGTCCTGCCTGCTGCCATGGAGGTCCAGCCCGTTCTGCTCCCGCGCGGGCAGCGT
This sequence comes from Actinomyces lilanjuaniae, assembly GCF_003606385.1. NCBI lineage: Bacteria > Bacillati > Actinomycetota > Actinomycetes > Actinomycetales > Actinomycetaceae > Actinomyces > Actinomyces lilanjuaniae. Next base: position 1,222,887 of record NZ_CP032514.1, on the reverse strand, counting down.
CACGTGGGGGCTGTGAGTGAACTCAGCCAGGGTTGGGGCGTTGACGGTCTGGGACGACAGGTCCTCGCCCCAGTTCCACAGCAGCGTCGTCGACGGCAGATCGGTGTCCTGGTCCCGGTAGTAGGCGTTGTAGTTAACCGTGGAGACCATCTCGTTTGCGTAGACGGCTCCTGAGCCGTCATCGTTGGCACCACCGGTGACCTGGAGCATGGCGGCATAGCGCCACGGGTCACCGGGAAGCGGGGTCGTCTGCTCCGAGGACAGGATGTTGTTAACGATCTCGGTGCCGGTGGTGTCCCAGGACAGGCTGTGGCTGGCGCTCCAGTTCTGCACGGCAGTGCAGGTCCCGTCCTCGGAGCGGGCGTTGCACCCGTCGGAGCGGGAGTCCTCCTGGACGACGATGCTGGTCAGGGCGTGGGAGACGGTGTTGTTCCACACCTTGGTGGAGTCAGACCCCGAGATGTGAACTCCTATGCCGGCCCCCTCAATGAGGTTGGAGGCCACGAGGTTGCCGGAGGAGACCTCGTTGAAGACCGCCACTGGAACATTGACGAAGTAGTTGCCCAGGACCTGGGATCCGATAACCCCCTCGTCAAACCAGACCCCGACCCTGCGGTCGGTCCTGAAGACGGTTGGGTCGGAGGCGTCGGCCTCGGCCCCGGAATAGTCAACAGTGTTGAAGGCGAATCGCACGGCAGTAGAGTGGGTGACCTTGGTGTCGCCGATGGTGCAGTACGCCCCGCAGCCGGTCGTGATGAAGCCGGCGGTGTTGTTGGAGGTAAAGACATTGCCCTCAACAGTCACGTTGCTGGAGGAGTTGACGCCCAGCCCGACCCCGCCGTTGCGCTCGAAGCGACTGCCTGTCACTGTCGAGCCCGAGCCGCCGGAGACCGCCAGGGCGGTGCCGGCCGCCGAGTAGCGGAAGACGGAGTCCTCCACGACCGCCCTGTCGGAGGTGGTCACCACCATGGCCCCGCCCGTGGCTGTACCGATCTGCGGATCGGCGTAGTCCCAGCGCTGTACCGGGGAGTACTTCTCGACGGTCAGGCCCCTCAAGGTGACGTCGTCAGCGCTGACCGATATGGCCCGGGAGTGCTGCACCACCTCTACGTGGTGCTCCTGCGGGTCGACACCGATGACGTAGGAAGCGCCGGTGTGCGGGCTGGCGTTGTACCCGGCACGGTTGTTCCCGCTCTGCCTGAGCGTCACCGGCTCAGGGTCCTCCACATAGAAGGTGGAGGCGGTGACCTCGGCACGGCTGGTCACCTGCGTCAGCGGCTGGCCGTCGACGAAGACCTGCTCCGGGTAGGCGGCCATCCCCTCCTCCGCAGGGTCAGCGTTCTCCGTGCACACCTGGCAGAACCGAACCATGTCCGCGGAGGTCGTCCACCTCCCGTCCGCCTGGGTCCAGGAGGAGGGCACGACCGCCCCTGACAGGACCGGGCTGGCACCTGCGGCGGCTCGCACCGTCACCGATGTGCTCACAACCAGCTCCCCCTCGCGGTAGGTGCCGTCCGCAAGCTCAATGACATCCCCGTGCGAGGCCGCCTGGAGCGCAGCGGAGAGGGTGCGAAGCGGGCTGTCAGACGTCCCGTCCCCGGTGTCGTCGGAGCCGCTGCGGGCCGAGACGTGGATCGTGGTTCCCCCGGGCTCAGCCGCAGCCGGGGAGGCGAGCAGGCAGGTGGCGGTCAGGGACGGAAGAGCCAGGACCAGGAGCAGGACCACGGTGCTGGCGGCAAGACGACGCATACCGATACTCCTCAGTATTTTCTCAGCACGGCTGATACCGTCACCATATCGCAGTCTCCCTTCCCTGAACTGCCTGCTACCTGGTTCCCAGGATATTCCAGGGTGAGGAAGAGCCCGCTCTGCGGCACCGACAACTCGCCGCCCAGCCACCAACCCGTCGCCAGCCCGCAGGAGCAGGCGGACCGGCCCGCGACGCGCCTGGGAGGTGTCTGCGATGATGGCCACCGTGACACAACAGCCCTCATCATCAAGGACCTCATCGCGGCCTTCGCCGTCCTGCCCGCCTGTTCCTCACCTGCTCCGGGTCCCGGTGCAGGGCCGCATCCGCCTGGGGCAGTTCCTCAAGCTCGCCGACCTGGTCCGGGACGGGGCGCAGGCGCGCGCGGCGGTCCAGGCGGGCGACGTCACCGTCAACGCCGTCACGGAGACCCGGCGTGGCCATCACCTCGATGACGGCGACGTGGTGGTGGTCGACCTGCCTTCCGGCCCGGTAGCCGCCGTGGTGGAGGTCAGCGCCGCAGGCACCCCGGCCCCAGCAGGGCCTTGATATCGGAGTAGAAGGCCGGTGAGGCCTCCACCCGCAGGGAGGCGTCCAGCTGGGTGCGAACCTCCCGCCCCGGGCTGGTCAGGGTCAGGCGCACGGTGGACATCCCGGGGTGACGCACCAGGACGTCCTTGAACTGCTCCACCAGGGGCCCGGTGCACCGGTTGGTAGGCAGGGTGATGAGGACGGCCTCGTGGGTGGCGCTGGAGACGTCGGGGATCGTCATCTCCTGGGCGTACAGCGCAGTCTGGCCGTCCCGGCGGTTGAGGCGTCCGCGCACCGTCACCACCGTGTCCGGAGCCAGCATGGTAGAGACCGTCTGGTAGGTCTGGGGGAAGAACAGCACCTCCACACTGCCCGCCAGGTCCTCCACCTGGGCGATCGCCCACAGATTGCCCTGCTTGGTGGTCTTGCGCGTCAGAGAGGTGATGAGCCCGGCGACAGTAACCACCGCGCCGTCAGGCAGGGCGTCGTCCTCGTGGAGCTCGGCGATCTCCCGGTCGGCCAGGCGGCCCAGCACGCCCTCCAGACCCATGAGCGGATGGTCGGAGACGTAGAGACCCAGCATCTCGCGCTCGTAGGCCAGTTTGTCCTTCTTGTCCCACTCCGGCAGGCTGGGAACCTCCGAGGAGAAGACCGGCCCCGAGCCGAAGGCGGCTGCGGCGGAGGCCGGGGAGGCTTTGCCGCCCGAGCCGCCGTCAGCACCGTCCGGGCTGTCAAGGAGCGAGGCGAACAGGTCGAACTGCCCGGCGGCCTCGTTGCGCTTGACCCCGATGACCTCGTCGACAAGGTCCTCGTGGCAGGCCTGGAGGGAGCGACGGGTGCGCCCCAGGGAGTCGAAGGCTCCCGCCTTGATAAGGGAGTCGATGGTGCGCTTGTTGCACACCACGGCGGGCACCTTGTCCAGGAAGTCCTCGAAGCTGGTGAACTCGCCCTTGTCCCTGCGTGCCGCCACGATCGCCTCGACCACGTTGAGACCCACGTTGCGCACCGCGGCCAGGCCAAAGCGCACGTCGTCGCCGTCAGCGGTGAACTGGGCGCGGGAGGCGTTGACGTCTGGAGGGAGCACGGTGATCCCCATGTGGCGGCACTCCCCCAGGTAGACGCCGAGCTTGTCCTTGTTGTCCTTCTGGGAAGTCAGCAGGGCGGCCATGTACTCGGTGGGATAGTGCGCCTTGAGGTAGGCCGTCCAGTAGGACACCACGCCGTAGGCGGCGGAGTGGGCCTTGTTGAAGGCGTACTTGGCAAAGGGCACCACCACGTCCCACAGCGCCTTGACAGACTCCCTGGAAAACCCCCGCTCCACCATGCCCGCCTCGAAGTCGACGAACATCGTCTCCAGGATGTCCATCTTCTTCTTACCCATGGCCTTGCGCAGCGCGTCGGCCTTGCCCATGGTGAAGCCCGCCAGGTCGGTGGCGATCTTCATCACCTGCTCCTGGTAGACGATGAGGCCGTAGGTGGTCCCCAGGATCGGCTCCAGGGCCTCCTTGAGCTCGGGGTGGATGGGGACGATCTCCTGCAGCCCGTTCTTGCGCAGAGCGTAGTTGGTGTGGGACTCCGCCCCCATGGGCCCGGGACGGTAGAGGGCACCCACCGCAGAGATGTCCTCGAAGTTGTCCGGCTTCATCAGCCGCAGCAGGGTGCGCATACCGCCGCCGTCGAGCTGGAAGACGCCCAAGGTCTCCCCACGGGAGAGCATCTCATAGGTGGGCCGGTCGTCGAGCTCGACGTGGTCGATGTCCAGGGGCTCCTTGCCGTTGGCGACGATGTTGTCCAGGGCGTCGGAGATGACGGTAAGGTTGCGCAGCCCCAGGAAGTCCATCTTGAGCAGGCCCAGGTGCTCACAGGTGGGGTAGTCGAACTGGGTGATGAAGGCTCCGTCCTGGAGGCGCTGCATCATGGGGATGATGTCGGTCAGCGTCTGGGAGGACATGATGACGGCGCAGGCGTGCACCCCCACTGACGGGTCATGCCCTCCAGCCCCTTGGCCAGCTCGACGATGCGCTGGGCGTCGGTGTCGTCGGCGTGGAGCCTGCGGAACTCCTCGGCCTCGCCGTAGCGCTCGTCCTCGGGGTTGAAGATACCCTTGATGGAGATGTCCTTGCCCATGATGGTGGGTGGCATCGCCTTGGTCAGGCGGTCCCCCACCGCGTAGGGGTAGCCCATGACACGCGAGGAGTCCTTGAGCGACTGCTTGGCCTTGATGACACCGTAGGTCACCACCTGGCTGACCCGGTCGTCCCCGTACTTCTCCTTGACGTACTCGATGACCTCGTCGCGCCTGCGCTCGTCGAAGTCGACGTCGATATCGGGCATGGAGATGCGCTCGGGGTTGAGGAAGCGCTCGAAGATCAGCCCGTGCTTGAGGGGGTTGAGCTCAGTGATACCCATGGCGTAGGCGACCATGGAGCCAGCCCCCGACCCGCGCCCCGGGCCCACGCGGATACCCTGGGCCTTGGCCCAGTTGATGTAGTCGGCCACCACCAGGAAGTAGCCGGGGAAGCCCATCTGGACGATGACGTCGATCTCGTACTCGGCCTGCTTGCGGCAGTCCTCGGGGACGTCGCCGTGGAAGCGGGCGTCCATACCGCGCCAGCACTCCTTGACGAACCAGGACTCCATGGTCTCCCCCTTCGGAACGGGGAAGACCGGCATGAAGGAGGCTCCCTCGTCCACGGTGGTGAAGGAGACGTCGCACTGTTCAGCAACAAGGAGCGTATTGTCGCAGGCCTGGGGCATCTCAGCAAAGAGCTCGCGCATCTCGCGGCCCGGGCGCAGGTAGTAGGTGTCGCCGTCGAACCTGAAGCGGTCAGGGTCGGTGAGCACCGAGCCGGAGTTGATGCACAGCATGGCGTCCTGGATCTCTCGGTGCTCGGGGCGCACGTAGTGGGAGTCGTTGGTGGCCAGGAGCGGGGCACCCAGCTCCTTGGCCAGGCGCAGCAGGTCCTTGGTGACGCGGCGCTCGATCTCCAGGCCGTGGTCCATGAGCTCGACGTAGAAGTAGTCGCGCCCGAAGATGTCCTGGAGCTCGGCGGCGCAGCGGCGGGCCTCCTCCCACTGCCCCAGGCGCAGGCGGGTCTGGACCTCCCCGGAGGGGCAGCCGGTGGAGCCGATGAGGCCAGCGCAGTAGCGGCTCAGCAGCTCGCGGTCGATACGGGGCGCCTTGCCCCACTGCCCTTCCAGGGAGCCGTAGGAGTCCATGCGCATGAGGTTGCTCAGGCCCTCGTTGCTGCGGGCCAGCAGGGTCATGTGGGTGTAGGAGCCACGGGCGGAGACGTCGTCGCCGCGCTGGGACTCCTCCCCCCAGAACACGCGGGTCCGGTCGAAGCGGGAGGTGCCCGGGGTCATGTAGGCCTCGACCCCGATGATGGGCTTGATCCCGGCCTTTCTGGCGGCAGCGTAGAACTCGTAGGCGCCGAACATGTAGCCGTGGTCGGTGATGGCCAGGGCAGGCTGGCCCAGGCGCTTGGCCTCAGCCACGTAGTCCTGGATCTTGCCCGCGCCGTCGAGCATGGAGTAGTCGGTGTGGACGTGGAGGTGGACGAAGTCGTCACCGGTCCCGCCCCTGGTGCTGCTGGCTCCTGCCGTGCTACCCGTCGTGCTACCCATGCGGTCATCCTATGCCCCTGTCCCCGAGGAGCCGCCCAGGCGGTCCCGACAGCCGTGGAAGGGCAGTCGGGACCGCCCGCTTACGCCCCCTCCCACCCGTGGCACTGGTGCGCCGGTGCGCTGCCGCACCAAGGGATGGAGCCACGAAGCATTCAGCCGTAGGGGCCACGGGCGGCGACCTGTATGAGGACCTGTATGAGGACATTGAGGGGCTGACGGCACCGAGGGCCTGGCTGTCCTGGCCCGAACCGGCGTCGACGTAGTCCTGGCTGACGCCCGCATGCCGGGCATGAACGGCGTGGAGCTGGTAGAGCGCTGCCGTGGCCTTTACCCGGAACTTCCAGTGGTGGTGCTGACCACCTTCGACGACGACGCACTGGTCCAGGACGCGCTGGGTGCGGGTGCCGCAGGGTTTGTACTCAAGGACTCCTCGGTCGAAACCCTGGCCAGGACCATCACCTCGGTGCACGCTGGGGGATGGTCATTGACCCTCGGGTAGCTCGTGCGGCTCTGCGGTCACGATCCTCCGGCCCCAGCACCTCCCCGTCTGCGGAGGACCCGCAGCTGGCTGTCCTGACCCCCCGCCGAGCGGGAGGTTGCTGTCTTGGTGGCCCAGGGGCTGACCAACCGGGAGATCGCTGCCAGGATGGTCCTGGCCAAGGGGACGGTGAAGAACGATGTCTCAGCGTTGCTGCGCAAGATAGGCTCAGGCAACCATACGGCGCTGGCGCTAGCACTGGACCGCCTGCTTCGCGCCCAGCCGTGAGCCAGGCGCCGGATCACGGCGTCAGCACACGTGCCATGTCCTGGTGGGGGATCCCGGCGTCCAGGTAGCGCCGCCCGCTCACAGCCTGGTAGCCGCAGCGCTGGTAGAAGCCCATGGCCTGCTCCTGGGCGGACAGGACCACCCTCACACCAGACGTACCCGGCACCACCCCGGCGTTGGTGGCTGCACTGCCCTCCAGGGGCACAGCGCCCTCCAGGGGCACAGCGGCCCGCTCCAGGGCAGCGGCCTCGACAGCAGCGACCAGCCGCGCCCCCAGCCCGGCACCCCGGGCAACCCAGCGCACTGCGAGCCGCACTGAAGGGCACCCCCTGCTCCCCCCGCCCCGGCACGGCCCCACAAGCTCTCAGACCAGGCGCAGGACCTCCAGGGCGTGCACCAGGTCCTCGGGATAGTCAGAGGTGAAGTCCATCCTCTCCCCGGTGACCGGGTGGGCCAGCCCCAGCCCCACCGCGTGAAGCCACTGCCGGGCCAGCCCGGCCCGGGCACCCAGGCGCGGGTCCGCCCCGTAGGTCCCGTCACCGACACAGGGGTGCCCCACCGCCGCCATGTGCACACGGATCTGGTGGGTACGCCCTGTCTCAAGACGCACCTGCACCAGGCAGGCACCCGGCATGACCTCCATGACGTCATAGTGCGTCACAGACTCCCTGCCACCGGGGACCACCGCCATCTTCCACTCCCGCCCCGGATGACGACCGATAGGCGCCTCAACCGTTCCCGAGGACGGGTCCAGGTGCCCCTGCACCAGGGCGTGGTAGGTCTTGTCCACACGGTGGTGCCTGAACGCCGCCTTGAGCACGCTGTAGGCACGCTCCCCCTTGGCCACGACCATGACCCCGGAGGTGCCGACATCCAGGCGAGAGACGATACCCTGACGCTCAGGCGGCCCGGAGGTAGCCACCCGCACCCGCATCGCCCGCAGCGCCCCCAGGACGTCGGGCCCATCCCACCCCACCGACGGGTGAGCGGCGACCCCCGCAGGCTTGTCCACCACGACAATGTCCTCGTCCTCGTAGACCACCCCCATACCCTCCACAGGCGTAGCCACCAGCCGGCTGACCGGAGGATCAGGCAGCTCGACCTCCAGCAGGTCACCCTCACCCAGACGCTGCGACTTAGCCAGCACCACTCCCCCACGACGCACGGCACCCTGCTGGCACAGGTCACCCACCCTGCTGCGCGACAACCCTGTCATCCGGGCCAGGGCAGTATCCGCCCTCTCGCCGACCAGCCCCTCAGGTACCGGCATGACACGCAGGCTCATGCCTGACCCTCCCGGCCGCCCGCTGCACCAGCAGGCCGCTGCCGGGTGCCGTCACGGTCCCGGCCGCCCAGGGTCAGCACCAGGAGCCCCACCGCAGCCACCACGATAGCGATGTCAGCCACGTTACCCACAAAGTACCCGCCGTAGTCGATGAAGTCGACGACGTGCCCGCGCAGGGGGCCCGGGGGACGCACCAGCCGGTCCAGGAGGTTGCCAGCAGCCCCTCCCAGCACCAGTCCCAGCACGAGCGCCCACCAGGTGGAGGCCAGCCTCCGCGAGGCCCGCACGATCGCGACGATGACAGCGACAGCCACCAGTGACAAGACCCACGTGTACCCAGCGGCCAGGGAGAAGGCCGCGCCCGAGTTGCGCACAAGCACCAGGCCGAGCACGTCACCCACAACCGGGAGGCGAGCCCCGTCGCCCAGGGCAGACAGCGCCCAGGCCTTCGTGACCTGGTCCGCGACCACCACGGCACCAGCAACCGCCCATAGCAGCACCGTCGCTGGGACGGCCTGTCTGCCGGCAGCAAGAGGCAGGCCACCGCCCTTGTCAGCCTCTACGGACTGGCCGTCGCTCATGGGATCCTTTCAGTGGCAGGAGGCGGGCCGCACAAGGTCACCAACGCACCACGCAATGAACTAACTGCACTAACTCGGTAGCCACCGTACCCGCCCAGAACTCACCCGCTATTGAGGCAATATTCAAGCGACGCTCAGAAGATGTTCACGCGAAACCACGGCCCACCCGGAGAAACGCTATTGACGGTCCGACAGCAAGGGTCGCCGCCGTGACTGCTCCAGTACGCAGCCACGGCTGCGGAACACGCAGCAGCACCCGGTAGCCCCGCCTGATCACGGGACGGGCCAGGCGGCGGTCGTGACAGCAAGCCTCAGCTGGACTGTCACACACCGCCCCTGGCCGTTGTCAGCGCCTCAGAGGCGCTGACAAAAGGCACCGCTTGAGCACGGTCCGCATGACGCTACCTCAGGTATGCAAGGGCTCAGACCTACAGACCTGCAGTGGCGCCGTCGCTGCCGTCCTCCACGTTGGTGAGAAGGTTTTGCAGGTAGCTCTTGAGTCGGGTCCGGTAGTCGGACTCGAAGCGACGCAGCTCGTCGATCTTGTGCTCCAGGCCGGAGCGCTCCTTCTCCAGCTGGGCCAGGGTACGGTTGCGCTGGTCCTCGGCCTCACGAACGATCTGCTCACCGGTGGAGCGGGCCTCAGTGACGATGCGCTCACCCTCTGCCTTGCCGTTGGCCACGTGCTCGTCGTGAAGGCGCTGGGCCAGCTCGAGCATGCCTGAGGCAGCAGCCGGGCCCTGCGCGGAGTCGGCCCCGGGAACTACCGGCACGGAGCCGGAGACAGGGACGGAGGGCTCGGGCATAGCGGCAACAGGAGCCACAGGGGCTGCCGCCGCTCCCTCCCCCAGCTCCGCGACACGCCGGTTGGCAGCCTCCAGCTTCGCCTTGAGGTCTGCGTTCTCAGCCTCCAGCTGACGCATGGCCTCAACCACCTCGTCGAGGAAGTCATCGACCTCGTCCTGCTCGTAGCCCTCGCGGAACTTGGTGGCCTGGAACTTCTTGTTGAGGACGTCGTCTGCCGTCAGCAGCGTCATAGTCGTCACCTCGGTGTCGTTACGGGAAAGGTCACGAGCACCGGGATACCGGTCACTCATGCGGACAGAGTACCTGAACTCAGGGTCCAGGCCGTATCAAGCGCGCTGCCTGTCACGTTGGGATCATGGCAGCAGCATATATCGTCTCGGTCTCGCCCGTCCTCAGATCAAGAGGACAAGCAGACGCTGGACGACGATGATCCCAAGAAACAGGACCAGGAAGCTCAGGTCGATCCCGAGCCCGCCCATGCGAAGCATAGGCAGCACCCCGCGGATCCAGCGCAGCGGCGGATCGGTGAGGGTGTAGACAAGGTTAGCCAGGACCAGGACGACACCGGTCGGGCGCCACTGGCGGGCGAACATCTGGACCCAGTCCAGGACTACCCTGACGAGAAGGACCAGGGTGTACAGGCTCAGGAGGCTGGAGAGTATCCGGGCAACCAGCGCGATGGGACCCATGTGCGCGGCTCAGCCCTGATTGAAGAAGCGGTCCCGGCCCTCGACCGCCTCGCCGCCGTCAATCTCGACACTGGCGGGAGTCAGCAGGAAGACACGAGGCGTGACCCTCTCAATAGCCCCGTGGAGACCAAAGACCAGTCCTGCGGAGAAGTCAACCATCCGGCGGGCGTCGGACTCACTCATCCCCGTGAGGTTGATGATCACCGGCACCCCGTCACGGAAGGACTCGCCGATGACGCGAGCCTCGTTGTAGGTGGAGGGGTGGACCGTCACGATCCTACGCAGGTCTGCTGGGACGACGGGCTCAGGGACCGAGGCGGCGTAGTCCTGGAAGTCGTTGTCAGCGAGCTCGTCCTGCTCCTGCACGGCATAGTCGGACTCCGCGACCTCAAAGTCGTCCTCGTAGGCCTCTTCCGTCGGCTCGGAGTAGCCGAGGAAGTTGCTCATACTGCGCAGCGCGCCCATGGGTAGCTCCTTGATTCGTCCGGTCCCCTGCGTTCCGGATGTGGGCCGACGTTATCCGCCCACCCACCGCCACAGGGGGACGCCGTGTCGGCGTGTCACCAACCCCAGGTTCCAGAAAGATTACGTCCAGGATACTCCCATATTGTGTTTTTCTCACACACTACCCGGACCCTTCCGCGGCAGGAAACCCCTCTCCTCCCAACGCCTTAGACGCACCGTGGCACGACGACTCCGGCAAGACGACCGGTCCTGCCGTCACGCCGGTAGGAGTAGAGGCCGGGGTCCTCGTAGGTGCACCAGTAACCGGTGCTGATCCGCTCGATTCCGCACCGCTCCAGCTGCGCGACCACCCCGGCAGCCACGTCGAGACCAGGGGTGCCCCAGCGGGTCACCGCAGCACAGGCGGGTTCGCGCTGCGCGGATTCCGCACGCATACGCTCACTCACCTCGTAGCAGCCCGAGCAGATACATGGTCCCGTAGCGGCCCACAGGTCGGCCACGCGCGCCCCGGCCGCGACCAGGGCGTCCACGGTGGCCGGGACGACGCCGTCGAGCATCCCGCGACGCCCCGCGTGCACTGCAGCCAGCAAGGAGCCGTCCCCGGAGGCGAGCAGCAGGGGCACGCAGTCAGCGACCAGGACGCAGGCACCTGCCGGGGCTGCGTCCTGGCGGGTGTCGAGCACCAGGGCGTCGGCCGTGGGGACCTCGTACGCCGAGGCGGCAGCGACCACGGCGGAGTGGACCTGGTCCATCCAGGCCAGGCCCCCTGCGCTCCCGCTCCCGGCACCCCTGCCGCCGCGGATCACGCGCCGCTCCAGCTCGGCACGATTCCTGCCGACGCGATGAGGGTCATCACCTACGTGCAGCGCCAGGTTCCAGCCCGCATAGGGGTCCCCGCCGTCACCGGCACCACGCGCACGAGCCCCGGCACCCCGGGTCGTGAAGAACCCGCGGGCACCAGGGCCCAGGTCAACCTCCAGGAGGTCGCCGTACCCGTCGGCCGCCGGGCCGCTCAACGCAGGAAGTCAGGCAGGTCGATACCGTCGTCCTCGGCATCGACTCCGAGGACCGCCGGGACCTCTAGCTCAGAGGCCGCCCGGCCGGCTGTCTCGTCCACGTAGGCAGGCACCTCACTGGTTGATACCTCGGACTCCGGCACGGGGAGCTCCACCAGGTGCGCAGCCGGTGCCGGGCGAGTCACGGGGTTGCGGGCCGCGTGGGCACCTCCCCGACTGGGCAGGACCTCCTCAGCCGAGGGTGACGGTGCCGAGGCCGCCGCAGAGGCAGACCGGGCAGCACGCGAGGCCGCGGCCACCGCCGCAACAGGCTCGGCATCGAAGCCGGCCGCGATGACGGTGACGCGGACCTCGTCCCCCAGGGCACCGTCCACGACGTTGCCGACGATGATGTTGGCCTCGGGGTGGACCGCCTCGCGAACGAGGTTGGCGGCCTCGTTCATCTCGAACAGGCCCAGGTCCGAGCCGCCCTGGAAGAACAGCAGGACACCGTGCGCCCCGTCGATGGAGGTCTCCAGCAGCGGGGAGGCGATCGCCTCCTCGGTCGCGGTGACAGCACGCCCCTCACCGGTGGCCGAACCGATCCCCATCAGGGCGCTGCCCGCTCCCTGCATGACCGACTTGACGTCGTTGAAGTCGACGTTGATGAGGCCGGGAGTGGTGATAAGCTCGGTGATGCCCTGAACGCCCTGGAGGAGGACCTGGTCGGCCTGCTTGAAGGCGTCGACCACGGAGATGTTCTTATCGGCGATCTGCAGCAGACGGTCGTTAGGGATGACGATGAGGGTGTCGACCTCCTCGCGCAGCGCCTGGACGCCGTCCTCGGCCTGGGCCGAGCGTCGGCGCCCCTCGAAGGAGAACGGCCGCGTGACCACGCCGATCGTAAGGGCGCCGATGGCCTTAGCCAGGCGCGCGACGACAGGAGCACCCCCGGTACCGGTACCGCCCCCCTCCCCTGCGGTGACAAAGACCATGTCCGAGCCGTCCAGGGCCTCGCGGATCTCCGACTCGTGGTCCTCGGCCGCCTTACGACCTATTGCCGGGTCGGCCCCGGCCCCGAGCCCGCGGGTGAGGTCGCGGCCGACGTCGAGCTTGACGTCGGCGTCAGACATGAGCAGGGCCTGGGCATCCGTGTTCACGGCAATGAACTCCACACCACGCAGATCCGCCTCGATCATCCGGTTGACGGCATTGACACCGCCGCCACCGACGCCGACGACCTTGATTTCGGCCTGGTAGTGCTGTGTGTCGTCCACAGCCATGCTCTCCGCCACTGGCGTTCCCCTCACGGTCGTCATGAGTCCCGCGCGGGACTCCCCTGCGCCCTCAACCTAAAGTTAAGGTTTACACTTATGTCATTCTTCGAACGACGGACACAACGCTATAGAACCACATCGTTGTGCTACGTA